>CAZFUA010000042.1:0-8798 GCA_964521995.1 Microcaldota archaeon
TGCCGCATTCACCTCGCCCTTCCCAAAATCCCTTGTAATAACCCTGGACGGCCTTGGCGACGGGCTTTCGGGATCCGTCAGCACCCTCCAGGACGGGAAGATGAGGCGCGAGATGGCTGTAAGCGCCAGGGACTCCATAGGCATATTCTTCGAGCAGGTGACGAACATAGTCGGAATGCGGGAGCTGGAGGACGAGGGCAAGGTGATGGCCATGGCCGATTACTCTTATCCGTTCGAATTCGAGGACAACAAATTCAAGGACTTTTTCACGGTGTCCGGCACAAGAATAATCTCGCGCTACAGCCCCGTGAGGCAGTTCGAGCTCCTTCAAAGGATAGCGTGGCAGATGCCCAGGGAGCAGTTCGCCTACATGGCACAGCAAATGTTGGAGAACATGATGACGAAGTTCACGAGCAACGTGATAGACAGGTACAGCATAAAGGACGTGGCGTTCGCGGGAGGGACGTTCGCAAACGTGAAGGCCAACATGATGCTCAGGAATCTCGAGAACCTAAAGCATTGGTATGTGTTCCCGCACATGGGCGATGGTGGAATGGCCATGGGTGCTGCCCTGCATGTAAATTATCTATTGAACGGCACAACGCACTACGCGTTCAGCCCTTACCTCGGGGACAGCTACACTACAGAGTATACTGAAAGCGCGGCGAAAAAGGACAGGTCGCTGAAGTATGAGGTGGAGGAGGCCGACGCGCACGCGAAGCATGCGGCGGAGATGATAGGCGACGGCAATTATCTTATGTGGTTCCAGGGCAGGATGGAATACGGCCCAAGGGCGCTCGGAAACAGGAGCATATTGGCTCCGAGCGATTCTGAGGCGGTGAAGGACAGGCTCAACCTCTATGTCAAGAAGCGCGAGTGGTTCCAGCCCTTCGCGCCGTCGATGCTCGAGGAGGAGTCCCCGCGCATGCTTGAGTTCGACAGCAAGGGATACGACAAGTTCATGACCTCCGCCTATCTTCTTAGGAAGGAGCTGAGGAACTCCCACAAATCGATAATGCATATAGACGGATCCGCAAGGACCCACATGGTGGGCAGCGAGAACGCCCCTTACATGAAGCTTCTGAAAGGCATAAAGGGAAGCTCCGGCTACGGGATTGTCCTTAACACCAGCTTCAACATACACGGAATGCCCATAGTGATGAGCCCGGAGGACGCCATAGCCACGATGAAGGCCACAAGGACGAAATACATGTTCATGAACAATGTGTTCATAACCAACAGGAGTGGTGTATGATGCTTCTAGATCAGGGACTGCTTGAGTACGTATTCACGATAGGCATAGTGATATCGTTCTTTGCGCTCATAATAGGCGTAATAAACGACAGGAGGAACATAAAGAGAATATTGATGGAGCACGGCTTCGGGCTCAAGGACCTTACGGTCGTTGTTGCGATACTGATCGTCTTCGTGCTGATCGAAACGATCTTCGTGCAGCCTACGCAGCTGCTCTTCTTTGACGACGTGATTTATCAGGCGATGTCGCTCATGCTCCTCCATACGGGGCAGGCGTGGATGTGCAACTACGGAACGCACGTGGCTTGCCTCTCGGGCCAGATATTCCACGAGCCCATAGGGCTCTCGTTCAACTTCGCGGTCGCCTTCCTGCTGTTCGGCGCGACAAGAGGGGTCGCATACGGCACGGAGTTCGGGCTCGGGGCCCTGGCCGTGATAATGAGCTTCTTCGCAGCGCTGCTTCTGCTGAGGAACAGGAATGCGGCGTTCTTTACCGAGCTCCTCATGGCGCTCTCTCCCATAATACTCGTCTGGGCCAGGCCCACCAACTCGGACCTTGCGGTGCTGGCATATTCTATGATAGCGGTGTTCTTCTTCCTCATATTCATTAAAAAGAAGACGGTATGGAGTTTTTCCAACATGCTGTTCGCCTTCTCCCTGCTCCTCTACATGAAGGTCGACGAGATATTCTTCATACCGGTATTCATAGCGTTCTATCTCCTCCTGGAGAACACTAACATGGTGAAATCCGTTGGCGACGCGATGAAGCTGGTAAGGAAGCACGTGCTGAACACGAAGCTGCTGATCATAATACTGTTCTTCGTCATAGCGGTGGTTCCCTCCATATTGTATTCCTACAACGAGTCAAAGGTGGATACGTACGGGTGGCAGGGGACGGTCATACAGAACACGTGCAACAACCTGAAGCCGGTGAACGTCACTGGAATAATAAACATCGCAAACTTCAGGTCCAATGTATGCGCTAACCTTGCGTTCTGGATCAACCAGTATAAATCGGATTACGTCATGCAGCCGATAATGTTCACACTTCTTGCGGTACTCGGAGTAATGCTCATGGCCATAACCCCAAAGAACAGGCGGCCGCTTGCCGCGATAGGGATATGGTTCCTGATATTCTTCCTGCTTTATACCTCCTTCTATGCAGGCGCGGTGATATACGGAGTGGACTGGCGCTTCATGCTCAGCCTCATGGCGCAGGTGGCGATGCTCGGCGGCTTCGCCGCTGCAGAGATCCTCGACCTTGTGAACTACTATGCCAAGAAGGTGGTGAGGAACCCTGCGATAATGAACGCCGCAGCATTGGTAATCATGATAATGGTATTGTTCGTGCCGATATACGTGCTGATGCCGCAGCTCTCCGTAAATCCGTCGAAGATACAGCAGGCTGGAGATGCAAGGTTCTACGAGGGATTCGTGTACAACAATTCGCAAAAGATACCTGCAGGTTGCATAGTGTACAGCTACGATCCCACGCTGTTCCAATTGAACAACAGGACATCTACCCAGATAGGGAACCTTTACAACACCACGCAGGTAAACCAGTACATGCAGCAGTACAGGTGTTTGGTCCTTGACTACGGCTACTGGTGCCACACGCCAAACAACCAGTGCAGCTACGCAGCCCAGGATTATAATCTGGTGCCCATATCGCTCGCGACATACAGGGAGATGAACTACAGCTACGGATTCTACTACGTATACGGCAAGTAATCGCCATCAGGAATCGGATTCCCCATTCTCCCTCAATAGTTTACGGGTCTCCCCGAGCGTTTTCGTGATCGAGGCCAGCACGTGTCCCTCCCTGTTTTTGTTGTACGTGGTAATTGGAAGCCCTAGAAGCAGCGTAGCTGATCGCAATGGCGGCACCCTGTCTCCTTGCTTTATGGGCACGCGGTTGATTCTCAGATACGTGGATTCCGGTATATGCATATCGAACCCCTGTACGGCCGTAACGGGTTTGGCCGACACCTTTAGCTTTACCGGCTCGAATATGCCGAACTCTTCAAGGCCGTCCCTGATCTCCACAAAATGCTGTTGCTTGGCCATGTTTTTGTCAATGGGTTTCTGTCTCATGCTAATCGCCGTGATAAGATAAATCGAAAATGTATTTAAATGTTTTCTACAAGCTGTAAAACTAGATAGATTAGCAATAATGGCGAGCTTATATGTTCTTCGCTATCGTCTTGAGTATTATGAAGCCGTCCGATATGCTCCTGAGCTTTCCCTCCCCTGAGGCCCTCGGCTTCTCGAAGCTGGGCACCTCGAGGACGCGCATATGCTTCCTCTGCACCTTCATGCTTATCTCGGTCTCTATTCCAAAGCCCATCTCCCTCAGTCCCAGCCTTCTTGCAACCCCCTTCGCGAAGCTCCTGTATCCGTAGCACATGTCCGTGTAATGCGATCCGTATCTCAGGTTGACAAGGCTCACGAAGAACTTGTTCCCCAGCTTCCTGTGGAATGGCATGTCATCGCTTCCGCCCCCGGTAAGGAAACGCGACCCCATGCACACCTCGTACCCTGCCTCTATCCCTGCAATGAGCAGCTTAAGCTCGTTGGGCCTGTTCGACAGGTCGGCATCCATGCTTATCGTTATCTTGCCCTTTGCGGCCTTGAGCCCCAGTATCAACGCAGAACCCTTGCCCTTGTCATCGTAGAGTATCCTTGCGCCCATGCCCCTTGCGATCTTTACGGTCCTGTCTGCCGAATGGCCGTCTATTATGAGTATCTCGTATCTGTAGTTCTTGATTACCGGCTTTATCTCGTCAAGCAGGGCCCTTATGTTTTTTTCCTCGTTTAATGTCGGTATTACTATGCTTATGTAAGGATCTGACATGAAAGTACCATTTTTGTTTGGTTATGTTTGCGCCGCCTTGTTCTGCAGCTCCCTCCGCTTTTTCCGGCGGTTGATTATTATGGATATTATTATCAGTATGATTATTATAACGATGGTCGCAAGGAGGCCCAGGAGGAGCAGGATGTTGCCCAACTGCAGCTTCGAGCTCGGATTGCCTGCGAAGGTGATGGTGGTGATTGCAAGCGTGGCGTAGTGCACCCCGCCGTTTATGTACGATATGCCTACAGCTATGGGAAATTCCGCGTCGGAGTACTGCGGCGGAACGACTACAAACGAAGCCTTGCCCGTTCCGAAGCCGTCTACGGTTATATTCCTTGACTGCGGGGCCACGCTGAACGATGCCGGGGCGTACACAGTTGCAACTGCGCTTATCGGGTAGCCCGCGACATTGGATATGTTTACGTACACGCCGCTGGTGTTCTTGCCGAGCGCGGTGATTGTCAGCTGGCTCTGCGCGCCCTTGAAGAAGTACGCAAGGCAGGGGAATACCGTAGTGAACTGCTGCGTGCCCTGGTCGTACCTCACGACAAACCTTTCGACATAGCTTCCTACTGTCGTGAAGTTCCACATGTAAACCTTCTCCGCATATGTGGTGTTCGGCTTGACCAACGGTATCGATATTGTCGTGTTGTTCGGCCTCGCCCCCTCTATTATCGGGGTTATGACAAGGTTCGTCGCGGTGCCGTCGCCCGAATTCGTGAGGTTGAACTGTATGTAGTTGCTCTTGTCGCTTATTATCCCGGAATAGCACGTGCCCGTAAGCGTGACGGTTGATGCGCTTACCGCACCGATCATCAGTATTGCAAGGAAAATAACCAGAAATTTCATGTGATGCACAACGTGTAATTTAGATACGGAGAAAAAATATAAAAGCTTAGACAAAAAGGCTCAGGACGTTCCCGGTAAGAGTCTGGTATGCCTCGCACGACGTCCACTGGTTCGGCTCCTTGCCATTGGCTATCTCCTCCCTTATGCCCTTAGCTTCGTCGTTGTTCCATAATCCGGAAAGGTCGTAGTTCACGTCCCTCACGTTGCCTATCTTCCTGTCCCACATTATTGACGGGTATACGTTACCGTAGCTGTCCATGAAAAGAGAGGCCTCCAGACTCCTGCTCTTCATAGGGCTGTATCCGGTCTTTGCGTATTCGACAAGCTTCCTCGTAAACGCGGTCTCTATTATCGGTATCACCCCAAGCTCAAATTCCCTGTGCTTGAGTACGGATTCCAGTTCGCCAACAACCTCGGGATTGTTTACCCTTATGTCGTCGTTGAGATTGCCGTAGTAGTTGCTTGATATCTGTGCAAGGTTTATGTGGAAGTCATTGTACCTTATGTCCGGGATGTCAGCCTTCACCGCTTCGTACGTCTTCTGGAACTCGCCCTTGTTGAATTTACTTAGGGTATATCCGAACACGAAGAAAAGGTTATTGTATTCCTTCTTCAATTCCTTGAGGCGCTTGAACATCGCTATTGCTTTGTCGTAGTTTCCGGGTATGCCGCGGATGTTGTCATGTAATTCCCTGTAGCCATCAAGGCTTACCGTTATCGCAACTCTAGGTATGCCAAGTGAGAGTATCTCTTTAAGTTTTCTTTCGACCATGTCTTGATTGCACAAGGAATTAGTGGGCATTGTAAGTATGTATAATTCCTTTGAATGCTCCTTGAAAGCCTTGGCTATCTCCACTATGTCGCCCCTTAGGAATGGCTCGCCGCCTGTAAGCTCGATCCATTTGAAGTAGTTGTTTTTCTTTGCGAACTCTATTATCTCCTCTATAGTTAGTTCTCCCTTTGGCCTAATCTGCCATATATTGCACGTTTTACATCTAGACTGGCAGAGGTATGTTACGCAAAAATTGAGCTTGTAAGGTTTGTCCAGCCTAACGAAATTGCTTTTTATCGCGGTAGTAGCAAGGTTCATCAATCTCTCCACTGCCAATATCAAACACCTATTATGGATTATTGCTTCAATAATATTTAAATATAACGGTATTTATAGTGTATATCAATTATGGTTCTGATCGTATGGAAAGCAATGATGATATTGTAGATTATATAAAAAGGAGGGCGCTCGAGGTAGACAAGAGGATAAATGAGTACCTTACGGACAAGACATCAGTAAGGTATCTTGAGAAACTTCTCGGGAGGAGCGGCTATGCATACGACCCCAAGGCCATCAAGAGCGCAGTAATAGACCCCGCAAAATACCTGCTAGATCTTGGAGGGAAGCGCTGGAGACCCGTGCTGATGCTGACGATAATAGACGCGCTCGGCAAGAATTCCGATGAATACATCGAATTCTCGATCATACCAGAGGTAATACACAACGCCACGCTCATACACGACGACATAGAGGACAATTCAAACGTGAGGAGGGGGGCTCCAGCAGTTCACGTGAAATACGGCGTTGATGTCGCGCTGAACCTGGGGGACTTCATGTTCTATTTCCCGATTGTCGCGCTTCTGGACAGCAAGAAGCTCCCCGATAGGACAAAGATAAGACTGCTTGACGTTTACCAGAGGGAAATGCTGAAGGTGACAATAGGGCAGGCAACGGACATCGCATGGCACAACTTCTTCGTTGATCCACTGAAGGTCTCGGAGAGCGAGTACCTGCAGATGACATACTCGAAAACAGTGGTATTGGCGAGCATGGCCGCAAAACTTGGAGGCGTGCTCGGAGACGCTGACGATGCGATGGTTGCTGCACTGGGAAACTTCGGTGCAAGTATTGGAGTGGCGTTCCAGCTGCAGGATGATCTTCTGAACGTCACGGAAAGTGGGGTATCGGAAAGCAAGGGCGGGATAGGTGAGGACATAACGGAAGGGAAGATAACAATGCTTGTGATCCGCACGCTTCCAATGGCTAGCGAAGAGGACAGGAAGGCATTGATCAAGATACTGGAAATGCACACGACCGACAAGGAGCTCATAAAAAAGGCGATAACCATACTAAACAAATACGGCGCTCCCGAATATGCGAAGGGACTTGAGGAAAAAATCGTAAAGGATGCGTGGAACAAGGTTGAGGGCAGGCTAAAGGATTCAGAGGCAAAAAGAACCCTCAAGTCCATGGCTGATTTCCTGGTCAGCAGGTCAGTATAAACACAACAAATCGACAGGACAATGCCTACTTGCTCATGAATAGCTTGTAGTAAAGCAGCGAGATTATTGTCTTGGCGTCGGTTATCTTGCCAGAGCGGACCATGCGCAGGGCCTGGTGTATGCTCATACTTTCCACGCTTATCTCCTCGTTCTTTTCTAGGGCCGTTTTCCCTTTCTTGAGCTTTCTAGCGATGTACAGATGCTGCAGCTCGTTCATCAAGCCAGGGCTGGGGTAAAATTTAACCACCTTTACCGTGCTTGCTGCGCTGTATCCCGTTTCCTCCTTTAGTTCCCTTTTCGCGGCGTTCAGCGGGCTTTCGCCCTTGTCAACGTGCCCTGCCGGAATCTCGTATAGGTATTTGTCGATCGGCGCCCTGTACTGCCTTTCAAGCAGTATATGATTGCTGTCCAAAAACGCCAGAATTGATACCGTTTCCGAGAGGAAAACCCCATACTCTTTTAATCGCCTTCCATCCTTGTCCAATATGAATTCCTCGACGCTGAATATCCTTGTACTTTTCAATGTTTTGCGCTTTATTAATCGCATATCGATACCGTTAGCTGCTTCCCTATTGTTAAACGAAACAATAAATATCTTCGTTTTGTTAGTTTATCAATTACTGTGGTATCGGTGTTTGAGAATTTGAAGGCCGGATGGAGGCTTGGCAGGGAGACAAGAAAGCTTATAATGGCGGACAGGCAGCTTTTTATCTACCCGGTCATTTCAGCGATAATAGGGATCGTACTTTTTGCGCTGCTGGTCGTATCGTGGGTATTCATAAATGCGACTACCCCGTTCCAGATTCTGACCCTCTTCCTGTTCTACGTTGCATCGTACTTTACATCGACGTACGTCATAATAGCGATGCTGATCGCGTTTAGAAGTCACAGCCAGGGGAACAGGATCTCCATGGGCGAGGCGTTCTCGCAGGCTAACCAGTACTGGAAGCTCGTATTGGAATGGGCCATATTCGATGCAATAATAACCACGATAATACGGGTAATAGAGTCAAGGTTCAGGTTTGACTTCATAACAAGGCTGATAATAGGGTCCGTTGTCGCGTTCGCGTTCAGCGTGGCCACGTTCTTCGTAGTGCCAGTGATAATAGACGAGAAGGTTGGTCCCATAAAGGCGATAAAGACCAGCACAAAGTTCATCATTGACAATTTCGGCAAAACATTTGGAGGGTTCATATACACGGACATCTACACCCTGGCGTTCATACTCGGGGGCATAGCGGTCATGGTGCTGGGTTTTGTTGTTTTGTCCTCAAGCCTTTTGATACCCGGCATAGTCGTAATGGCAGCGGGATTCCTGCTGTTCATATTCGGTATGATATTCAACTACGTGCTCGGCAACACGCTCAAGCTCATAATCTATGATTACATGACAGACAGGGGCAAGCTCCCAAAGGGATGGGACAAGGGCATGATAGACGATGCGCTTAAGAGAAAGCCGCAGAGGCCCTCTGTCGTGCAATCGAAATTCAGCAGCAACGAGTCGTTTGCTTAACCTATAGTATAGGAAATTAATATTCGGATATATCAGGCATTAAAAGATTCCTCC
>CAZFUA010000043.1:0-8687 GCA_964521995.1 Microcaldota archaeon
ACACTACCGAGTCCTTTGCCGCCTCTATCCTAGACCCTAGCATGGGCTTGACCCCTGTCACTATCGACATGACATGTATCTGGTCATTGAGGTCCGGCAGCAGCCTGGCGCCGAATATCACGTTCGCCCTCGCATCAAGGCCCTCTGTCACGCCCTCACCTATCCTCGTTGCTTCATCTATCGATAGCGTGGCTCCTCCTGTCACGTGTATGAGCGCGCTCCTCGCGCCGGCTATGTCATAGCTCATCAGCGGGTGCTTCAACGTAGACTCTATTGCGTGCTCCACCCTGTTGGTTCCCGAACCACTTCCAAGGTTTATGACCGCGGTCCCGGAATCCCTCATGACCGTCCTAAGGTCTGCGAAGTCTAGGTTTATCAGGCTTGGGAACTTTATAGTGTCGGTTATCCCCTTCACAGCGTTTGCCGTTATGTTGTCTATTATCTCGAAAGCCTTCTCCATCGGCAGGTTGGGCGCATAGCTGAGCAACCTGTCGTTCTCAACTATTATAGTGGTGTCGGTATTCTTGTTGAGCTGCATCAGGGACCAGTCAGCCTTCTCTTTTCTGTTCCTCTCCAGGGCGAACGGATATGTTACGAATGCAACAACCACAGCCCCCATCTCCCTGGCCGTCCTAGCTACTATTGGCGCGACTCCGCCTCCGGTCCCTCCCCCCATGCCGGCGCACAGGAATATGAGGTCATAGCCTGATATCGCGTTCTGTATGTCCGACAGGCTTGCCTCAGCCGCCTTGGCGGCCAGCTCGACATAACCTCCAGAACCCAGCCCCCTTGTTATCTCCTTGCCTATGAGCAGCTTCTTGTGCGCATTTGTTATGCCCAAATGCTTTGCATCGGTGTTTATGGCTATCGTGTCGGCGCTCTTTATGCCGCCGTTGAATAGCCTGCTGACCTGGTTGGAGCCCTCTCCGCCGCAGCCTACCACAGCGAATTTTGAACTGAATTCTTCATAATCCATATCCATATCCCTCACCTCATCCTATGGACTCGAGGTCGGTGTAATTTTGTGCCTTCCTCTCCTCCAGCTTGCCAATCACGCTCGCGCTCTTCACTCCTGTTATTATTGCGACAATCTCTATCATGTCGTTGTATCCGGGTATGAGCCTCGCACCCCACTTTATGTTTGCATTAGGGTCCATGCGCTCGGTTATTATCATCCCAGCCTTTATCGCATCCCCTATTGTAAGGGAGCTGTCTCCGGATATATGTATCAGTGCTCCAGTGGCGTTCTCGTAATCGACATCCAGCAGTTTGTTCTTGAGCACCTGCTCCGCGGCTATGTTGACCTTGTCATTGCCCTTGCCGGTGCCTACCGCTATGAACCCTACCCCGTTGTTCACCATAATGCTCCTCACGTCCGCGAAGTCTATGTTTATCATACTCGGCTGCGTTATGGTCCATACAAGGCCCCCTATCGCCTTTGCAAGCACCTCGTCGGCGAGCGCGAACGCCTCAGTCATCGGCAGGTTCGGCACAAGCTTCGTCAGCCTGTTGTTGTCTATTATTATGACGCTGTCGCTGTACTTCCTAAGCTCCTGTATGCCCTCCTCTGCCTTTACCTTCCTCACCCTTTCCAAATCAAATGGGTATGTGACCATTGATATTACGATTGCCCCCTGCTCCTTTGCTATCTGCGCAGCTACTGGTATGGCGCCTGTTCCTGTGCCTCCCCCCATACCAGCGCACAGAAACACCAGCTGTGCATCGGCAAAAACACCTTCCAATAGTTGCCTATCAACCTCAGCGGCCTTCTTTCCAACAACCGGGTCGCCCCCTGCCCCTAAGCCCCTTGTTATGCTCTTCCCTATTAGCACCTTCTTTATCCTGTCATCTATTATCTTGAAATGCTGGGCATCAGTGTTAAGCGCGACAAACTCTGTTCCCTTGACGCCTACCTTGAGCAGCCTGTTTATTATATTGTCTCCAGCCCCCCCAAAGCCCGCGGTCACAATCTTTATCTGCGCCGATCCGAAATCCTCATCGCTTACAGCCGTGCTTTTTGCAACTCCACTCTTTACTTCGAATACACTATTTACTAGGTCGTCCATGCCAATCGCCTATCTATATTTTTAAAGAAAGCTTTTTAAGTATTATGTATCTCTGATGAGTAAATGTAGTCTCATACTATCATTTACTTCAATGCCTCAGCTTATATAAAAGTAAACTATATCTTCGTGCCCTTATAAATTATGTTGCCTGAAGTATTCAGGGCAACCACATATGTGCTGTTGTGAAGCGGCGATGCATATGATACCAGCCATATGTCGCTCACGTTCTTGCCCGAGATATCTAGAGTGCCATACAGTCGGGCGCTTGCAACCACGTTCGAATATCCATAATCCCTAACCATGTCCACTACCCCTGCCACGCTATCATTGTAGGGTACATCTATCGCAAGCGGCGCCAGGCCTATTATTCTGCTGAGGCCTCGGGACGCATTTGCGAGGCTTACATAGAGCCTGCAAGTGCCATTGGAATAATTAGAGTATAATATCGTGGTGTTGAGGAATCCCGTTGCTGGATATATAAAACTCTCAGTAGTCATGGAGGGGCAGGCAGTGTTCTGGCCGTATACCAGCCTGACGAATATGTCCCAGCTTCCCGGATACGCCGTGGATGGCGAAGAGTTGAGTATCGAAACATTCACATCTGGGGAATGCTGCATAAGGTCCTTAACCACTAGTGCATCAGCCTGCGCCTCATTAAGCGGCGCGGCAGGCGCAACTAAGAAGTATTTTACCAGATAAATGACAGCTAACACCGCAACTATTACTATTACTGTGAGGGCAGTTTTAGCCAGCAGTTCCATCGCTTCACCATCTTCCCCTTAAGGTCTCTGAGATAATAATCAAGGCAAACTATAAAAACATGGTGCAGATGCATCTTCCATCAACATCAAGCCTTAGCATGCGTGCAACATGGAATCCTAAGCCTTCTGTTCACAGCACATCAAGCAAGCTCCAGGGGTGCTGTCGTTGTAAAAGTGATTAGGAAACTTGCACTTTAGCTCGTCGCCGCGATGCACCCACCGGCGCGTCCGCTTTAGTCTTAGTTGGAGAATATACTCTAAACGATATACGTTTTAGTTTGCTAAGATTCAGAAACTCGTAATGCGTTTTTGAGTGGATCTTTCGCTCGAGCCAGAAGAATCCAAAATTGCGAATATAAAAGCGAACCTTTGGTCGCCGCGCCTCAGATAATAGAAATTCTGCGGTGGAACAAAGTTGTGTGCTTTTTCTTTGATGTCTGTTAAGGATATAAAATTCGCGTATCTTTTGGGTTTTTCAACACGCAGTGCTGAGCCGATTTCAAGCCCCGAAAAATATTCTTGCAAACCTTCTCTTGTGCTTGTAGACTCGTTTATTGTTTTATCTATTAACTCGTTTACAGGTTTCCGCAATATTTCTGTAACTGTGCAGTCACCTATTATGGATTGCATATTACCTGATGCATACAATACCATTTTAGTCTTTGCAATTATTTTGGGTGGTACTCTTTTATACTCCCACTTCTTTCTGCCGTCGAGTATATCTTCTGCAAATTGCGGCTTAATTCCAAGCAAAATAGTTCTTTCATAATCAACATCCATGCTTCTCCACTCTATAATAGTTCTTATGTGCATTATGTACGCTTAAAGTGATAAAACCTTCTATGCGGACAGCGTTATTGATGCTTCCATAATCTTACAGAATGCATAGCAGAAAGCCCCCACTGCAGTCTCATTAAAGGACAGCCCCAGGAGGGAGTTGAACCCTCGACTTCTTGTTTTCTGGATATCTAAGAGCCTAGAGAAGTTTACGAGACAAGCACTCTACCACTGAGTTACTGGGGCCCTGCCTATTAATAAATAATTTCTCTTTATATAAGTATAAGTAAGTATAAGAAGAATAAAATTAAAAAAAATAGTTGCGAAAGGAAGAGATGATGTATCAGGGTAACGAGCCCCAAAATCAGGGTGGTGGTCAGGAGGGCGGTCAAGGAGGCGGTCAAGGCGGTGCTCCGCAGGGCCAAGGGATGAAGATAGACATAACGCCGCAGAGCCCAATACAGGCGCAGCAGCCGGCATACCAGCAACAGCCTCCAGGGCCAAAAAAACTGCAGAAGGTGAAACTGCCCTCTAATGTCGGTATGAGGCGCTTCCTGCTCCCCATAATCATAATAATTGTAATCGCGGCGGTAATATCCGGCACAATACTGATAAAGCCTGCGCATAAGGTCACTACCTCTATAATAACCTCCACAACAACTGTGCCAGTGACTAGTCTTGGCGCAATAAACTCATGCGGCACCATAAGCAAGCCGGGCAACTATTATCTTGAATCATCCATATCTTCTAGCGGCGCAAAGCCATGCATATCAATAAACGCGAGCGATGTATCATTCATATGCAACCAGAACAAAATAAGAGGCGCAGGCACGTATACTGTAAAACCACCATTCAGCTACGGCATACAAGTTGTCGGCCAGCATAACGTTTCCATAGAGGACTGCGAGATATCTAACTTCTCTTATGGCGTATACTCTGATGGAAGCACTGCGGTTTTCGTGAAGAACAATAACCTGACCAACGACTATGTGTCAGACATACGCTATAGCGGCTCTAGTTACGGTTCAATAGGCAACAACTACCTGTCGCAATCCTTTGCGTATGGCGGCGCAATCAGCCTGGTCAACGAATCGCACAATGATACCGTGAGCAACAATACCATTGACACAATATCGAGGTACGGCATTCTCGTAGATTCGTCCGGAAACAAGTTTGTGAACAATAGCATATACTCTACACCAACGTCCTTCTACTGCCAGGCTGCATCAGGGTTTAAGGACAGCAACTATGCCTTTGCAAACATCTGCACCAACAACACCGGCTGCAATTTCCTGGAGTGCCGTGGGTTCAATATCCAGACCAACATGTCACAGATAATATTGGGGAGCAGTGTTGACAGCTGCGGCACGATAAGCGCTCCTGGCACATACACGCTAGCCGGTAACATAAGCATGTCCGATTATGTCAATGTCAACCAGACAACATCCCCATGTATAAACATAGATGCAAGCCATGTGACATTGAACTGCAACAACCACACAATAACCAATTCATCCACTGCCTTATACGCATACTCCGGAAAGGGAATAAACATAGAGAACTGCAAGATCACAAATTCAGCGACCGGAGCGTATTTCAACTCGATATCAAATTCCAATGTAACCAACACCAAGATATACAATACTAGCGCCTATGGCCTGAAGCTAAACAATTCGAATGGCATATTCATAAACAACATAACAGACAGGTTTGGCAATTACGGTATATACCTGTCAAATTCGGAGGGTATGACAGTCAGCGGCTTCAGCATATTCAACAACACCTTCGGCGTATATCTAAACGATTCGCTGGGCAACGCGTTTTCGCACGGATACGTATTCAACAACACGCGCGTAGACATATTTGCGACACCAAATTCGGCCAACACCACGGACAACCTGCTCCAGACAACAACATGCGGCATTACCGATGCTGCATGGGCTACTAGCTGTTCGCAGACAATATCTCCGACGCTCCTCTATTATCCGATCGATTCGTGCTCTAACCTTAATCATGCAGGCACATATAGGCTCACCGCTAACCTTACCAACGTGGGTAACAAGTGCTTCGACATATTGCAAAACAACACGGTTCTGGACTGCAATTACCACTCGCTGCGATCCACATATACTGGAGGTGCGGCGATAAGCCTGTACGGCAAGAGCAATGTTACGGTAGAAAATTGTGCAGTCAAGGGCTTCGGCACTGGCATACAAGCAGTCAATTCAAAGGAGGTATCATTGCTGTATAATAACATTTCAGGTGCACTCATCGGCATAAATCTAACTGACGCGTCGGGTGCAAGACTGCGCAATAATGTAATGTCGCAAAACACCTACTACGGAATATACATGAACACCGCCAGTAGCTCAAGCGTGCTGAACAACAGCGTTTCCTACGGCATAAGCAAATCTGTGGGGGTATACATAATCAACTCCACAAAAGACAGCATATACAACAACACCGCATCATCAGTATCCACGGGCTTCTCATTCGCCGGGGCATCAACGGACAACAACGTATCATATAATTCGGCTTCGGCGAGCTCAACGGATTATATATGCAGCGGTTATAGCAGCTCTATCAATGCAGAAAACGGGGGCATAAATTATGGCCATACAAAGTCGGGCTGCAGATGGCTGGCTGCCCTGTCGCGGACAAATCCCAGGGCTCAATGTGCGCTTTCAATATCTCCCTCATCTTATGACCTGGAATCAGACTACGAATACACGTATGGCGGCACATGCTTTACTGTTGAATCCAACTCGACAACGATAGACTGCAACGGGCACACGATAATAGCTACGAACGGCGGATCATTTGCTTATTTTGCGAAATCAAGCGGTTCCGTGCTCGAGAACTGCTACCTCAAGGGCTTTGATGCGCCAGTCGTAGCGCAGAAATCCGGAATAAGCCTATTAAACAACACGATTTTGATAAACTCGAGCGCGGTGCTGGATACATACGCCGTAAACATATCAAATTCAAGCAACGCTAGGATATCCTACAACAACATCACAGCGCCTTATTACGGTATATACCTGTATAACGACTCGAATGGGGATCTAGAAAACAATAACGTTACCGCGTACATCGGTGCTTATACCCTAAACAATACAGATGGCATGGTCATATCGGGCAACAGCGCCCCATACTATGGCACATACGCCATGTCGCTCTACAATTCCACTGCAGATACCGCCTCTAACAACAATCTGAATGGTGTATTTGGCCTTACCTGTGCCAGCGGCTCAACCTCCAACGTTTCTGATGTTGACCTCGGAGGGAACAGGTGCACCGTGAACAGCAACTGCGCATGGATACAGAAATCTTCCGCAACCTGCCCAGCGAAGGGCTGATAGGATAAGAGGGCCTTAGCCGGGGGTCGAACCCGGTCTAGAAGATCCACAGTCTTCCGTGCAAACCGTTACACCACTAAGGCCACATAGGATTAGTCGCATGTTTCATCCGCAATCTATAATTCTGTAGATATTGGGATATGAATCTTTATATATTGTAATGATATTGCCGCTAATGCTCGCATTAAGGCCGTCCAGCCTAGCCGAAACGCCAAGCGCATTATAGAAACCAGAGAGGGAACTTGCATTCATCACTTTGCACATAGAAGCAGAAATCGCCAACGTGGAAACTTCCTGCATATATGAATAATTCAGGTATATGGTTTGGGCAGCGCTGCTATAATTGACTTGCTCCGCTGTGCCCAAGAGGGCAGCCAAAGCGATCATGGCCGAGACTGCCACAAGAATGCCAAATGTTCCCATCCGCATTACCTAGTGCATGTATATACGCACATTATTCCCTGCTCCGCTGATATAGTTGGCTCGCAGAAGCTGTAGCCCGAAGCGCATTCGGATAGGTTTCCTGCATGCGACTCAGAATTCGCAACGCTTATCCTCATGTATGCAAGGCCATATATATCCATAAACTCCGCCAGAAGCCTGTCTGGACATGTCCCAGTGCCAAGCATGCACCTTTCATATGTCGAATTCTGCTGCACTATGCGGAACAAATCGTAGGCTGCGTTTATCTGCCGCATATGGTTTATATTGCCGCTCGCGCTGTCGTAAACTATTGCGGCAATCGCGGCGCTTGAAAGCACTAGTATGCTTATAGCGAGCGCCGCTTCCACTATTGATGCCTGCATTCTCACGGTTTCATCTCACGTTTACGGTGGAACCATCGGCTGACAGGCTCTCGTTGATGGTGCTGTTGTATATATTTACTGTTATATTCCCAAAATCGAGGGGCGCGGCAGCAGGGCAGGAAAGGTAATCAACGCCCCCATCATGTGTGATGCTGCAGCCTTTGTACTCCGTAGTGTTAAAAAAGTTGCTAAGATATGCATTGTAGGAATTTACACTCTGCTGTATGGAGGAGAATTCAGAAGCACCTACACCCGAACCGTTGTAATACCCGAGCTTGGCATCGACTGAAGAAATGTATTGCTCATATTTATCATACTCGCCTCCCATAATGGGATATGAGGATTGAACCGAATCCATAACCTCCATAGATGCGGGCGATTGCGCGGGTTGGCCCTCTATCTGGCCAGATACCTCAACATTGCCCACAAGCACATTGCCATATAGCAGCTCTGCATTCTTCTCATTGCTGCCTATTCTGGAGGTGTAAGTCCTATTGCCATACCTAATGGTTAGGGCGAGGTTATATTGGTATCCTTCCTCCTGTCCAGTGATGTTTTGTGTATAATGATCTGTTGGATTCTCATATACGCAATATGTCATTCCTGTGGAGCCTGCATCATAGCAGCTATCTGAGAATATCGAGAAGTCCCATGCGGCATTGCCGCACTGGGATTTGAAAGACAGCGGCGTATACCAGAAATTTAGGTATGTGCAATGCGAAGTCTCACCAAGTTCGGGCACCCCCTCCATTTGCGACAGCCCGTAGAGCACGGACTCATTGCTTTGGGATAACGAGGCGCTCACCAAACTACTGGCAGCGCTTGCGCGAGAGAGTGTTCCAGCGCTATAAACATATGAAGACGTATATGCCATCTCACTCACTGAAAAATTGCCCTCTGTTATAACCGCCTTTACGT
>CAZFUA010000044.1:0-8285 GCA_964521995.1 Microcaldota archaeon
TTTTATCTATTGTCGATTTCGCCTTTCTAGATATATATACTTATGGCCTTAATAAAGCAAAACAATTAAAAATATGACTGAGTATTAGATTACATACATATTGATTGCTATGTGGATAGATAATAGATTTGGAC
Organism: Microcaldota archaeon; assembly: GCA_964521995.1. GTDB lineage: Archaea > Micrarchaeota > Micrarchaeia > Micrarchaeales > Micrarchaeaceae > UBA12276. The sequence continues at coordinate 135 of CAZFUA010000044.1, forward strand.
TTGTTGCCCTGCTACTTACGGTAGTTGCATTCGGCTCATATGCCGTACCTTATGCTTATTCAAAAGGCGTGTCTCAATTTACCTTATATGGTAATGTGATAGACGGAAGCACCTGTCTTCCAATAACAAATGCCTTAGTAACGGCTCCGTATAACAGTAATACATCCAATTTGACAAATAGCACCGGAGGTTATCTGTTAAGGTTGGGCTATGGGAACTGGACGGTCAGCATATCAAAGAATGGGTACACATCAATAAGCTTCAACACGCCGTATGTTGCAACAGGATCTTATCAATTTAACACGTATCTACTTGCGCCTGGTTCTACAGCCGCAAATTGCACACTAAACAGGCATGCGGCTAATTCAACAGTTCCTACAACAGCAGTTACGACAACGCCTCCCACATCGACAGGAAGTTCACAGCAAACCACCATTTCGACGCAGGGGAGCCAGAACGGACAGAAAAGTAGCAATACTGCATTATTGGCAGGAGTAGGAATCATAATAGTCATAATAATAATCGCACTTGCGTATTTTGGATTGAAAGGCAGGAGTTCGGAAGACAAGAAAGAGGAGAAAAAAGAGGAGCCCAAAAAGGCGGATGAAACGAAAGGGTAAAAAACCCTAATCTTAAGACCCAAATTACATGTATTTATATTACTTTACTTAGTAATATTAGTGCTATTTGTGTGGTAACATGTTCGAGATAAAGATAGACGATGCGAGATACTGGAAGAATTGCGTAGATTCAATAACAAGTCTTATTGATGAGGGCTCCTTCAACATTACCAAGGAGGGGATATCATTAAGGGCTATGGACCCTTCTGGGATAAGCATGATATCATTCTCCATACCGAACAAGGCATTTGCCAAATATGATGTGGACAAGCCTATATTAGTGGGATTAAACCTTGAAAATTTTGGGAAGATTCTTGCGAGCTCAAGAGCGGACGAACAGCTTGTTATGAAGGAAAGCAGCAACAAATTTATAGTGGAGTTTATCGGCAAAAACAGCAGAAGGAGGTACAGGCTGCCAATGATAGACGTTAAAAAGGATGCAGACAAGGAGCCAAAGATAGACTTTGATTCTGTTGTGGAGGTAAAGGCAGAGTCCCTCAAGGACATACTCAAGGACGCAAACCTGCTTTCCACGCATGTTGGGTTCAAAGCCGACAAGGAATCTTTTATGGTTGTTGCCAAGGGCGATGCTGGCGAGCTAGAAGAGGAGCACATGAACAATGCAGAGGTAATAAAGAAGATAAATATATCCAAGGCCTCATCCGCGACATTCAATCTTGATTATCTTGAAAGGATGATAAGTGCGTGCCCGTCTAGTTCGACCATGATGCTGTCGATAAAGACCGAGGAGCCCATAAAGATCGATTATAATATAGGGGATGCCAGCGTCTCGTACTACCTTGCACCATACATGGAAAGCTGATGTGATTAGAAATGAGATTCCTCATTTTTATACCACCAAGGGATTTTAAGGACGAATCTGTTTCAATCGTAAAGCTGTTTTTCGACAAATGGGGAATCGATTATAAGATAACTAGCTATACCACAAATGACTGCAAAGGAAGTCATGGGGCTTTATACAAGCCAAACATACATACTTCAAAGGTGTCGCCGACAGAATATGACGGCATAATGCTCATCGATGGGGAGGGCATCGAGCATTACAAACTCTACGACTTCAGGCCACTGCTCGACCTGATTACGAAATTCAATAACTCGAAAAGGTATATAATCGCAGTAAACAATGCGGTGAAGATACCGGCAAGGGCCAATATAATAAGAGGCAGACGCGTATCTGTAGAGGATAAGGAAACGTTAAGACTGGTAAATTTGTTCCACGGAGTCCCAGCAAGTGATCCATTCGTGTTATCAGAAAACCTTATTACGATAGGCAGGTCTGGGGATATAGAGGGATCCATGCAAAAGATACTTGAACATATAGGAGTAACGTGATATGGCCGCAAAGAAGTCTGGCATCGTAAGGAGGATCTCTGCAGAGAGAATAGAAAGACTGTATGAACTTGCAAAGGAATCTTACAAGGATGACCCTAAGCTTTCCAAGAGATACGTAACGCTTATAGGTAGAATAAGCAAGCATTATAGGATAAGGCTTAAACCGGATATCAAAAGGCACATATGCAAAAAATGCGAATCGTTGCTTGTTCCGGGTGAAAGTATGACTGTGCGCATTGTAAGCAGCAAAAGGTATGTATTATACAGATGTATAAAATGCGGTGCGGAAAAAAGGATGGCATATTAGGAATTTAGAATTTCCTTCAGTTTTTTTGCTTCGGAGTCAGTCAATTCTCTGTGTTTTTCGAACCCTTCTATTCTTTTTGCGTATTTTGGCACCAAATGCACATGAAGATGGTATATTATCTGGCCCGACTCTCGCCCTATGTTGGTAACGATTGTAATTCCTGCCGCGCCTAGTTTGTCCTTCAGCTTTAATCCGTAGTTCTTTGCAACAACGAACAGGTGGCCCACAACGTCGTCGGGCGCTACGAGCAGGTTTTCGTAGTGTTCCTTAGAGATTACCAACAGATGGCCGAATTCCGATGGAAACCTATCAGGCACTACGTAGCATATTCCGTCCTCGAATACCTTATTTGGATTGGATTTTCCTATCTTGCAAAATATACAATCTTCTTCCATCCTTTTCACCTAAGCAGTAGTCAGAATATAGATATCTGCATAATAATATTAAAGGTTTGCTAAGATTAAATATAATGACAAAACACAAATCCGCGAGCTCAAATAGCCAAGAACGCAAACATGCCCTAAGTCTTAAATACAAGCAGCACTACATGGATTTCAGGAATAGGGTAAAGATTAAGCTCGAAGAGTACGAAAATGAGACAGGCAGGATAAGGCAATTTAAAGAGAGGGTAAAGAAAAGAGTAGCAAAGGGAGAAGAGGGGGCAAAAAAGGCAGGGAAGGTGCTAAAGAGGAAACTGTTGGGTGTAACTTTGGCAGTCATAGCCACAGCCAATCCGTTAATGGCAGGAGGATCAACTTTCTTCGTACAAGGAAATCACAAAGACATGCAAATGAAGCAGGCAGATATAGCAGGATATTACAAAAGAGATATAGCAAAAGGCAAGGAGCTTTACGATAAGCAGATTGCATTGATTTACGAAAAGGACGCAAAGGAACTCAGGTATGAATTTAATCTCTCTAAGAACAAGAAGACTGCCACTTTTGTAAATGGCCTTATGCCGAATGGAACATGGTATCAGGTAGGTATGGGTTACGATTGGCCTATCAACAATTTGGCCGCAGGCAAGATAAGCGGCCAGTTAAAGGGATTTTCGCTTCAACTTGATTTTTGGGATAAAAACAATACTTTTTACGTGGGAGGACTCAAATTGAATCATAAGGATTTCAATAAAGGCAACAGGGTAAGTATAGAGATTATACCTACCAGCAAACCTTTTCCCAATGTTGACGTCAGAGTGACCGACAGATTTGGAAAGGAGAGAATGATCGATGATCCTGGCCAGGTTTTAGAAAATTCTTTATTAATGGTAAATAAGGAGGTAGATTCAAAATCGTATGCAAGATCGCTGGACGTAAAAATAGAAAATTTTACAACCGGTGCGAAAATTGTGTTGTCTATGCCCTATGAAGGAAAAGGAAATTTTATCAAAGGCGTAAAGGATGGTAAGTTCACAGGTTTGATGACAGAATCTTACAGTAAACCAGATTACGCGTTTAGGTTAAAACCTGTAGAATATGTGAATATGTCACATGAAAATGTCCCTGCCAGAATCTTGATAAATGAGCAGTCATTGCACTTCAAGGCCGGGAACATATCATTTAAAAATTACCTTATTATTTACAGCGAAAGGCTTGGAGAGGATAACAAAATGTACTATATACGCAAATATCCGTTAAACAGGCCTGTGGCTTATTACGATGGCGTGGAGTTTATAACAGGCTTTACGCCCAAATAACACTAATGGGCCTGGAGAGATTTGAACTCTCGACCTACGGCTTTCCTACTGGTAAACTTCCTTTAAGTTTACATTATAAGACCGTCGCTCTAACCAAGCTGAGCTACAAGCCCTGATGAGCATTTGGTGTACAGGATATTAAACGTTTATCTATATTTGTGACAGCCAACACACATGGATTTCAGTCCCTTCGCCTAAGCGAAAGTGGCCTTCGATACGGTCTCTCGGGCAGAATGCAGTACCTTGTGCCACTATGGGCTTCGTTGTATTTTTGGGCGTTTGATCACTGTGGACATTATGTGATTTTAATATATAAACATTACGGCATTATGTCATTGTTCGTTATCCATGACGGCTTTGAGGGCACGGGAGGAAGCTTTCCTGTATAATTGACAAGCTTGTATATCCTAACAGGATACGTCCCGTTGACGAAGTTTATGCCTGTTGCATTGGCAGGATACACCTGCTGGAATCCTGGAAGATCACCGAGTATGAAACCCCTGTAGTAGTTGGAGTTATAGAAGTCAGAAGGCGCGTTGGTTATTGTGCCGTTTGGCCCGTTAGGCGTATATATCATAAGGAACTCCACAAAGAGCGTACCCTGCACATTCTGGACCCCGAGATACTGCGAGGCCTGTATTACCGCGTTGAGCTTTGTGGCGTTGTTGTCGTATATGCCAAGGACCCCGTTTGAATCCGGAATGTTGTTCACGCACACCGTGTTGTTTTCTATCCCGTTGCCCAGTACAAGGTATCCCCTTATGTAGGTGCTGTTTGTCGTGGATATCTGACAGTAGTCGTTGATGCTCTGCTGCGTAAGGTTAGTATGGACAAGCGTGGACAGCGGAAGGAGTATGAATTCGGGATCGTGCACCAACTCGCACTGCGACATGCCCAAGACATACGGAACTGGGGGACTGTTGCTCTTGCCCTGCGCGAATGCGAACGTATCCGATGTTGCGTTTATGTGTATGCATCCAAGGAAATTGAGGGCGCCCCATTTCTGTATCAGGTCCTGATCAAACAGTATATACTGCGTCTGGTTGCCGTTCATGTACTTCGCGAGTGCTTGCGGAGTATAGTTGTAGTTCGATCCCAGCACGTATTGCGCCGCCACCGCGTAGTCCTCTGTTGCAACGGAGTTGTCGCCCCTGAGCACGGCGTTGCTGTTCCCGAACCAGTTTATCCAGTCGCCGTAATCCCACCATGCAAGTACCCTTGGGGCATTCGGACCAACATTTATGTGCAGCCACGTCATGGAGTTAAGCCAGTATTGCGGTATTACATTGCAGTATGTGTTGTACCCGATGCTGTTCCCGAACTTTGAGAGCGTGCTGCACGCGCCCGGCAGGTTTGAGGAGTACACCGCCTGTGCGCTTATGGAGTTTATCAGGGATCCGCTTTCTCCGTAGAGGAACATTGGTGATATTGAGATAGGGAAAGGTGCCAAGCCGGGCCTGAGTGAAAATATCAATATTAAGAAATACACAGCAGCCATCGCGGCAAGCCTTTTGTTGTCGAACTTGTGTTTTATCCCGTAGTCATAAATCAGTATCAATGCGATCGCTATAATGCCCAGAATGAGGCCCGACAAGAACAATATCCCTATCGCCATTATTACATTTGACGCAAACGGGTGGCTGCTGTACGCTCCCCTTATGCTAAACTGTTCAGGCTCTTGCCCTCTCGTGAAATAGATCAGAAGTATGAGAAGCCCCAGGATAAGAATGCCCAAGCTGACCGTGGCTATGATCCCGAAGCTATAGAGCGAAAATCCGATCAGCAATGCGGTTACTCCCATGATTGCGGATATTGTTATTAATATGTCCCTGTGCTTTGCCCCAGCGTGGTAATTTGACCCGACAAAGTACAGCAGTTCCCCGAGCATTATCCCGAATAGCATTATATATGCAGTGCCTAGGTGCGGCAGATATTTCACTTCTGAAAATCCAGCAGCCATGAGCGGAAGTACTATTGCGATGTAGAGGATAGCGGTCTTGCTTTTCCTGAACGCTATGGACATGAATATCAGCATTACAGAGATTATGCACACAAGCCATAGCAGTATCGGAATGCCAAACAGGCCAGCACCTATGGCCCCGAAGCCCTGGGCGCCAAACGCATATATCGGGCCCGTAGGTATGAATTCCTGTACTGTCATGAAAAGGGGCTTTGAAGGTGTCGTAAATCTCGTGCTTATCTCTATGTAGCTCTTTATGGGATTGCCTATTCTCGTGAATAATATCGCACCGCTTGCGATTATCCCTACGAGTATCATGAACGCTAGCTTGGTGTTGAAGTTGGCCTCCTTTATTATCAGTTTCTTATCGGCCATGAATTTGGGTACGAAATCCAGTATGGCGATAAGAATCAACGCAAACAGCGGGGCTGCGATTATTATCGGTATGCCGAGGACGCTTGAGAGATTGCTTTGCAGCGTTGCCTGATAGGGAGCATACAGAGCGTAAAATATGATGATGGTTACTATCACTATTATGTTCATCTTGTAGAAGTCCTTCAAAGACTCGTTCCTGAGAATGTCTATTATGCCCGCAAGAATTATGTATATGGCAAGGACGCCCATGGTCACGGTGTAATAGTGGGCGCCCAAAAAGTTGGACGAGAACGCTATGCCTGCAAGCGCGGCAAGCCTTTTGTCCTTCTTGTTGCGTATCGCAAGCATGTACGTGGCGAAGAAGAAGAAGAGGGCGAATATTCCCCACGGCTCTACGAGTTGCTCCCCGGAAATGAACGTAGTAAACAGTACCGGCATCATTGCAGTAAGCGCAGCACCTATAAGCCCTATGCGCTCGTCGTATTCGTGGTACAGCAAAACGAATATTACGAAAACAAGAAGTGCTGCCGTTATTGGAGGATACATTCCGCCAACGTAGCTCATCAACGATGTGCTGAAGGCCTGGTGGTGGTACTGGAGGTTGTTTGCCAACGTGTACCAGAACGCCTCCAGATATGGGACTATCGGCTGCAATCTGTGGTTTGTGCCGGCGGCCACAACGGGCCATGCTGACGGATCAAGAAGCAGCTGGTGCCCGTACGCGAGTATGTAATGAGCGTCTATCATGTCGAAGTACGGGTCGAACTCGAAGAATGTGGGAGATATGACTATGCTCTGCATTCTTGTATAGAAGGTTATGAGCATAAGAGCGAGGAGTATGGCCCATATCCACCATTTGGCGTTGGACGCCCTTTCTACGCTTATCGCACCATTGGCAGGAACGCTGCCGTTTTTGCTTGGCAATAATTTCCTGAGAAACGCGGCAAAATCTTTGAATACCCCTTCCTTGTAGCAGAAAACCGCGCCTATTGCCGTAAGCACGAGCGCGTTGATTTCGAACAGTGCTGCGGAGAAGGTGAACGCGTGTATGTAGCTTATCAGGTACGATTCGGCCCATGTGAGGGTGGCCGGCGCAATAAGCCCGAATATGAACCCTATTATAATGATCTCGAACGTGTGGAGTTCGGTCTTCCTCAGGAGCGCAAATGAGAGCAGAAGTCCGGGTACGAACATTGAAAAGAACGCTATAAGTATAGCTGCCACCAACCCCAATACCATGATTGCTCAACCATTTCAGTAGACATTCAATTAGCTGCGCATGTTATTAGCTTTTAACTGTTAAGTATAGACCTTGGCAATTCCAACGCTTTCGTCTTCTTGTCCGGAAATACGGTTCCAGGAGGGACTATCCTTACTCGCACGCCTATGGCCCCGTATTTCGGATACGCGGTTGCGTTTGCCTCCTTTACAAGCTCGACAACATCCCCTGCCTTTGGTATGTATCCAACGCTCTTCCTTATGGTCTTTGCTCGTGCACCCTTTGCCGCGAGCTTCCCGCTTGCGACTATCTCGACGCCGAGTGCGCCGTTGGATATCACCTCCTTCAACGTCGACTGGATTATCCTTCTTGCATTCATGCCCCTTTCCAGTCTCTCGGCGATCCCCTTCGCGACCAAGAGGGGCTCAAGCATCTTGTTGTCGACCTTCATTACGTTTATCTGCGGATTTTCAACCTTGAATTTCGTCTTTATCGCCTCTGTTATGGTGTCTATCGTCCTTCCGCCCCTCCCTATTACCCTTCCGGGATTAAGTACATATACTGTTATCCTTGTAAGCACAGGGGTTTTCTGTATTTCGACCCTCGAGAACCCAGCCCTCG
>CAZFUA010000045.1:0-8207 GCA_964521995.1 Microcaldota archaeon
GATAGAAAGATTGTTAAGTTTTCAAGTCTAATTACTTTTGCGGTTTGCTATAATTTCATAATTCTAGATCCAGATTCTTGATCGAATCCATGATTATTTTTCATGCAGGTTCTTCCTCCTCTGTACAGATACGAGGAGCTCGGCCTTTATCTGGTTGTAGCAATCCATGCAGACATTGTATTCCAGCATGCTCTTTCTGTCGCTCATCGGACCCTGCTGCAGCCTTCCTGCGTATATATAATAAAAGTTTTCGGTAGTAAGTTCCGCCCCGCATACCTCGCATTTCTGATCCTCTATGCCCATGTGATTACCTGACATTCCACTTATTTGGTTGTGTCCTATACATATATTACCTTATCTACGCCTAAACAACGCGGTTACAAAACCCGGAGCAAACCTCACTGCTTTATATATAGTTGATATGCAATAACATATAGTAAATTTAATATATATTAAATTTAAACTATTGACTGTGGGTAGGTGGCATGGCGTCCAATCCCAAAACCGATTATTCTGTAGTTGTTAAGAACCTGTCCAAGGTGTATAGGTCTGGCCAGATAGAGGTAGACGCTCTGATCGATGTAAGTTTCTATTTGAATAGGGGGGAGTTTGCCGCAATTGTCGGACCCTCGGGGAGCGGCAAATCCACGCTCATGCATATATTGGGCACGATAGACAAACCCACGATGGGCGAGGTTTATATTGATGGTGTCGCCACTTCGGAAATGGACGGCAACAAGCTCGCGGAGTTCAGGAACAAAAAGCTCGGTTTCGTATTCCAGGCTTACAATCTTGTAAACGGGATTGACGCTGAGGCAAATGTGGAACTTCCCCTAATGGTGAATCCCATGCCCAATGACGACAGGAAAGACAGGGCGGACGAGTTGCTGGCGCAGCTTGGCCTGAGTGACAGGCTGAAACTAAAGCCCACGCAGTTGAGCGGCGGGCAGCAGCAGAGGGTTGCGATAGCACGCGCCCTCGTAAACAGGCCATCGCTCATCCTTGCGGACGAACCTACCGGAAACCTTGACACAAAGTCAGGGGACGAGGTAATAAAGCTATTCAAGAACATAAGCAGGGACAGGAATGTCACCGTCGTAATGGTAACCCATAATCCGGATATAACAAGATACTGCGATCGTGTTATACATATAAGGGACGGAAGGATAGAAAAAATAGAGGTATTGAAATGAATAGGATAAACATAATAGGCATTTTTATCTTGGTTGCGGTTTTTTCTGCAACAGTCGCATATGCAGGTACGAGCGGGCCGACCCCGGTGCCGCCGCCCCCGAACTTCCAGGTAAGCACCAATGTTATAACTCTTTGCAAAGGAATGATAAACACGGTGCCCATATCGATAAAAACCCCGCCTGGGGCAGCACTTATGCAGAATGTTCAGCTTAGCCTCACGAATTCCAGATATGCATATACCGTAGGCAACGGCACAGTAAGCGCGGTAAACGTTACCGCCAATGCAACAAGGGTGGTACAAATGCATGTGTTCGTAAGCCTTAACGCTACGCCGCTCATGTCGACTGGCATTGCAATAAACTACCAGTACCTTACACTGTATTCCGACAGCGAGGTAAGGAACATAAGCTTCGGCACGGAGGCATGCCAAACAGCCCTTTCTGTCGCTGTCACACCCGGAATCCTCACATCAGGAAAAATACAGAACGTAACATTCAGCCTTACCAACACAGGTAATACGACACTTAATTATCTATCAATACATGCGTCGCTGCCCCTGATTGACGGGACATTCCTTGGGACACAGCCAGTACAGGTAGATTCTATAGCGCCAAAAAGCACGGTAGAACTGAAAGAGATCGTTTTCGTATACAACAACGCAACGCAATCATTCCCGATCAACATGTCGATAAGCCTCTATAACGGAAGCAGCCTGGAGCAAATGGCCGTGAATCCGATCGTTCTTTCAAGCGGCATAATAAACATAACACCGTCGAGTACCACGCTGTCCCCTACCACGCCCGTTGCTGGCAGTGTTTTCTCCATATCGTTCGTGCTTACAAATGTTGGCACAACAAAGGCGTCCGCGGTAACCGCGACGCCGGTTGCACCCCAGGGCTTTTCGCCATACGGCTCGACTTCGGTGTTTGTGGGCGACATGCAGGTAGACAGCCAGACCCCTGTAACGGTCACACTCACATCGCAATCGTCGCTGCATTCTGGCAATTACATAATACCGATAAGGATAAACTACCTGAATAATCTCAGGCAGAATCTGAGCACTACAATAGATGTGCCGATCCAGATCGGCGCAGCAACGGCATTCAATGCATTAGGCGGGACTTCTCCAGGGCAGCTAAGAAGCAGACAGGGATCAGGCAGCGGAATTCTGGTACTGATTCTGATAATAGCAGTGATAGTGATAGCAGTGCTGTTCCTCACCGAAAGGAAAAAGCATAAGGCGCTTAAAGAGGAGCACAGGCGCCTGAAGGGCTTACGCAATCCGAAATAGCATTGCATGACAGGTTTAGCGCATGGACATACAAGACATACTGTGGCTTAGCATCAACGACCTCGGCGAGAAGAAGGTAAGGACAGCGCTGACCATTGTCATGGTCGTCATAGGCGTTGCTGCAATAGTCGCGCTTACGTCGATAACGGCAGGGATAAGCCAGAGCATAAGCTCATCGCTTTCCACTTTGGGGCCTACATCAATAATAGTCCAGCCCAAGGGCACGGTCCCGTTCACCACCGCGGATTCTGCAACGCTTTCGGGGCTTCCAAACGTTACAGGAGTTACTCCGGTAGTTTCCGGGCAGGGCAACCTATATGCAGGAAACCAGAATATATCGGTTACCGTGGTGGGGGCATCTCCGAACCAGCTCGGCGACATCGTCGGGCAAAACCTCACATTATACCAAGGTACGATATACCATGACACGATAAACCCTTCCGTGGTAATAGGCCATAGTGTCGCATTCCCGACGGCGGCATCGGGCAAGCAGGTGATAAACGTAGGCCAAACCGCGACCATAAGGCTTATAGGGCGCAACGGAAGGACAGTCACGGTGCCGATAGTCGGCATATTCCCGGCGCACACAAGTTTCATAGTGCCGATAGATACTGGCGTATTCATGTCATTGTCCGCAGCGGAGCTCCTCCTTCAAAGGACGTCGTTCAACTACATAATAGTGACGGCATCCAACACCAGCACGGTCAACGCAACAGCAAACCTCATATCCACGATATACGGCAACAGTGCGACAGTCATAACTACATCGTCGATCCTCTCTACCGTGGCGTCGATAACCGGAAGTCTCGGCCTGCTCTTCGGAGCGATAGCCGGAGTATCGTTGCTGGTTGCGGCAATAGGCATAATGAACATAATGTTGATCGCGGTATACGAGAGAACTCACGAAATCGGAATAATGAAGTCTGTAGGTTTCAAGAACAGGAACGTGCTCACGATATTCCTGTTCCAGGCATTGCTGATAGGGTTCATAGGCGGAATAGCCGGCATAGGGCTTGGAGTTGGCGCCTCATACGGGCTTTCTTCGGCGCTAAGCGGTGGGGGGACGAGCCCTGGCACTCATACACCAACCGGCTCTGGCGCGAGGTCTGGGGGCGGAGTAGTATTCGGCGGTGGAGGGGGCAGCTCAAGCTCTGGTCCCTCATCATTGTCCTTTCACCCGGTGTTTCCGCTCTCGACAATGGGCTACGCGCTTATCATAGCAATAATAGTAAGCGTTGTTGCAGGAATATACCCAGCATGGAGGGCCTCGAAGATGGAGCCGATAGACGCGCTCAGGTCCCTATAGGCGTGTCCAACATTTATTAATCTTTTGTGCCATCTATTATGATTTGATGCTGTACAAGTATGTTATCATAATGCTTTCCCTGTTTGCCTTGGCAGTATCCGCACAGGCTGTCTCGAATTTTTATTATACGGGCTATTGGACTGTCGATTCAGGTATAAGACTGTACAACATATGCTGCGTGGGCGTTGTGCAGCTTCCAGATAATTCCATAAGGGTATACGCCCAAAGCCAGGGCAATATCTTCGCGTACTTGTCGAATGACGGCCTTAACTTCAGCCAGGAATACCAGCAGGTAATCAGGGGCGGAGCTGCGAATTCCTCGAACAAGCCGGCCGTCGTAATCATGGCAAACGGCACCTACAGGATCTACTATACGGTTTCCAACGGAACGAACTCGCGGAGGATTTACACTGCCACGTCAGAAACTGGATTCCTGTTCTCCAATGCGACGCCGATATCCGATTATGGCGACCCATCATTCAACAACGCCACAGGGTTCGCTTCCGTTCCCTCGGCAGGCGTATTCCCCAATGATACGATAGGCCTTTATTATGTATATACCTCGTCGCACAACCCGGTACAGCCGTGCGGCAGCCTGTACATGTTTGCGACCTCTGAGGACGGGGTTCACTTCTCAAATAAGGGATGTGTGAAATTCTCGTACGGTAAGTCATATAATTTCGTGGATCCATCGTGGGCGGTTCTTCCGAACAGTAGCATAATCCTGGTATCGGCAACCCAGTCCCCCATCTTCAACCCGCCCGGAACCGCCTCCGGACTGTATGTTTCCTACTCAACGGACAATACCCTCCTCAACTTCACAGAGCCCAAGCTCATAATAACCCCGCCCGCGGCAAGCCTCTCAAATTCCATAGACCTGCTCCAGGACCCTGACATAGTGCATCTCGCAGATGGCACGTACAAGCTGTATTACAACATATATCCTGCGGCAAGGGGCTCCAATTACGCCACGCCGTCCGATTACGTATATATAGCCAGCGCGTCATGGATACCGATACCCCATGCGGCTTCCAGCACGTATTCAACCTCATCAACCACCGTTTCAACTACCGCATCCTCCACCAGTGCGACAACGGTGCACATGAACACTACGGCGAGCACCACCATACAGGTGCATATGAAATCGGGGACGCATTCCGACACTTATGCAATCATCATAGGGGCGGCTGCGGCAATCATAATAATAGCGATTGCAGTATACCTTTATTATTTGAGCAGGAGAAACGTCTAAAATGTTTATCTGGATGGTTGATTTTCTATGGCAAAAGATTTCAGCGGGCTTGTGGTCTTGGGCGTATGCGCGCATCCAGACGATCTAGACGCGGGCGCTGGCGGCACCTTTGCGAAGTGGGCGAAGAACGGTGCAAAATGCTATTACCTGATATGCACCAATGGCGAAAAGGGCTCGGTGAACCCTAAGCTCGGGAAAAAAGAGCTGGTAAGGATAAGAGAGGAGGAACAGAGGTCCGCGGCCAGGATTTTGGGGATTAGGGATGTGCACTTTTTGAACCATAAGGATACCGAACTGGAGCCCGAAAGGAAGCTGAAGAAGGAGATCGTGTGGCACATAAGGAAGCTGAGGCCCGACATAGTTGTCACAACAGACCCCACGTTCATATATACCAAGAGCGGATTCATAAACCATTCAGACCATAGGGCCGCAGGCATTGCGACAATAGACGCCATATACCCGTTGGCGAAAAACCAGTTCAGCTTCGAGGAGTTCGGGAAGGAGGGGCTGAGGCCGCACAAGGTCAAGGAGCTTTACCTGATAAATTTTATGGAGGGTAACGAGTTTGTCGACATAAGTGGCACGATCGACGCAAAGATAAGCGCGATAGCGCAGCACAGGACGCAGGCGCTTAGCAGGAATGCAGAGATGTTCAGGAATATAGGGAGCATGATTGGCAAAAGATCTGGACGCAAATTCAGGTACGCCGAGTCGTTTGTAAAAATAGAGTTCGGTCCTGTTGCCTTCCAACCATAGGATTACTGCTCGGCGACGTAAACCTCGCACCCCGCACCAACGGGCCTGTCCAGCTTTATGCCAACGTCGTCCCCCTCGTAAGCCTCGCTGACGTTTTTCCTATCGATCTGCATGCTCGATACCGTAAACCTCAAGGGACCGTCTGCCGTATCGATCTCTATCGTGTCCCCGATTCTAAGGCTTCCGGTAAGATGCACCGCGGCCACGTTCAGCTTGTTGAAGAAGCGTTCCACCCTGCCGACCTGTTTTCTTTCCTTGCTGCTGTCATTGGCTCTGTCATCCAAAATGTCCTTTCCATCTATACCGCTGCACATTACCTCGTCAAGCGAATCGGCATTACGCGTATTCGCACTGGTGTTCCAGCCCTTGCCCTCGTCCTCATCCGCTATAATGTCATCAATATCAGCATCGTTCATCCAATCACATTGTCCATCTGGCCCAGCCTAACATTATGGATTTGTACAGCTAGGTTTAAATTATCGTTTATTCAGAATTTTTGTTTCGTTTCTCTTTTCCAGCCCTGATATCTCCCTGAACCCCATTACGAGGCTGCCGATCCCGATGCCGCCCACCACTACAAGCACTAGTACCGTCGAGACCCCTATCGAGTCTAGGTTGGGTATATGGTTTCCGGTGCTTACCGCCACGTTGTTAAGAATCGGGAATATCGCTATAAGCACGCCTATGAGCGCGAAGAGTGCGCCGCCGTAATACAGTGTCCTCCCTGCTGTCTTTCTTCCTATGTAGCTCACCTGGTTCTCGCTCAGCCGCTTTAGCTTTGCAAGGTTCGCGAATATTCCGCCAAGTATCACCTGCATGAGCATGGTGCCCAGTCCGAAGAAGAGTCCGGGTAGCGGTGCATATATGAGGCCAGGCACCTTTGGCGCTAGTATGAAAGTTATTATGGATGCATAGGCGCCGAAACCGAACCCGGCTATGAGGCCGTGCGCCATGGCCATTTTGATGGGTACGTCCTTTACGCTGAATTCATCGGATCTGGACGGCTTTGGCCTACTGGCCTGAACTGAATGATGGTGGTGCTTGCCCCTGCTTAAAAGAGCATCGAATGGTATATGAATGTATTTCTTTTTGTTGAGTATGTATGCCCCGGCGAGCAGCATGGCTATGCCCACTATTATGTATACGGGCCCGTCAAGGTTGTATTTCTTGTATATGACCGCTAGCCCAAGGAACCCCAGGGTCGTTAGGAATGCGCGCTGCGCCGTAAATCCGGTAGAGAAGGCAAGGCCTGCCTTCATGCCCTTTTTGGTGCCGTAGCTGCCTATCGCATAGCTGAAGGTGATGGGCCACGTATGCTCATCAGGAGTCGCCCCGTGAAGCAGCCCCAATATGAATGATATCAGGATTATCACGCCGAGGGTAAGCCCCTGCTGAGGATTTAGTATGTAATTTATGCTTAATGGTAATGCCATATACAACTATTTTGGATTTAATACTTTTAAAGCTGCCTGAAGCACAACCTATCCGCTCTTTTTGCCCAGAAGCATGCAATTGGGAAGGCCTTTCGGGTTTTTAAAGCTTTCCAGTTTGCTATTTATATTTGAAAGGGAGATGTAACAATAATGACTGCTTTGCATAGTGATAAGATGTATGACAGAAAGGTTACTGTAGGTGCTGGGGCAAGCAGAAGCCAATATCACCAAAGAGGGCATAAATTCTTTGATGGGAATGGCAAACACCTAACGGAAGAGCTTTTGAGAAATCAAAAAGACGGAGATATCTTCAATGTAAGGGGAAAAAGTTATTCGCTAGTACGTACAGACAGGATTGCATTGGAAGCTAGAATTATAGTGAGCGCAAGACTTGATTGTTATAGCGGAACTGGGGTCATGATAACATTTGGCAAGCATATGACTGGATTCAGGGATAGAATGAGAGACTCGACCAGAAAACTCAGAGGATTCGAAAGATTAGAAGGGATAGCAGACTTCGTAAGACAAAACATTGCCGATGGTTCGGGATCACAAGATAAAATTGAGGGAAGCAACACGTTAGCAACGTTGGACAAGGTAATAAAGTCAGGCAAGGGGGAGTGTTTGCAGCGCTCAGCAGTGCTTGGATCGATCCTCAACAGCGAAAATGAACTTGTTGACAGGTACGGCAAATTTTATTTAGCCACTGGAACTACGGTGGAGTTCATAATAGAGGCCTTTTTCTACGGCCATGCATGGATAGAAATGAGACACAATGGCAGTGTCTACGTGCTGGATGACGGCGGATCTCCAGGAATTAAAGTAATAGAAAAAAGCAACAATATTTTTGAAAGGAAACCGGGGGTATTTCTGCGCAGGATCGATCCAAAGGCAATCACATCAGCATTCTGCATCAGTGGCGGCAATTTACAGGCACCATAGGGCACTCTATGAAGTTTATATATTAAAATTACA
>CAZFUA010000046.1:0-8013 GCA_964521995.1 Microcaldota archaeon
GTCCCGCAGAGCCATTAGGGCCTATCCCTCCGCAGAACGACTGGTTATCGTTTGAATTAGGCGGGAAATACTCCCAGAACCACGTAGGCACGCCTGCCTGGAGATACGTGCTTCTTGTGGCATTCAGGCACGAAGAGGAATAGTAACCTGTGGAGTTCGTTATCTCATAGCCGACCTGCACGAACGCCCCGTTGGAAAGGCTTTCCCCCACCCAGAAACCCATCGAACCGTTTAATGCGTTCTGATACACTGTCTGTATGGATACGCCTGCACCATCATTAAAGCCTGCGCTGCTTGAGCCCCTAGCACCTGTTTGAAACCAGTACTGTGCAGCAACTGTATTTGCAAGGCCGAGGGCAATTATAACCGTAAGGGTCGTGTAAACAAAAAGACTATACTTTCGCATAATCTATACCTAAACGATTGAGTTCTCTAACTATAATTTCTCTCTCAATTGCTTTTATGCTTTTCCATTCTATGACAGCCATTTCGGCTTTCCTGTCGCTGCGCTCGAAAGCCAAGCCTAGCATGCCTGTGCAGCGTGCATAGTACTTCGGCATTATGTGCGAGAATGTATATTTTCCATCAAGTGCCTGTCTTGTGAATTTTCCCGGATAATGTGTGCCCCCAACCCCTATGGCTATCTTATCATACTCCACCTCGGAATCTAGGCCTTTTACGATCGCTTCCGCAACGAGGGTTGCATGTTCCTTGTCTCTTAAGACGCTTTCACTGCCTCCAAGCTCTACGAAGAAAGACGGGTGGTTCATAAATGGGCCATGGTGCGTGGCCTCGTATGTGACCTGTATACCTGTACTGTTGGATCTGTGCATGTTCCCAAGTACGCCCAGCATGTTCGAGGGCGATGACGTGCTGATCATCCTGGGCCTTCCCCCAAGGGAATTTTCGTCCGACCAATTGCCCTCGGCATGCACCGTGAATGCGGATATGCCCTTGCTGCTCGTGTGCCTGCTCAAAAAAACAGTGACGCCATCAACCATGTCGTCTAGGAAATCCGCATCTATCAGCTTTCCGTCTATCTTTATCATTCTTACCTTATTGTCGGAAAAGCATTGCAGTCCGTGGAACTCCCCTTCCTCCAACTCGAGAATTCCGGACAGTGCGCCCGCAATGTTCGAAGATGCCGTTTCATCCGAATATATGAAATAAATCATCCTTTACACCGAATTACGCAATTCATCAAAAGGCTTTATAACCTGAAATATTATATAAGGTTGATGTAACATGCTATACAACTATGTCGCATTGTTAATCTTTATGGCATTTGCAGCGTTCATACCTCTATCATTCCTATTGGCAATCAAGTTGCTTAGCAGAAAATACGAAGGAAACCCCGTAAAGAACGCACCATATGAAAGCGGAGAGGAAACGATCGGGAGCAGCAGGGACGTAGACAACGAATATCTCCCATATTTCATGATATTTTTACCATTTGAAATAATAATAGCGATACTTATATTATGGTCCACTGTGTTAAGGGGAATCAACTTTGAAACGAACATCGGAATAATGCTGCTTGGCATAACTGCAACGGTTCTATCGTTCATAGGGTACAAGATGGTGAATAATTGATGGAAGGGCCGTACGGCGAAGCCCCGTATACAAAGGAGGAATTTCTCAATGCAGAACAGGAAATGAACAAAATACTTGCCAGCGCGTCAAAAAAATACAAAGTTCCAAGCAATGCCCTTTTCACAAAGCTGAGCGATGTGGCAAAAGTTGGGGCAGGCCCGCTGATAAAGTGGAGCAACGAAAAATCTGTTTGGCCCATGCAGTTCGGGCTGGCTTGCTGTGCCATGGAACTGATGGATTTCGGAGCCTCGAGGATAGATGCGGAGAGGAAAGGGTACCTCATGTTCAGAGCTACGCCTAGGCAGTGTGATGTTATGATCGTTGCAGGGTGGGTCACAAAGTCTGTTGCACCGGTGGTTAAAAGGCTTTACGAGCAGATGGCGAAACCCAGCTACGTAGTTGCATACGGCGAGTGTGCGACATCCGGAGGTCCATGGTATGAGAGCTACAACATAATGCACGGAATAGACCAGATACTGCCGGTGGATGTATACGTTATAGGATGCCCGCCAAAACCAGAGAATCTTTTCAGCGCGCTTATGAAACTTCAGGACAAAATAGGTGGTAAAACTGCAGGAAGTACGGAAAGAAACATTAGTGAAAACATTAGAAGAAATGAGGGCAAAAGGCTATGATTATCTCAAGAAGATAACTGCCGTTGACTATTCGGACCATTTGGACGTGTTATACATACTGTACAGCGTGTCCGATAAAAGCAGCAAGATAATATGCGTGAAGCTGCAATCGGACAACCCCGAAATAGATTCGGCAACAAAAATATTCAGCGCTGCGGACTGGTATGAGCGCGAACTATTTGAGATGTTCGGAATAAAGATACACGGAAGAAAGACGAAAAGGCTACTGCTTGAAAAGTGGAATGGGGTAGATCCTCCATTAAGGAAGAAATTCATGTGGGGCAATCCAGATTACAAGAGGTATGGCTGATGTCTATAATGAGGATAAACGTAGGGCCCGTCCATCCCAGCACCCACGGCGTATTGAGGCTTGTGGTGGACGTGGACGGCGACACCGTAAAGAACGTAGAGCCACATATCGGTTTCCTACATAGGGGGGTTGAAAAGCTCATGGAGACAAGGATGTACATGCAAAACCCTTCGTATACCGAGAAACTAGATTATGTGGCGCCGCTTGGTTGGGATGACCTGTACGTATCGGCAGTGGAGCGGGCCATCGGAATAGAGGTAAAGGAAAGTGCGCAATACGCCAGGGTCATACTTCTCGAGTTCCAGAGGATAGCAAGCCACCTTCTGTGGCTTGGGTCTTTCTGCAACGATGCTGGCCAGTTGCTTACTGTATTCTGTTGGGCTTTCAGGGACAGGGCGAAAATAATAAAGCTGCTGGAGGACGTATCCGGAAGCAGGATGTTCTATGTAAATCTGAGGCTTGGGGGTTTGAATCAGGATCTTCCAGCGGATTTTTCCGAAAGGGCATACGCACTAACCGATTATCTGGAGGACAAACTGTCAGAATATCCTGACGTGCTTGAGAGGAATCCTGTATTCATGGAGCGCAATAAGGGTGTAGGTAAATTAAGCAAGGCAGACGCGATAGATTACGGGGTGTCGGGGCCTGTATTGAGGGGTTCGGGCATTACTGAAGATACAAGGAAATCAAGCCCTTACTACGTATACGACAAGGTAAAATTCAAGGTACCTGTAGGAAGATCGGGCGACAATTTCGATAGGTATAGAGTAAGATACGAGGAGATGTTCCAGAGCATTTTCATAATAAGGAAGCTGCTACTGTTGATTCCCGATAAAGGCGATGTAAAAGGCATGCCGATAAAGCTCATAGGCCCCAACGCGAAACCGGATCCCGTGGTCATATCAAGGGAACTTCCGAGGGGCGAAGGCCTCATCTACATGATTCCTGATAAGCAGAGGCCTTACAGGATATCGCTGAGAAGCCCTGCATTTATAAACCTCGCAGTAATAAACAAATTAACGGAGAATGTAAAGTTCGCTGACATATTCACGATTCTGGGGAGTCTTGATGTTGTGTTAGCGGAAGTAGACAGATAAGTGGTTATATGGAAAGAGATCAACTAGAAAAACTGACAAGGGACTACCAGGCATTACAGGAGCAGCTGCAGAACCTTGCCATGCAAAGGGAGCAGTTCAAGGAGCAAAAGACAGAGATAAGCCAGGCTCTCGTCGAGGCGGAGAAGGCGAAGGGCAAGATATTTCTTGCCGTGGGCGGGATACTTGTGAGCGTAGACAAAGACACCGCAATCAACAATCTCAAGGAGAAGCAGGACTCAAACGTAATGAGGCTGGGAATAGTGGAAAGGCAATTCGAGGACGCGTCAAAGAGGGAGCAATCCCTAAGGGACGAGTTAACCAAGGCGCTGAAGGACATCAAGCAGCAGGATTAAATGGGGGAAATAGACTTCGAATCACTCAGGGGCATAATAGAGGACAGCACAAACAAAAGGGTGCTAATCACATTCCATTCAATAGGCGATACCGATTCTGTGTCATCGTCTGTTGCGTTGCTCAGCCTTTTTAAAAATGCCACAGTAGCAACTCCCGACTTCATAACAGGAAATTCAAAGCGCCTATTGGAAAAGCTCGGGTTTGGCGGTGACCTGATAAAAACCAAGTTCGACACCGCAGCGGATATTGTCATGCTCGTCGATGTGAACAATTTCGAGGATTGCGGACCGTTCATGCGGGATCTCGAGGAATTCAGCGGCACGATACTAATCATAGACCACCACATGCTGAACAGGATAGAGAGGGACAATGTGGCCGTGTTTAATGATGAATCCTATAACTCGGCCGCAAGCATAGTGTACGACCTCCTCAAATCGGAAGGTGCGGAGATAGAACCCAGGACCGCAAATCTGCTGGCAATGGGCATAGTGTCCGATTCGGCAGAGTTGAGGAACGCCTTCCCGGAGACATTCATACAGATAGGCGAACTGCTCAAAAGAGGGGAAATGGATTACCAGTCTCTACTTCTTGAGATGCAGCATGTCGCATCGATACAGAGCAGGGCAGAGTCAATCAGGGACCTATTCAAGTCTAGAATATCCATAAAAGGAAGCATGCTGATGCTGTACGGCGCCACCCAGAACCACGCGAACAGGATAGCTGACGATGCGATGAGGATAGGTGCCGACGTGTCTATATTTTACGCAATTAAAAATGGCGAGGTATCCTTTTCTGCAAGGTTGAGGCCCACGCTGGACAAGCTGCACAAAATGCATCTGGGAAGGATAATGAGATCGCTTGCACCGATAATAAAAGGGCATGGGGGAGGGCATCAGTGCGCCGCCGGGGCTTACGGAAGCGGCACGGAAAATGCGGAGCTCTTCCTCGAATCATTCATCTCGGAGATTGATAAGAAATTCGGCCTGTCCTGACTCAAAAACCTATTTATATTGGAAATCCCATTACCTATTCAGGTGTGGCGCGGTGAGGATTGCAATAGTATCTGATATGCACATAGGCTACGAGAGATTCGCAGATGACGCCTTCAAGCAGGCAAAGGAGGCCCTTGAAATGGCCAGCAGCATGGCTGACGCGATAATAATGCCTGGCGACATATTCGACCGCCGGTCGCCAAAGCCAGAGGTCATGGCCCAGGCAATCAACATCTTCAGGGAAATATCGAAGAAGCCATGGAAGGTGAAAGTTTCCTCATTTAACGGCCGGGGAACGAATTCCCATACATCAATACCTGTGATAGGAATATCCGGTACTCACGAGAGAACCGCATTCGGCAAGGACAACCCCCTTAGCTTATTGGGGCTGGCCGGCCTTATCGTGGATACGAGCGAGGCGACCACAGTGATAGAAAAGGACGGGGAGAAGGTCGCAATATACGGCCTTGGCGGCCTGGCCGAGGAACGCGTAAAGGACACCCTCGCGGAACTGGACCCGAAACCCATCGAAGGGATATTCAACATATTCATGTTCCACCAGTCTGTATACGAGATTCTGCCGTTCAGCAACGATTTCATACACTACGAAGATCTCCCGAAGGGGTTTGATTTGTATGTGGACGGGCATATACACAGCAGGGTGGACGCAACCGTACACGGCAAAAAGTTCATAATACCAGGAAGCACGGTGCTCACCCAGCTGAAAGAGGGAGAACAGGACGGGAAGGGCTTCGTGATATTCGACACTAAAACGTATTCGTATGAATTTGTGGAGATAGGCTCTCGCAAGCTCGTATTCAAAACCCTCGAATTTAACGCGGCGAAGCCCGGCGACGTAAGGGAAAGGTGCGAAGATGAAATAGACGGAATACTGAAAGGAACGAGCAATAGGCCGATAATAAAGCTGAAGCTCGAGGGCACCATAGATTCCGGGTTCAGCGGCGCAGACATGCCGATACATTCAATCGTGGTAAAATATTCCCAAAAGGCGATAATAGAAATCGACAGCTCAAAACTCACGAACCCGGAAACCCAATCAGACATAGAGAACCTGCGGGACAGCAAGATAGGGAGCATGCCGATAAAGGATCTCGGAATGAGCATACTCGGAAGCAAGCTGAAGGAGCAGAAATTCGCCGAGAGCCTGAATTACGTGGAGCTTTTCAATATCCTCAGCGACAGCTCGAAGAAGGAAAAGGTGCTTAAGGAAGCGATGGGATTCCTCATTGGGGAATGACCTGTAACCCTTCCATGCAACGCCGGAGCTACCTCTCCGCCTTTTTACCCGCATTCGCCTCCTTGGGCTTTATCCCCAACGTCTTGTTTATCTGCGCCCTGTCATTCACGTCTATCTTCTCGTTGAGGAACTCGAGATGCCTTGTATTGCACTTTCTTTCCTTCTGCCTCACTGTGGTTATCACACTGACAAATCCATTGTCCAGGACCTTAACGATAACCGCCCTGCTTCCTGCGTCCCTTCCGTATTTCTTTATACAAACTCTTCCAGGTTCTAGCAACATATAATTCACCTAAATCTTCCTTCGCTCTTTCCGATTGCAAGCATGGATATCAGCGAAACCGCCTCCTCTATGCTCAGCCTCTCTGTATTAACCATCATGTCGAAGAACGCATGGTCCTTTACATTGATCCCGTATACGTCCTTAAACGAATTGACACTCATTTCATCCTTCTCCTTTATGCAATCTTTTGCCTCCTCGATTCCTATGCCCTCCTTTTCTGCGCGCCTTCTGGCCCTCTCATCGGCGCTCGCGGAAAGCCATACCCTTACCGTCGCATCCTTTATGATCCACGGCCCTAGCCAGGTGGTGATTACGCAATCCGTTTTGTTCGCTAGCTCCATTACCTCCTTGTCAAAGTCATCCGCATATCTTTTGTCGATGGTCTGTATGACGTTGAGCCTTGGGTCTTTCCCCTCCATGATTGCGGATTCGACCCTTTTATACGTGTCTGTAATGTTCTTGGTCACGTGCAATATGTTAAGCTCCCTGGCCAGCGTCTCCCCTACTATCGTCTTGCCGCTGCAGCTCAGCCCGCTTATGCATATGCGTAACATAGACACACATCAATGTGCCACAAGCTGGAGCACATAGGTGCGCAGCCTTATGCTTATGTCGTCGAGTTTCATCTCTCCGTGCTCCACCCTGCTTCCCAGCTTTACCACGTCAGCAGTGCAGTTTGCGCAAAGGACGCCCCCGAAAAGCCTGCTGTTCGTGCGCCTTGACTTGCCTCCCTTCTGGCTTATCCCGTTAAGCTCTATCCTGCATATCGCACAATGCGGCAGCGAGTTCTTTGCCCTCCTGAAGTGCACGACATGCCTTCCTTTAAGCGTAAGCTTGTCGCTTCTCTTGAAGCTTCTCGATCTATGCATTGGTTTTGGCATGAATTACACCGTGTAAACAAGATAATATCTGTATGGAAAGATTTATTGATTGTTCTGCGAGTCGTTGTTAGCGGAATTGGCGCTCTGCTCTATGTTCCTCATCTCCTGCTTTGTTTTCTTCCTATCGTAAAGCAGCACGATCGCCGCGGATACGATTCCAAGCCCGAAAACGACTATGAAGAAAAACGTCTTTGAGCCGCTTATGTTGTTGGACGCGATTATCGGTATATGCGGTATTATGAGGTAATAAAGCGCCATCAACAATGGGAGTATGACGAGCATGGGCTTCATGCTGTTCTTCATCTGCTCCCCAAGGAGCGGCATGAACTCCTTCTGCTTCTTCATGAGCTCCTCCTGCGGGGCGTTGCTTTTCAGCATCGCGTTCATCTCCTTCTGCATGATCTGCACCCTAGCCTGTATCTCCCTCATCTTCTTGGGATTGGACAGCAGCCTCTGCGCGGCTATCGATATTAGGGTGTACGCCACCGCGATGGCAATCAGCAGTATCTCAACATTCATTGGCAAAACAGGTATGAGCCCCATTCAAACACCGAATAAGTCCTCCATATGGCCTTTTATCTGCTTTATGCTGTCCTTGAGCTTGCCCTGC
>CAZFUA010000047.1:0-7953 GCA_964521995.1 Microcaldota archaeon
AAACCTACCTATACAGAAAGGCTTTTAAACTTAGATATTCATAGTCATAACACATATACGGAGTAAGGCGTAAGCTAATTCTACGTATGAGAAAATAGATGAAATGAGAAATGAAGGAAGAAATGAAGGAGGAGACTACGGAGAAGGCGGAGATAGGCACGGCGGCAGAGGAGGAGGAAGGCGCGGAATGAGCATGAATCCGAACTACTTTTTGCCGAAACCTGTAAAGGTCGGAGACGAGGTCGAGGTAAAAATAGAGGCAGTTGCGTCGAAAGGGGACGGAATAGCGAAGAAGGACGGGTTTGTAATCTTCATAAAGGGCGCCAACGAGGGCGATACCGTAAAGGTAAGGATTACGGACGTGAAGGCCAGATTTGCGATAGGAGAGATCATAGCGCAGTAAACAGGGCTAATTTTCATTTAGTTTTTAATTTTATTGCTTTTATATACTATTGAATTAGCTCCGCCTTTGTACGGTGTGGAAATGTATGATGCATCTGCCATAGAAGACAAATGGAGATCCTATTGGAGGGACAATAAGATATTCCTATTCGACGAAAAGGACACTAAAAAACCCATTTTTACCATAGATACGCCGCCGCCCTTTACGAACGGGGAACTTCACATGGGCCAGATATTCTGGGTATCGTACATAGACATAATCGCAAGGTACAGGAAAATGAGGGGTTTCAACGTGCTATATCCGCAAGGATGGGATGCACACGGGTTCCCAACCGAGATTGCGGTAGAGAAGAAATACGGAAAGAGCATGGGCAGGGAGGAGTTCTATCAAAAATGTATAGAGCTTTCCACGGACAACATAAAAAAGATGAGGAACCAGATGCTGCTGCTGGGCTCCACGTTTGACGACAGATATGAGTACACAACAACGTCGGACGACTACGTGAAAAAAGTACAGTTATCGCTTCTGCAGATGCACGACAGGAACATGATATATAGGGGCTCTCACCCTGTGATGTGGTGCATCAGGGACGCGAGCGGGATAGGCAATCCGGAGACGGAGGAGAGAGAGGAGGAGACAACCCTGAATTACCTGAAATTCGAGGTTACGGACTCAAAGGACAGCATGGTAATAGCCACGACAAGGCCGGAACTGCTGCATGCGTGCGTTGCAGTCGCCGTGAACCCGGACGATGACAGATTCAAGGGGCTGATAGGCAAAACGGTCAAATCCCCGATATTCAATGCAGAGGTCGAGGTGATAGCAGATGGATATGTGGATCCTGAATTCGGGACCGGGGCCGAGATGGTCTGCACTTTCGGCGATAAGGCAGACGTGGACATGTACATAAAGCACAAGCTCAAGTTCATCGAGGCCATCGACAGCAACGGCAGGCTCAAGAACGCAGGAAAGTTTGAGGGCCTTGTTCTCGACAAGGCGAAAGATGCGATGCTGTCGGAACTAGGGAGCACGGGACTTTTGGTAAAGCAGGAGAGCATAAAGCACGTAGTAAAAGTGCATGACAGGTGCGGTACCAGGATAGAGTACATACTCGCAAAGCAATGGTTTATAAAGATAAAGGAGCATTCGGAAAAGATAAAACAGGTGGCAAGCGAGATAAGCTGGCATCCGGATTTCACCAAGCAGCGCCTGTACGACTGGGCTAACTTCATCGAGTGGGACTGGAACATAACCAGGAGCAGGGTCTTCGGGACCCCGATGCCGTTCTGGACATGCAGGGAGTGCGATCTCATAATAGCGCCAGATGCCAGCGACCTGCCAATAGACACGAACAAGAGCAAACCCAAAACGGAAAGGTGCCCGAAATGCGGCGGCGAGGTCATCGGTACAATTGAAACGATAGACAACTGGGTGGATTCATCGATAACCCCGTTGATAATAGCAGGATGGCCGGATAACAAGGAGCTGCTGAAAAGGGCATTCCCCAACGACGTAAGGATACAGGGAACGGACATCATAAGGACCTGGGCATTCTATACGGTATTCAGGAGCTACTTTATCGGGGGAAACAAGCCATTCGAGCACATCATAGCGCATGGCATGATCCTGGGAGTCGATGGAAGGGAGATGCACAAAAGGTTCGGCAATGGGATATACCTTGAGGACCTTACATCGAAATACTCTGCCGACACGATAAGGCTGTGGGTCGCGCTGAGCGGCGGGATCGGAAAGGACAAGGCATTTTCCTATGTGGAGATGGATTACGCGAAGGGCTTCATAAACAAGCTCTACAATTCTGCAAACTTCGTAAAGGTCGCGCTGAGCAAGGGAAACGCCCCGAAGGAGGAGCCCCATAATCACCTGAACATATTTGACATATGGATACTCAACAGGCTGAACCAGACCGTAAGGGAGGTCACTGAGGCATATGATGACTTCGCCCTGTACAGCGCGCTTACCAAAGCGATAAACTTCTACTGGCACGAGTTTGCCGATTACTACATAGAAAACGTAAAGCACAGGGTGTACTCCGACGAGAAGAAAATGGAAGGCAGCAAGAGGGCCGCGCTTTTCACGCTAAAGCACGTTCTGGAGAGCTCGTTGAGGATTTTCGCCCCAACGGTTCCATTCGTGTGCGAGGAGATACACACAATGCTTGCAAATGGCAGCATATTCAATGAGGACTTCCCTACATATACCCAAAAACTCTCGGGAAGCGATTACGCGATAAACGGCGTTGTATTCAAAAGCGCGATAGTAGACATAGATTACGAGAACGCGGGTGCATTGATGAACCTCATAATAAGCTACGTGAGGAAGGCAAAAGCAAAGGAAAAGAGGGCGCTTAACTTCGAAATAGCATCTATTAATATAAATGTTCCTGAAGAATATTATAGGGCAGCCTTGTCCTCAAAGGAGGAGCTTAAGCAGATATGCAAAGCGAGGAAGGTAGAGGTTTCGAAAGGCAGCTATTCGGTTGATGTGAAAATATAACGGTTAATTAGTGTATTCGATGGCTAGGATGCATTCAAGGAAGCATGGGAAATCCAAGTCAAGGAAGCCCCTAGTCGAAGACGTGAGCGTTCCAGAGGACCTCGACAGGAATAGGATTGAGGAGACGATAGTGAACTACGCAAAGCAGGGAATGGAGCCTGCGATGATAGGCGAGATGCTGAAAAGGGAGCATGGCGTGCCTTATATAAAGCACTACATGGGAAAGAGGCTCGCCAAGATAATGGAGGAAAAGGGAGTAAAGGAGGACATGCCTGCTGATCTCATGAGCCTAATAAAAAAGGCGGTGAACATGAACTCCCATCTTGGAAAGAACAAGCAGGACAAGAACAACATGCTAAGGCTCAGGAGAGTCGAATCGAAGATATGGAGGCTCACTAAATACTACATAGGCAGGGGGGCGCTGCCGAAAGGCTGGAGGTACGACCCAAAGCATGCTGAACTGCTCATAAAGAAGGCCGCGTGATGCAATGGCTGTGCAGAAGAAGGGAATAGACAAATGGAAGCTCAAGAAGTGGTATTCGGTGTACGCGCCGAAGGTGTTCAACGACATGATTGTCGGCGAAATGCCGGGCAACGACGACAATTCAGTAATCGGAAGGAACGTGGTCGTGGGCCTGGACTTCCTTACAAAGAACCCGTCCAATGCCTATACGAGCGTAATGCTTAAGGTAACTGACGTGAACGGCAGCGCGGTGCACACGAAGCTGGTCTCGATATCGCAGCTGTACAGCTACATAAGGTCGCTCGTAAGGAGGTACAGGAGCGTGGCAAACATAGTGCAGCCCGTCACAACCAGGGACAGGGTCAACATGGTCGTGAAGATGCTTGTTATAACAAGAACGAGGAACACGCACAGCAGGATTGTCGGGATCAGGAAGGAGCTCAGTGTTCTCATATCCGAGTTCTTCAAGGAGAACGACTCGGATTCCGCGATAAACTCTATAATAGAGGGCAGGTTCCAGGCGGAGATCGCCGCGAAGCTCAGGCACATCGCGCCGCTGAACAAGGTAGAGGTAAAGGCCATCGAGATGGAGTGATAGGGGTTTTACCTTTATATGTTCCCGCATTCCGGGTTTTGAATCAGACTATGATCGCCCGAAGCAGGCAACAGCTAACTTACTCCTACGAACACGACCCCTATGGCTATGACAAGGACACCCGCCCACCTCAGAAGGGATACGTGCTCCGATAATACCATGGCTGCGAGTATCACCGCAAGTATGTATGCAATTCCTCCGAGGCCGTACGCCCAGCTCAGGTGCACCCTGCTCAATACGTAGAAGTATATCGCGGTTGATATCGCGTATGCGCCAAGTCCCGCAGCTATCGTAAGGACTATGCTGCGGTCTATAAAGGAGTACTTGAACAGGAATTGCCCTATGCCTCCCAATACCGTTGAGACGACAAGAAGCAATATATTCGAAATTTTTCCGTTTTTCATGTGCGATCCCTATGCTGTTGCCGTAACCATAACTATCCCCAAAAATATCAGGAGTATGCCGAGGACCCTTGCCGTTGTCGTCCTTTCCTTCAGGGTTACCGCGGATATGAGGGTAACGAAGATGAAAGAGCTCGCGAAAATCGGGAACACTATGGAGAGCTGGGATTTCGAAAGGGCTATCAGGTAAAGGGTAAAGCTCAATACGTAGCCCAAAAGCCCTATAATTATCGTTTTGTTCATCAGCGTGCCGAGTATGTCCCTAATGGAATTGAGCCTTTTTTTCAGCCCCCTCTTGAAAAGGAGCTGCGAGTACGACGTGACAAGCGCCGCAAGAAGTGTTAAAAATATAACGAGATAAATATTCATGACACCACTGGTGGGCCGATTGGAAAAGATTGCAAAGGAGTTTATAACATCATTAGTAACGGTAGTGATTGCTATATTGGCTATTGCCATATTTATAAGTTCTGGCAGTACTATTATATTTTATGTTACTGTTTTTATAGCGATAGTAATAGGCCTATACAACGTGTGGCTCATATCCACGGTTGGGTCCAGGAATGAGAGGGCCAGGCCAGCAGGGAGGAGAAGACCGAAAGGCAGAAAACGCTGATCATCTAGATTCGCATGAACACATTGATAGTAGCAGAGAAACCAAGCGTAGCGCTCAGGTTAGCGATAGCGCTCGGAAGCAACACACAGAAAAGGATAAACCTGAACGGCGTCAGCTACTACGAAATAGACAACAGCATGGGGAAGACGTACATAGCCGCGGCGGTGGGCCACATCTTCACGATAAGGCAGAGGGGTAACAAGCGGGGTTATCCTGTCCTTGACATAGAATGGGCCGCATCCTACGAGGTAAGCAAGAACGCCTACTACACCAAGAAATACCTGGACGTGTTCAAAATGCTTGCGCAGAAAAGCGACAGCTACATAAACGCATGCGACTTCGACATAGAGGGCACAGTAATAGGCACCAACATAATAAAATTTTTGGGGAACGACGCGGAGAAGAGGGCAAGGAGGATGAAGTTCTCCACTACAACGATACCTGACCTGAAGAACGCATACGAGAACCTCATGCCCTTGGACATCAACAATTTCTATGCTGGCGAGGTAAGGCACATGCTCGACTGGCTCTGGGGCATAAACCTCAGCAGGGCGCTCACGAGCACACTGGCAGGAACCAAGTTCGTGAGGTCGCTTAGCATAGGGAGGGTGCAGGGCCCGACGCTTGCCATGCTCGCGAAGAGGGAACTGGAGATCTCGAAATTCGTGCCCGAGCCCTACTGGAACGTATTCGCACTGATAAGCGACGTGGAATTCGCCAACACCAAAGGCAACATATTCGACGGGAAGGCTGCTAAGTCTGTCTTAGAGCACACGACCGAGCACCTAAAGGGGGCGCAGATAGACGAGGTTGAATCAACCGAACAGCTGGTCAGGCCGTATCCGCCTTTCGACCTTACCGGACTGCAGCTCGAGGCGAGCAGGGTATTGAGGCTTGACCCCTCAACTACGCTTGCGATGGCGCAGGTGCTATACGAACGCGCATACATCTCGTATCCGAGGACATCATCGCAAAAGCTTCCGCCCACGCTGGGATTGCAGCGCATAATAGGGGAGATAGCGAAGAATCCGCCCTATGCCGGGCTGGCGAAAAGGCTCATTGCCGAGAAAAGATACAGGCCGAACGAGGGCGCGAAGACTGATGAGGCGCACCCCGCAATATACCCGACAGGGATAATACCGAAGGACCTGAAGGACATTGAGGCAAGGCTTTACGACCTCATAGTAAGAAGGTTCCTCTCATGTTTTGCGCCTTATGCAAAGGTCGGAAGGGTCAAGGTAACTGCGGGCATAGGAAACGAGACGTACGTCGCGAACGGCGCAAGGATCATAGAAAAAGGATGGTTCGAATTTTATGGATACGCCACGACAAAGGAAAAGCTGCTTCCGGAATTCATTAAAGATAGCAAAATGGAGGCAACAAAGGCGTACATGCACGAGATGCAGACCCAGCCGCCGAGGCGTTTCGGCAAGGCCGGACTCATAGCAGAATTAGAGAAAAGAGGCCTTGGGACTAAGGCAACAAGGGCATCGATAATAGATACGCTGTTCAGAAGGGGCTATATAGACGGTGCAGCAATAAAGGTCACAAGCTTCGGCATGAACGTCTACAAGGCTCTCGAGGAAAACTCGAACATGATAGTGAACGAGGATACGACAAGAAAACTCGAGGAGGATATGGAGCACATATCCGACGGCAAGAAAAGGCCAGAGGAGGTGATAAAAGAGGGAAAGGAGATGCTGCTCGAGGCGTTAAAGGCATTCGACAGCAACAAGGAGAAGATAGCCGAGGCGATGAGAGAGGGATTGGTCGAAACGGAGGTGCCCCTTGGGAAGTGCGTAAAGGACGGCGGGGACTTGGTAATAAAAAGATCCAAGATGGGCAAGCAGTTTGTCGCATGCGCAAACTACCCCAAATGCACCAACACATATTCGCTGCCGCAAAACGCAAAGATAGTAGCTACAGGAAAGATATGCGAGCATTGCCATACACCGATAGTGAAGGTGATAAGAAGAGGCAAGGGCGTATTCGAGATGGACCTCGATCCGGATTGCGTAACAAAACAGAAATGGAAGGAGAAACGGGAGGAAAAATTGAAAAAGGAGGAATCGGAGGGACGTGCAAAGGCGGCAACGGCAAAAACAGGGAAAAGGAAACAGGAGGCAGCTGCAAGTCCGGAACAGGCCGAGGCGCCAAAACCCGCGAAGAAAACAGGCACAAGGAGGAGAAGCACCGCCAAATCCAAAAGGGCAGGAGCCCAAAAAGGCAGCAAGAAAACGTCAAGAAAAAAGATCAAAACATGATTGCATGTTCATTCCGGAGCATTATAAAAGACTCAAGAGGGGGCCGCAGGTCATACTCCCGAAAGACATAGGCACGATAATAGCTTATACAGGGGTAAACAAGGAGAGCGTGTGCCTCGACGCCGGAACGGGAAGCGGCTGGCTAGCGGTGTCGCTGGCGAGAATATGCAAGCACGTCACGACATACGACATAAGGGAGGACTTCATAAAGATAGCGGAAAGAAACAGGGAAAAGGAGGGGCTTGACAATCTCGTGATAAAAAAAGGGGACATCAGAAAAGCAAGGGAGAGGAACATGGATCTGGTGGTGCTCGACATGCCCAATGCGCACAAAGTCGTGAGGAATGCACACAAGGCGCTGAAGGGAAACGGCCACATATGCGGCTATCTTCCGCACATGGAGCAGGTGAAGGACTTCGTGTCAGCGCTTAACAAACTGAATTTCAGAAACATACACACGATGGAGGTAATAGCAAGGGACATGCTTGTAAGAAACGAGGGCACAAGGCCGTCCACAAAGGGGGTGTGGCACACAGCATACCTCGTATTCGCGCAAAAATGATTAAAAAGAAGTTAGGCGTATGCAGTGCATACGCCTGGGTGGATGAGAATAAGGTTTTACAGAATACGCATGAAAAAAAAATGCGTTAATCAATTTCACCTTAAAGGTATATAAAGCTTATGGTTTATGGTTCCC
>CAZFUA010000048.1:0-7864 GCA_964521995.1 Microcaldota archaeon
CACGTGTTTGAGGTGAAAAGACACGTCAAATCAGGTTCCTATGCGGAACTACTGACAAGTAGATTTCTCCCTTCTTTTTTGATTCACACCCTAATAACACCAAAGGTTTTCATCCCCCTAGGGAAGAGCGTAGGCCGTGCGTTTATCCTTTTTGCAAAATCAAGAAATGCACTCGCCCTCTTTGAACGAGCATCACCAGTACGCCAATATATGTCATCGCTCATCATCAAACCCCCTTTCATTTTCGAATAAGCTCTCCGGTACTCGAACATCATGTTTTTGTAGGAATGATCGCTGTCGTGAATGAATATGTTTATCTTTTCTACCATCCCTAGTGCCTTGTCAAGGTTTTCCTGTGGCTTCCCGACGACCAAGGTCCATCTCGACCTATCGATTGAGGAGAGCAGGATCCCTATCTTTGGGCCCTCGAACGTATATTTTTTAATCTCGGTGGAGATGAGCCTGCCGCGTCCGTTTTTATTCAGTGCGCTTAATATCATGTACGTGGAGTACCCATACGCGACTCCGGTTTCAAGCACAACATCCGGTTTCATCTTGCGGATCGTAGAGTATAGCACAAGTCCTGCAAGCGATGATACAGCAAGGTCTGCTGGGTATCCCTTGATTGCGCGGGAAGCCTTCTTCAGCTTTCCTTCTATCTCTTTGTATTCATTCATTATTTGCTTTTCGACGAAAACGTATGGCTTTATAATGCCAAGGTGCCTGAAGCAAAAGAAAAAGTTCGCCAAGAACATGTCGGCCCTCCATAACCTCCCGTAGAATGAAGGGTTAAGCCTGTAGAGTAAGGGGTATTTTTTGATGTCGTCGGCCATGATAACACACGAGTCTGTTGCAATAGATTAGAGTGTATCCGTTTTTAGATGCTGTCTGAAGACTTAAAAGCCTATTCTTTGTGCAACACGTGCGAAAACATGCTTAGCGCCTTTGGGAGCACCACACTCCTATCGAATTCGCTCACCGCCACTTTTCTGTTTACCTCTCTGTATCTTAGATTAATTCCGCCATGGCTTTTCTGCATTGCGAGCCTCATGAGCGGCTTCATGTATTCCGACGCCAAGCCGTTCCGGATCACGGTGGCATTTATCCCAAGTTCGCGGATGTCCTTCCATACACCATTCCTCCTGCTGGTGAGCACGTAAAGCCCGCTTGCCAGCCCCTCCAGCACAGTTTTTGGGAAGCACTCCGAGCCCGGTATCATTATTGCGTCCATCTCGCTGAGCACTTTGGATTTCTCTCTGTCACTTACCTCGCCTAGGAAGCGTACACGATTCATCCTTTTATATTTTGCTTCTGCGGCTTCGTTACGCTCTCCGATAAAGTAGAACTCGAATTTGCTTAGCAGCCTCATTTCGTTTAGGCGGTCTATCAGGTCCAGCACCATCTGCATACCTTTGCCCATGCCACCTATCTGCAGCACCCTCAGCCTTCTAGAGTTGTTCCGTTTTATTCTGTAATCACGGGATTCGACCATCGGCGGCACATAGAATATATTCTTGGTTTTAATATTAAAAACTCTCCTCAGGTACTCGGCCTGCTCTTTGTTTAGAGCGTGAAAGTATATGTTGTCCAGCTCGTTTCTTCTTATGAACAGTATAAGCTTGATCAGCGCATCGCGAATGGTCTTTATCGCTTCATATCCTCCACTTTTTCTCACTAGGAACATATTGTGGCCGGCGATTATGTACTTCTGCCCTCCCGGTTTGAATAGGATATTTATTACGCTATCATAGATGCTGTTGCAGAGATATACTACCGCGTCTCTCGGCAGCCCGATATATGTCAACGGGCGCCACAGAGATATTGGAAATTTTATCACATCGATAGGTTTCTGGGGCACAGTCCGATAGCGCGCGGATACCTGTCTGTAATTCTTTACCTTATGCAATTCCGTTTTGTTTTTAGGTACGAGCACCTCCGCCCAGAGCCCGTTCTCTATTATGAATTTTGCGTACTCGTACACATGGTATGTCGTTCCCTTGTAGCTGTATTTGATGCCCAAGGGAGTCGTGAGAGAGATCTTCAGCATATTATCATTCGTCCAGACTATTCCCTTTCCGCATAGATAAATCCCACATACATGTTGCTATCTTGAGCCCTTTTGTTCGGGTCCCATCTGGGTGCGGTATGTCTGACCTTGAATCCGCATCCTTTTAGGTATTTTACTAGCAATCGATACCCGTAATGGTATTCCATCTGTATTTGACTGAACTTCCTCAGGGTTTCTTTAGGGCTATTAAGGATTGATTCGTATTCACAGCCTTCGCAGTCTATTTTCAATACCGCGTCACCTATATTATAGGTTTTTAGTAGGGTCCCGAAGCATACCACGGGAATTTTCTTTCCCCTCTTGAACCTCCTCAAGTCATCACAGCCGTTGTTTTTGTACCCAGGGTCTACCAGTATCGAGGTATCCTTTGCGCCAATCCCGGCGTTAATGGCCGTTATCTTATCGCCTAGCCCGCTTGCCTTAACATTTTTTAGCATTATGTTGAACGAATGCGGATACGGCTCTAACGAATATACGTGCCTCGCTCCGCTCGTTGCGAAGTAAAGCGCAGTATCGCCTATGTTGGCCCCGACGTCAACTACGGTCCTATTTCTGACTCTGAGCCAGGCGTAAGCCTTTTCCAGGAAGGTCTCTTTTATCGCCATCATGGACTGGGAACGAACGTCTGCTGTAGAATAACCGAATACTACGTCCCCGACCTTTATTGTGCGCTCGTTGACATATATATGCGATTGTGGGTGCCTTTTCAGGCATTCTTGGAACTTATAGTCTGTCAGCAGGCTGGGGATAATCTTGGCATATTCGTTCCTGCTTCTTATCGCGATAGTCCTACCATCTTTGAGCCTAAGCCTAAAATTTCTTATAATGCCTGTTTTGAAGAATATTATATCCCACCAATTATTTAAAATCGAAGTGTAGCTCAGTAAATCGGATGCCATGCTCCTAGGGTAATCTATGGTCAGCCTCCCCGCTAGTTTTTCCAGCATAGCTGTCCGTGTATGCGCCATAATCTCACATTCCCTGCTAGATATTGCTCGCGCGTCTGCTTGCCGCATCTCTGATCAGGCGCACCTGATTCCTATCGATTTTAATATCATTTTCAACTCCTTCATCGTATCCCTTTCTAGATAGCCATTTAGCAGCGTGTGAGAATTTTTCTGTATTTTATATCTCAGTTTATAGTTCTTCTCAAGGTCGAATATCCTTTCGGGGTACTTTCTTATATCATCTTCGATTACCGCGTTCAGATTGTTTTTTGCTTTAAACCCAACAAACGATTCGTTTGTGCCCATTACTATTTTGCCAGCGTATGCATAATCCATGATCTTTGTCCTGATTCCCGCATTGTATACCGTAAGCGGTACGATACACAAATCGGCTTTTTTGAGGAAAGGCCCAGATGACCTCCTCGCCCCGTCTATAAATATTATATTCTTTAATCTCTTATTTGGGCATCCGAAGCCAAAGACTATAAATGTCTTATCTGGCATTTCCGGCGCTATTACATCTGTTATGTGTTTTATCATTATCGCATTTGGGATATGTGTATAGCTTCCTATAAAGAGTATCGTCCCTATTTTTTCCCTGAGTTGGGGCCTTCGCCTGCCCCGAGAGATCGCTCTCCATTCCAAGTATAGCGAGAATACCTTGTCTTCAGAGCCGGGGAACCCGGCTCTGATCTCGTCCGCATGCTCTTCACCAGGTGTCAGGAACGCATCGGAAAGCTGTACCTGTAGCCCATACAGCGAGCGGTGATACTTTATATATCTCTCTCTAAGAAGGCGCTTGATGAGTATTATCTGGAGGGGGTTTGCGTGGTTCATTTCCAGCCAGTTGATATTGTCATCTATTTCGTGCGATATACCCTTGTAAGAGTCCGACTGGCACATCACTTTCGCGCTGGGCTTTTTATACAGTGTCGCATACTCGGCCATGAGCCTTGCGAGTATGGTATCGGTCGAAACAACCAGATCAGGTTCGTATTTGTTTAACTCCAGGAGCATCTCCGGGCAGTCATTCATCTTTTCTACGCTTGGTCTGAATCCAAACAGGACAAGGGCGAGGAGGTCGATATACCTTGCAGTGGTAAATTCGTTGCCTAGAGGCCTGGACGATACTACCTCGTGCTGCATGAAGCCGCGTGCTGTGGACTTTCTCATCCTATCAGACATGGAAAAGAGTTCTACATGCATCCCCAGTCTCTTAAATGCGTACGCCAGACCAAACAGGTTTCTTCCAGTATGGGGACTCTGGTCGCTGAGTGGATAGAGGCTTATCATTGCTACCTTCGTCATCTGATCGGTATAATATTGAGTTACGTTTTATAAATACTGATGTAGAAATAAGGATGGATTAGCAGCTGGATACGCATTTATGAGAAAGATGGTAAGCATGTTGGTAGGTTTTTCCGCCCGTAAAGGGAATTTTGTGGTTTCTTCGTCTTCTACCGGGATGTGGGGCTATAGCGTGCAGCGGCTTACCTCAGTCCTCTATGAGAGGCTACTGAAGAACGCAGCAGATGATATATCTATAGAAAGGGTCGAGCTCGGCGTTGGGAAATCAGTGTTCGCTAGAAGAGTCACTCTATTCACCGAGCTGGCATTCCGCGATATGAGGAGGTATGACATAATACACGCGCCGACGCCGCTCCCACTGAGGCCGCGCCGCATAAAGCACGATGCGATGGTGATAACAACGAGTCACGGGATGCGCTCCTTGGACAGGAAGGGGCAGTGCTACAGGGTCGAGCGCATAGACCGCAGCCTTGCAGGAGACATAATGGGGAACTTGGTCGACAGGGCGGTGATGTCGTCAGATTTCATAATAGCAGTATCGTCGCTGACAAAGAAACTCGCGGTGGACCGGGGCTTCGACCCCAAAAGGGTATTTGTAGTCAACAATGGAATGGATGACCGCTTTACGAAGAGGCCGTTGAGAAAGAGAAGCCGGAAAAAGAGGAAGTTTATCGTCGGGTACCTTGGCCCGTTCTACCTAAGGAAGAACATAATATTCGCGATAAATGCGTTCAAGAAGATAAAGGGCGACAACTTTCGTTTTGAGATATGGGGCAGGAAGGCTTATGAGTACCCCAGCCTTTTAGAGGCTGCTAGGCGCGACAGGAGGATTGCATTTATGGGTGTGGCGCCGGAAGACCGGCTGGTCGACGTGTATGACAGCTTTGACGCTTTTGTTTACCCGACCCTGTGCGATCAATTCCCGGGGTCAGTGGTGGAAGCCCAGTCAAGAGGACTTCCGGTCATAACGTACAAGTACGGCGAGCTGTCCGAGGAGTCCAGAAGGTACTGTATAGAGGCGGAAGATGAAATTCATACGGCTAGCATCATAGAAGGATTGGAGAGCGACGGATACGATGGAAAGATGATGCACAAATCAACAGAGTATGCAAGGGCATTCACGGCAGACAGGCAGGCAATGGAGATTCTTGATGTATACAGGAAGGTGTACCATGGCGCAATAGCTTAGCCCGGCTGAATGAATCGTATGCCTACTTCCCCACCACAATGAACATTTTGAGTATCTTGGGCAAAACCACCCGTGTATCGAATTCTTTCAGCACAATCCTTCTGTTCGCCTCCTTGTCGGGATTGAATCTCATTGGGTTATTCTCTTTCTGCGTAGAGAGTTCAGAGAGAACATCGGCATACTCATTCGCGCTGCTGCTCTTGACTATCGATAGCTTTATGCCTAGGGTCCTTAGGTATTCCGCAGAGCCGCATTTTGGACTTGTGATGGCGTAAAGCCCGCTCGCCAGCCCCTCCAGCAGGGCTATTGAAAAGGTCTCGTACCCAGGCACTATCATGACATCGGACTCGCCCATGATCTTAAGCTTCTCTCTGTCGCTGACCTTGCCGGCGACGACTACGTTCTTGTGCTTTTGGGCGAGTGCATCCGCCTCATCTAGGTGTTCACTCCCTACGAAGCAGAATTTGAACCTGTCTAGCTGTCCCCTTCGTTTCAGCTCTTTTATTATCCCAACAACCTTGCCTGGCTCCTTGCTAAAGCCGCCGATATGTAGGACCCTGAGCCTCTTCGATCGGTTCCGGTTGATCCTGAAGCCTGAGCACGCGACCATGTCCGGTATGAAGAATATGTTTTTCCTGCTGACTCCGAGCACCGTCAGATACTCTGCCTGCACAGAATTGAGAGCGTGGTAATAAACATTTCTGCGTTCCGCAGGCCGAATCGACAAGAGGAACCTAATCTGGCTGTTGAGGAGCCTTTCTATTATGTTGTGGCTGGCGATTATGTGGCCACCTTTTAGGTGCATGCCATGGCAGCCGATTATGTACTTTTGCCCCTTCGGCTTTCTCACTATATTCACGATGTAATCATACACACTGAACGGCATGTATATCGTGCCGCTGCGCGGCAATCGCTTGTATATGAAAAGGTGCCATTTGAACGGAAGCACAAATTCATTACAGCTTATCTCCCGCTTTGGTATCGCCTTGTAGTCCTCTGAGAGGTTTCGGTACGGCGATTGCGAATATCCCCTGATGTTTTCGGTTATTAATATCTCTGTATCTATGCCATGCTGCTTCAGATACTTAGCGTACTCATAGACATGGCGTTCTGTGCCGCCTCCGGTGTATTTTATGTCGGTCGGTGTTATCAAACTTGCCTTCAATGTATCACCTCCTTGTTGGCAATTACCTTCAGCAGGGCGGCCCTGACCATCTTTGGGCCCCAATCTTGCTCTATCGCTTTTCTTACAATGTCGTACCCCAGCGCGTATCCGTTGTGCTCCAACTTTATCGTCTTCGCCAATCTGCTGTCGATGCTTGTCCTCCTTCTGAGCACCTCCAGGTCTACGTCGTATCCTGCGTACCTCTTGACGTAGTACGAGAAGATCACACTCTCGACTATCAGCTCCACCGGTATCGACCTGATGGAGGTATCCCTGCTGTCAGACCTCTGCAACGGATGGTTGACCATACCTTTGTCGAACCATACCGGCACGAAACCTCTTTTTATGACCTCTAGCGCCGCAGCTGCCTCGTTCCTGCCGCCCTGTTTTGTATATCCTGGAAGTTTGAAGCCATGCAGTGCACCATGCTTCCAACTCATGTTGACGCCGTGCTGCTTGAAGGTCTTTATCATATTATACCTTTTCCCTGTATCGACAAGCATTCCAGACCTTCCTATGTACATGCCATAGTCCCTAAACTTGCTATCTATCGGCCTGTCTATTATCGTATGCTTGTTCATCCTCCACTTCTGCGCATTGAGAAACCGTGTAAAGAAAGGTAGCGGGGTGCCGTCAGGCAGCGTGCTCTCGTTGACAATGCCGGTAGCCATTCCCACCCCCTTATGCTTCTTGTGCAGCTCAACGTGCTCCTTGATCCAATTCTTCGAAACATGTGCATCGTCATCCGTGTGTACTATCACGTCTCCATCAGCCTTTCTGTATATTGTATTAAGAGCCTCCTCAAATAGTCCAGGATTCTGCTTTACAAGCTCTATCTCAAGGCCTTTATAATCCTTTATTTTGCCCAATGTATCTTTCCATCGAGGCCATTCTTTGTAGACTACCACGATGTTGAAATTCTTGAAAGATTGGGCTTTGAGGCTATCTAACAGCCTGAATATAGTATTCCTTGTCTTGTAGGTAGGTATCGCGACTGTAACCTGCATATCTGCACCCCACAAAAAGCGCATTATATTATCGCAGCCTTGCTTTTAATCCTTACTAGCTGTAATTGATTTTTATTATCTTTGTATCAGCGTTCTGGTACACCACGCTCATTGTTATTCCGCTAGCGTTGTACGGGCACAATGCATAATCGCACAATGCGGTGAACCTGAAGAAGTTGC
>CAZFUA010000049.1:0-7817 GCA_964521995.1 Microcaldota archaeon
CGTTTACGAATAGCGGAATTATCAGGTTTTACGAGAAGGTTGCGGAACTACTGTGCAGAAAAATTTGTCGGAATATTCCTAAAAGGAAATAAGAATATAGATTTTAGAAAATTGCAAAATGCATTTGACAATAAAGTACGGCTAGCAAGTTTAGATGAGGTTATAGCGATAACAGGGGTAGAACCAGGGGCAGTATGCCCATTGTCGCTTAAAATACAATTAATAATGGACAAGCAGGTCTTTGACATGGAAAAGGTTAATTTTGGTTCTGGCGATCATTTGTACGGGATCGAAATGCTGCCTTATGATGTTTTAAGGATAACTAGTGCAAAATCATGGACGTAAGCTAGCATGACCTGAAGGATTCGCTATAATCCATGTCTCACTTTCTATAAAGACATAAATAGCTGAAATGTCGCACCTTGATTATGTAGATAATTATTTTGTCATGAAGAAAAGAACAAAGGCACTAGCAGGAAAAGAATATCACTAGTGGGGGAACGGAACAATCGGGCAGTCTATGCCTATATTGGGCGGCCCAATTGCACGCCAGAACCCGCCTATTTTCACCCACAGATGTATTGATTAGCACTACGAATTATAAATTTAAAAAGACCTATGCTGCTTTTCGGTTTTAATAAAACAATGTCGCAGAGGAAAACCAAATGCTTTAGCAATGGGATGTGCATCATACCCAATCGATGTCCAATACCTCGTTCCCCAAATCGTTTATCTGCACCTTGTATTTTTCTATTACGTCGCTGAGCTTTATGAATCCCACGTACTCGCCGCCCTCATCCACAATGGGCACCCATTTCGCGTTGTTTTTGTGCATTGCGGACAAAAGATTGTCTATGTTGCTTGTCCTCGGTATGGGCGATATGTTGTATATTATGGACTTTTTAACGCTGCTTTTAAACTTTTTGTAAGATAGCAACCCTACAAACTTGCCCGAACTCGTAACTGGTACGGAGTTGGACCTGTATTTTTTCATCATGTTGATCCCTTCCTCTATAAGTGCGTTTATGTCCAAGCTGTCCTTTATTATCAAGTTATCGGAAATTCCGTACCTCATCGTGTCCTTGAGCAACGGCTTCAGGTGCTCTATCTCATGCGCAGGGGAATCCCCACGCATGTCCACCTGTGACCTGTAAATGCTTTCATTGCCTGAAATGAAATATGCTATGAATGTGGCTATCATAGCAGCAGCAAGCAGTGTAATGCTTCCTGTCATCTCCACAACCAT
The DNA here is from genome assembly GCA_964521995.1 of Microcaldota archaeon. GTDB lineage: Archaea > Micrarchaeota > Micrarchaeia > Micrarchaeales > Micrarchaeaceae > UBA12276. The sequence continues at coordinate 1,247 of CAZFUA010000049.1, forward strand.
GATAAGAACCGCAATCGGCGTCTTTCCTGCAGCGCCGAACAGGCTAAGCATCCCTATTATGACAAAAGGCGTTATTGATGGAACCATTACCGGAAAAAGCATATGCATCGATACTCCAAACAGTGCGCCAAACGAACCACCGATAAAGATGCCCGGTGCAAACTCCCCTCCGCTTCCCCCTGATCCGAGCGTAAGCCCAGTTGTAAGTATTTTTGCCAGCGGAAGCATGAACAGTATCAACAGCAACGGCACGCCGAAAGTGGGTATAAGATTAAGCTGCTGGTTCACAAATATCTGCAGCCAGCCGTAGCCTATGGCGATTGTTTCTGGGAATATTATGAATATCATGCCCGCAAGAAGCCCGCCAAGCGCGGGTTTTATGAAGCGCATTATCTTGAGATTCCTGAACTTTTCGGCTATGTAATGCGACGACTTATAATACATTACGGCATACACGCCGGTAAGGACCCCCAAAATAGCAAAGAAAACCAGCGTTGTAAGGTTTATCACATCGGAAAACCTGCCGAGTATCGGAGAGAATCCGAAGAACGAGCAGAATACCGTGTAGCTTATGGCTGTAGCTATAAATGATGGCAACATGGCACTTGCCTCAAAATCCTTCTTGTATAATACCTCTGTCCCGAAGATCGCCCCGCCGAGCGGAGCCTTGAAAACCGCGCCAAGCCCAGCACCTATCCCGATTACAAGGGCTGTTCGCCTTTCCTCTGCATTCAGGCCGAGGATATCCCCCACTGTCGAGCCTATCCCTGCACCGATTGCTGAGCTGGGCCCCTCGCTCCCAGCGCTTCCGCCCGTACCTATCGTTATAACTGATGTTATGAACCTTACTATGGTGCTGCGTTTCTTTATCTCTCCATTATTCTCATGGAACGATTTTATTGCGCTCTCTGTTCCTCCAAAACCCTCATCGGGCTCGAACGAATGCCTTATCAATCCGACTATTAGCCCTCCTATTGCCGCAACTACAGGGATGAGCCATACCCTGGAGTTTGCAGAATAACTGTAGTTTATTGTTCCTCCCTCGCTGAACGGCAGCGGTATGCTCAGCCCTACAAACTTACCAATAACAGAAGATAATACGAAGCTTACGGTAAAGAAAAACAGGGCTATGGTTAAGCCCACAACAACCCCAATGATGATACTCAGTATTATCCATTTTGGCAGGTACGGCAAATCCCTGAGTCTTGTGCGTAGCATTTGGTCGCCTTGCTGGTAAAAACAAACAATATATCTATTAAAAAGATTTTAATGCTAGCAAGGCAGAACGGGCTATGAACTACAGGATCAATACATGCTCTCTAGCTTCTTTATCCTGTCTTCTATCGGCGGATGGGTCGAAAACAGGTTCATTATGGATTTTACTTTGAACGGGTTTGCAAAGTACAGCGACGCTGTCATTTCGTTGACATTCCTCACGGGTGGTGAATTGGGCTTCTGCTCATACTGCTGTATTTTCTTCAATGCGCTTGCAAGGTATTCCGGTTCCCTTATTATCCTTGCACCGTTCGCATCGGCCATGTACTCCCTTCTTCTTGATATTGCAAGCCTTAGGAGAAGCGCAAAGAGCGGCGCCAGAAGGCCCAGCACTATACCAACCAATACAAGTATGCCCCCGTTGCCCCTTTCCTCTCCGAACCCGAAGAAGAACAGGTTCCTCAATACGGCAGACATAAGGCCTATTACCCCTGCAAACACTACTGCAAAAAGCATGAACTGTATGTCGTTGTTGTATATGTGCGACATCTCGTGTGCAATGACCCCTTCCAATTCGTTCTTGTTCATCATCGACAAAAGCCCAGTGGTCACTGCTATCGATGCATGGTTCTTGTTCTTCCCGGTTGCGAATGCGTTAGGATTCGGGTCGTTTATCACGTATATGTTCGGTACCTTTATCTGCGACGCAAGCGCCAGCCCCTCGACTACGTTGTACAGTTGCGGATACTGCTTCTTGTCCGCAAGCTGCGCCCTTGATATCTTCAATACCAGTGCGCTGCCGTAATGGTACGATATGAATGCGTAAAGGACTATTATCGCAACGCCAGCCCCGAACGCTATGGGTCCACCACCAAGCAAATACACGAACAGGAAAACTATGCCCCCGAATATGGCTCCGAATGCCAGCATAAGAATGATGGATTTTAGCTTGTTCCTGTGTATTTCGTCAAAGAAGCTTGCCATTGTTATCACCTGAGATGCGCATACGCGTTGGTTGTTTTATGCCCTTATTTGGAAGGTGAGCCTCTGCGGCTGCTCTTCCTTTTCCTCTTTTGTGCCTGCTTCTGTTGCGGCGCTGCAGGTGCTGGCGCAGCTGCCGAAGGCTGTGCCTGTGCCGGATTCACATCGTCAAAGTTGACCTTCACCGGTTCTGCGGCCTCGGCAGGCGCCTGGAAGAACTCTGCCTTCTGGAAATGGAATGAGCTTGCGAAAACGTTACCCGGGAATGTCTGTATCGCATTGTTGAAGTCAAGCACGTAATCGTTGTACGATGTCCTTACGAATGATATCTTGTCTTCGGTGTCGGTAAGCTCGCCCTGCAGCTGCATGAAATTCTGCGATGCCTTCAAGTCAGGGTAATTCTCAGCTACGGCAAATATGGTCTTTAGCGCCTGCGATATCTGGTTGTTTGCCTGCGCCTTGTCCTGCATGGACCCTGACACTATCGAGCTTCTCAACTGGGTAACTTTCGTAAGAACCGCCTTCTCATATTTCATGTAGCCCTTCACGGCCTGCACAAGGTTAGGTATCAGGTCATATCTCCTCTTGAGCTGCACGTCTATCTGCGCCGAGGCATCCTGTACCCTGTTCCTCCTGTTTATGAGTCCGTTGTAAGACAGCACCACAACAAGCGCAAAAATTATCAGTATCGCCAGGATTACGAGCCCTGCTATCCCAAGTCCTCCTAAAAGTAAAATCAACATATAATTCGCCCTATGACTGAAGACATACAATATTATGCAGTTCAAGATTTAAATCTATACTTAATGCTGCGGGATTGCGGCGTTGGCACCAAACCACCTGGTCTGGCCGCATTAGCACCTCAACAAACGCCGCACATAGCAAATACGGCAAAATAAGAGTTCATTTTTATGAAAAAAGCAAAGATATATATTCTTTGAACACGTGTTAGTATTACATTTTATCACTTGGTGGTAGGCTGAGCCACAGTTTTCTATCGCTGTGGCATACTACCATCCAATATTTATCATAATATGGCCAACAAGTGCTAGCAATGAGAAGCGCAGACAAAAGCACGATGTTGAGGATTGGCATAATACTTTTCATCCTGTACCTCGTGGTCATAAGAGCAAATCCCATACTGTCAATAGCGCTTCTTGCGTTCGCGTTCGTTCTCGACGGGATAGACGGATATCTCGCGCTGAGGGGGGCAAGCAAAGGCAAGATAAGTCCGTCCATGTACATAAGCTATTCCTTGGGGGGCAAAAAATACTCTAAACAGATAAAAACAACAAAGGAAGGCATAGGCAAGTCAGCAAGATACGGCCCCAGGTTCGATGTCGCGGCCGACAGGATATCCGAATACTCGTTATGGGCGGTCTTCACAGTCGTGGGGATATTGCCGCTTTTCGTGCTTATAATCGTGATAATAAGGCATTCCATAGCGGACGCCTTCTTGGGCACGAAGGGCACATCATCGAAGATGCGTACAGGCATCGCGAGGTCGCTATATGCATCCAATCTATCGCGCAGCGGGATAAACGTCCTGAAGTTCGTGACCTTTTCGTATCTCATGCTGGCATACGTTTCAGGATATCCGCTCGTTCCTGCATATATCCTTGTCTCGCTGCTGGTGCTGTTCATAGTTGTAAGGGGGATGGCCGAAGTGTATGAATCATTGTAGAATCCAGCGCCATAACCTAATGTTTATAATCTTTTGTTTTGTATATGTAAGTTGTTCTACATACCAATGATCGGTTGGGGGTACCATGCAGTTCTATTATTATAGCCTAATAGCGGGAATAGCCTCTTTGCTGTTTGCTTTATACACAGCGGTGAGCGTCCTTAGAAAACCGGAGGGCACTCCGAAGATGAGGGAAATAGCAAAAGCAATAAAGGAGGGCGCAAGGGCGTATCTCAACAGGCAGCTCCAGGTAATAGCGGTATTCGCTGTTATACTTGCGATACTGTTCGGCATATTCCTGCCATCAGGCATGCAGATAGTGCTCGCATTCGTAGTCGGCGCAGTAACATCGTACCTTACGGCGTATCTCGGGATGAACGTGGCCGTGCGCGCCAACGTCAGAACCGCGAAAAGTGCGGAGAAGGGCGTAAATGACGCATTCTGGACCGCTATACTCGGCGGTTCGGTTACCGGCTTCGCGGCAATAGGATTCGTGCTTATCGGAATCAGCGTGCTTCTTATTTACTTAACAATATCGCGCATCGCGATAATAATAGGATTCGGATTCGGCGCATCGCTCATATCCCTCTTCGCAAGGGTCGGCGGCGGAATATACACAAAGGCTGCAGACGTAGGCGCTGATTTGGTGGGCAAGACCGAATTGAACCTTCCTGAAGATGATCCAAGGAACCCTGCGGTCATTGCGGACAATGTTGGTGACACCGTAGGGGACTGCGCAGGCATGGCAGCTGACGTTTTCGAAACTTATGCGGTTACGCTTGTCGCGGCGCTGCTCATAGCGAGCGCTTACACAGCCGTAGCTGCATATTCATACCCGTTGCTCATAGCCTCGATAGGGTTCATAGGGAGCCTTGTGAGCATACCGATAATGAAAGCCTACGGAAAGAATCCGAATAGGTCGATTTACCTTGGAATGGCATCGGCAGTCATAGTTTCCGGTGCGCTTGATTTCGTACTCACCAGGATAATGAATCTTGGAATGATATTGTTCGTTCCTGTTCTGTCCGGATTGATCCTTGCAATACTGCTGTTCTGGGTCGCGGATTACTATACCGGAATCAGGAGCAGATCGGTGCTGAAGATAGCAAAGGCCTCGAACAGCGGCGCCGGCACAAACGTAATAACGGGACTTGCCGTCGGCCTCAGGAGCACGTGGCTTCCGGTGCTGTTCATAGTCGGGGCGATACTCGCAAGCTTCTTTACTGCCGGGGTCTACGGGATCGGGATAGCCGCAGTCGGGATGCTATCGCTCTCGGCAACCATACTCACGATAGATTCGTTCGGCCCGATAACAGACAACGCTGGCGGAATAGCGGAGATGTCATCCCTGTCGCACAAGATAAGGAAGGTTACGGATCAGCTTGACGCGTTGGGCAACACCACGAAGGCGACGACAAAAGCCTATGCGATAGGCGGTGCCGCATTGTCTGCAACGGCCCTGTTCGTGGCTTTCGCCCAGGCAGTGCACCTGACCGCAATAGACGCGCTTGACCCAAGGGTTGCAGTAGGAATTTTCATAGGCGCCCTGATACCCTTCGTATTTTCCTCGTTCCTCATGGAATCCGTAGGCTATGCAGCCAACCTCATGGTGGAGGAGGTAAGAAGGCAGGTAAAATCAATCAAAGGACTCCTTCAGGGCAAGGCAAAGCCCGATTACGCGAAGGCTGTTGACATAGCAACGGTCAACGCGATAAAGTCGCTTGCGGTACCGGAGCTGATAGCGATAGTAACGCCGATAGCAGTCGGTCTTATACTCGGAAAGGCGGCGTTGGGCGGCCTGCTCGTCGGGATGATACCGGCAAGCCTCATGCTTGCGCTCTTCATGGCGAACAGCGGCGCGGCGATGGACAACGCGAAGAAATACATAGAATCAGGGAAGTACGGCGGAAAGGGAAGCGATGCGCACAAGGCATCGATTGTGGGCGATACCCTTGGAGACCCACTTAAGGACACGGCAGGGCCTTCGCTGAACTCCATGATAAAGGTGGTAAGCACCATATCAATACTGCTTGCCCCATTGTTCATAATGTACGTGCTGCTCTGAGCTCTGATATCACTTCCGCAGGATCCTGACTTGCCACCCTGCAGTCATTTTATCGTCTCTTGTATACATGTGCGTCCTTCTCCCGAGAATCCTTATCTTCAGTTTCTCCTCCGGCGCCATCTTAAGGATCGTTGCCACATCATCAACGTTCCTTGCATCATAAGTTCCGCATGTTGCTCTTTTTTCCGACATCTTACCACAATATGTTCTATTAGATGCTTCTTTATTCGTTTTGTGCAAAATTTCAGCCGCCGCAGATATAAAATAAAACGTGTCTAGGTTACCTACCTGTATCTGTTATCTCATATACACGATAAATTTCCCAATTTCTTTTAGTTTGGCTTATTTGCTTTAAGCGATAGTTATAACCTTTTACTGTCTTTTCAAACCAATCAAAGTCTGCGAAATTGGACCAGGAGCAATAGATTTTCCCCTTCGAGGCTAAGTGCTCTTTCGCTTCCATTAAAAATAGCCTTACTGTTTTATGGTTCTTGTCCCAAAAAGCTTTTTCCACTACGTCATTGGCCTCTTTATTTGTATATGGGGGATTTGCAACAATTACATCAAACCTACTTTTTTTATTAGGAAAAATATCAGCTCGGAGTGCCTTAATTTTATTTTTAAGG
>CAZFUA010000050.1:0-7746 GCA_964521995.1 Microcaldota archaeon
CAGCAAATCTGCTATATCTCTATATGGTTTGTTTTCATATTTCATGAGGAGGATAGATACTGCATGTTGGTGCTGTGTATAGGTCTTCTTTGAAAACTTGTCAGAGTACGGTCGCAGTACTCTTTTTACTTCCATAAATGCGGTTTCTATGAACCTCTTATATTTGGATTCTCCATTACTGTCCATGTGGGTCGCCAAATAACCCACAGGTAGAAGGTTTTAATACCTTCTACCGTTATATAATTAGAGGAATTCTACAGAGCCAAGTAATGTTTATTTTGAAAAAGAAGGCGACATACTTACAGCAATATCAGATAGAAAAAAAGACGGAAAGGAAGTAGGGGTGCAAGATGTACGTAATGTACATAATTTAGAAGGAGCTATATCATCTGGTAATGTTGCTAAGATTCGTCAGATTACAAACGAAATTAGAGAGCGCATACTTTAAGTTTAGGCATAGGAATTAGGTTCTATGCCAAATTCATTCATAGACTGCACAAGAACAACGACATTATGGCAACTCATTTTTGCTTCAGGTAATCCGGCATGCGGAACCCTTTGAATTCATCAATTATGCTTCTGCCGTAAACAAGCCTTGATATGGATTCCGCCATCATCTTCGCGCCGGTAAGCGCATTATGGGGATCCGGCTCCCTATCAAGTCCGCAGTACCCAAATACGACATTCGATGTTATGTCCGCGCGGTTTCCTTTCATCGGTGGCTTTACTCCTCTTTTCAGCATGTGCACGTAAGTCAAGGCGTATGTGTCTATGCTCCTGCTCCCCACCTTATAATCAATATCATATTTGTATAGAGCATGCTTGAGGAACCTTATGTCGAACTGCACGTTGTGCCCCGCTATCGTCCTGTCGTTTACCGAATCCATCCACTTGCAGAACAGTTTCAGCAATTTGTCCTCGCTTATCTTCCTCCTGTCCCTTATCTCCTTTACCGTAAAGCCGTTCACGGCCATCGCCTCGGGATTGAATTTTCCGTATCTCCTCAACCTGCATTCCATGTAGAATACGTTCCGCGGTTTAAAAAAATCGATGGCACCTATGCTAAGTATGGAGTTTCTCCTTACATCAATCCCCGACATCTCCATATCAAGAACGATCATTGCACCACGTTATTTTTTCTTGAGGTAACCCGGAATCTTGAATTCCTTGTATTCTTTCAGCATATTCTTCCCGTATATCAGCCTCGACAGCGCCTCAGCTTCCATCTCCGCGCCGGTAAGCGCATTGTGAGGCGTAGGCTCCTTCGGCAGCCCGCAGTATCTTAGGAACACATCAGAGTTTATTCCCGAGCCCCCGTTGTCCAGAGGTATGCTGAGACGCCTTTTGAGCATGCTCACGTACGTGATGGTATGCGTGTCAACGAGCCTGTAGCGGAACGGGTTTTTTATTTTGTTTGACATTAGCGCGAAACCAAGAAAATACACGTCCATGTAATGATTGTGCCCTGCAAGCGTGTTGTCCTTTATCTTTCCAGGCCATTCCAGGAATTCCCTCAACACTTTCCTCTGCGGTTCCCTTTTGCTGCTTGACAATTCGGCTCTTTTGAACCCGTTTATCCTCAAGGCCACCGGGTCTATCCTTGCCCCTTCACGCACCCTGCATTCCCTGTAGAATTGGTTTGAGGGACTGGAGAAATCAACTGCGCCGATGCTAAGCATGGAATGGATCCAAGGCACCTGCCCTGTGGTCTCTATGTCTATTACTATCACACATGCGCCCCAATAAAAACGAAATATGCTTATATAAGTTTTATATAAGTTAATTGCTTTATATTATTATGGTTCTCGATCCTAAAAAGCTTGATTTCGCGTACAGGTATCCCTTCTCCAGCGAGGCGAAGGAGATAGTCCAGGAACAGCCGAACGAGATAAGCTTCAAGTACCTTGATATGGCCGGCAGGCACATAGGCAACGCTATAGCTAAAGATGTAGACTTCGCCGAAATAAGCATCGTGTCGGTAAAGCTTGATTATTTAATGACATACCTATATTCGAGGATGATCCTGAGCGCGCTAAAACGTCCAGACCTTATAAGGCTTTACGCGATGGCAGAGGCTGGCAGGTCGTCCAGGGCCCTTATGTCCGATAACGCCGACATAATCAAAGTCGCGTCGCATGTCGGGGTAAGGCTTACTGGAACCTTCGGCGGTAAAAAAGGCGCGGACGGCCCCGAGAATTTTGCCATGGGTTTTGTGGACTACGTAAAATACTCCCCCAGAACCCCTGGATTCGATCTTGTGAACCAAAAATTGAGCAGGGGGATAGTCGTGATGGACAGGAACGATACGATAAAGGTAATGGGCCAGGCGATAGCGGCATGGATATCAAAAGGCCTTCCCATAAAGAGCTCTGACCTGCCTAAGCAGGTCGTGGAATACTCCAAGGGGCTGAGATTCAGGATGGCTTCCAATCCGCAGGGGCGTACAATGGGGAAAAGAACTGAGGAATGGATAGAAAGGCTTCTTGAAACCCCCATCGCCGATGTCAGGCACAGGACTGTGAATCTTATACTGGCGCCGTACCTTGTGAATACAAAGAGATTGGAGGTTGAGCAGGCGAGCGACATAATAGGCAAGTACATAGACAAATGCAGGGCGATAGACCCGGGCACCAGGATAAACGATAATTACATACGGTACCAGTGCGCCTATGCGAAGAGGAGGGGGCTGAGGCCGCTCTCGCTTGAAAGGGCGAAGGAATTGTTGGGAAGCCAGCTGGACCTTGAGTTGCAGCCTAACAGGAATGCCAAGTGATGCTATGTCAAGCGTAAGGAAATTGTGCCGCATGTGCGGGAGATTGGCCGCGAACACGTGCAAGTTGTGCGGCAAGAGCGTATGCGACGACCATTATGACAAAAAGAGTGGATTGTGCACGGACTGCATGCACGGCAGGAAGGCATGAATTACGAATTCATTTTCTTATCGGTATGTTAGAGCTGCTGCAGCGTAGCAGCACGTTTCTTACATATTCCTTAGTGCTTTTCGGAATTCTGTTCCTTATAACGCTGTGTCCCCCGGAATTATAGGCCTCTACCGCCTTCTTGTAATTGCCGTGGAACTCAACAAGATAGCTCTTGAATATCGAAGTCCCCAAGTCTATATTCACCTCCGGATCGAATATCCTATTGTAGTCCGCCATGAATTCCTTTGGGTGCTTGTCCGGATCCGGCTGCATGAGCCCCATCTCCCCGTCCCTGCCTATCGCATAAGTGTAGCCGAAGGATTCTGACTGTATTATTGATGCTATGACATCAGGGTCTACGCCGTATTTCTCGGATACGCGTTTTATTATCGGCATGAAGCTGCTTACCGCGTTAGGCAAACTGTAAAACTTACCAGTCCTTTTGTCATTCCTTAGGAAGTCAAAATATTCGTCCTGCTTTTCCCTTAATTTATCCATGTCCCATTTCCCGTCTTTCATGTAAAGTTCCGCGTAGAACGCGCCCCTGTCAGGACTGACATTTACGCTTATCTCCACGCCCCTCGGATCTGCGGCAGCTTGCGGCTCCCTCCTGTACGAATTAAACGACTTGGGGAATAATGAAAGCGCAACAGTTGCGGAACATACGCCTACGCCGCACGCTATCATGTTCTTCAGGCTTGCCCTTCCGTTGCTGCCCCTTTGTCTGTTCACCTTACCACAATATTACTAAATCAGCCAGATATATATTTTTTTCCGAATGCGCTTGATATATATTTAAATGTTTCTGAACATAACAATAATGTCAAACGGTAATAGGAGCAGGGAAACGCCCGATCCCATTCCGAACTCGGAAGCTAAGCCTGCTCACGATATGTGTGTACTGCCCTCGGGTGGGAAAGCATATTGCTGTTTGGCATTTCTATTTGTTAATTAATGCATATTACCTGATTTTATGAGAGATAATGAACCAGGTATACCTGCTTGGCTGGTATGTGAAGATATCCTAAACAGGATAAAGGCAGAATTGATAACGCAGGCAATGGACGTTCTACAGGAAGCAATCAATTCCAAGGCCATAGAAGTAAACGGATCTCTTGTAACCCTTCCTGACAGGCCCAGTGACACCGACATGTACATGTTCATAATAAACAAGTTGATTGAGGAAAAGGGGAACATAATTGACAGGTATAGAAGTTACCTGTCAAATGACGGCATAAACCAAAATCCGGATAATGTTCAGCGGCGCGAGCGGCTTAAGAAGTTCCTACTCTCTGTCGAGCAGATATCCCTTCTCATGCAGTACAGTCAAGTATTCAACACGTGGATTCACGATGTTGCACTGCAAATAAATGCAACGGATCCGTCTGATGTGATAAAAAATACGCTGAGGGAAAATGAGCCGCGCATGGATGTACTTAATTACGTGCTAAACAACAAGAAAATTGAAAATGAACACATACTTACAGAAAAAGAGCGTGAAATATTGAAGAGCTCCATAACCGGTGCCTGATGATTATTATTATTTCTTATAGTATCTATCAATAAACTTGTTTATCTGATCAACAGTAAGATTTGAAGCAGCATATCTTGCAAGTTTATCCCTGTCTATCGTATCTATCGCCGCAACGCCATAGGAATTGAACATTATCTGTATCTCGTCCGCAGACATTCCTTTCATCAACCCAAGTTTAACCCTGGTGTCTTTATCCTGTTTTGAGGCGCCGCCCTGCAGCCCGTTGGCTTTCTCTCCGGTTTTCATCCCGTAATACTTGTCCTTGAATTTTTGTATCTGCTCCGCTGTAAGGTTCGAGGCGGCATGCTTTGCAAGCTCGCCCCTGTCTATCGTATCTATCGCCGCAACGCCATAGGAATTGAACATTATCTGTATCTCGTCCGCAGACATTCCTTTCATCAACCCAAGTTTAACCGATGCCTCTTTGCTGCGCTCATTATTGATGTATGTGATTTTTTCCATTATGGCTTGCCGTTGCTTCGGTGTCTTGGCTCTTTTCAGCAGGTTGCTGGAAGCCCGGAGTGCCTCATCATAGTTCTTTCCTTGTACTAATGGGTCTATCTTGTCAATTTCCGTCTTGATTTGATCATTCTCGTCCTGTGCTTCCTGCTGGATCGCGGCATTTGGCGCCGCACTTGCCGCGCCTTGGCCTCCGGCCGTCTGCCCACCAGGATTTTTATTCACGAAGTCCTCCATCCTCTTGTTTTTATTCACGAAGTCCTCCATCCTCTTGTTTTTATTCAAGTCCTCCATCCCCTTGAGAGAAACCTTGGTCCCCACAAGCTTCTCAAGCCCGACGAAGTCACGGTCGCTCAATGCCTTGTTTATGCGCGATACGTACGCACTTTTAGCATTGGATTCTGCCTGCTTCGATTTCATGGACTGATTTACCTTTTGGAGGCTTCTGTGTACCTCGCCCCAGCTATAGCCTCCGTCCCTCAATTCCTGTGTTATCCTGCCAGCAAGCTGTTTGTCGCCGGTCAGGTCCTCCATTGCCTTCCCCTCGTCCTTTATCTTGCCCTCCAGTTGTTCGTCAGTGTAGTTTTTCTTAAAATCCTTTATCTGGCCTATGGCAAGGTTCTTAGCTGCATAATCCGCCATTTCATCCTTATCTGCTGTTTCCGCCGCCTTGACCTGATGCAAGCCAAGCATCGTCTTTATCTCGTCGGCGGTCATTCCTTTCATGAGATCGAGTTTATTTGCGTGGAATGCATCTGGCATATCCTGGCCTGTTTCTTGGTTTTGATTTTTATTTGATCTGTCTGGGTTCTTGTTCACGAAGTCCTCCATTTCCTTGACCGATACCGCGGTCACGGCAAGCCTTGAAAGCCTGCCCCTGTCCATGTCCGGGGTCACGTTTATGCCTTTCTTTTTCAGGAGGGCCGTAAGCTGCTCGGTGCTCATTGAGGACGTGGCCTTGAGGATGTCGTTTGCCTCGCGGTACGTGACTATGTGGCCGGATCTTGCCTTGTAGTACGTCTTGTAGAAGTCTACGGCCATCTTCACACCCTCCTTTAACCCGCCCTTGCCCTGCGGCGCCTTTGGCGGGGGAGGGGTTCCGCTCTTCTTATTCGGCTTTATGTTTGTGTTGTAATACTTGCTTATCTCCCTGAGCGACAGCTCATACACCGCGAAATCTATTAACTTGTTGTCGTTTAAGTTGTTCGCCTTCTTCTCGAGGCCGTACTGCTTCAGCATGTTGCGTATCTCCTTCGGGTCCCCTTTCATCTCTATAGCCATCAGGTTGCGTTTGCTCAGGTCGTTCGTATCCTGCAATGCCCCGCGGAATACCCTGCTGTACTTGTATCCCTTCCCATCCTTTGTCGGTATTATTTCGGCATGCTTCAGCCCGTAGTTGCCGCCCTTGAGCTCCTCGTTTGATACTCCTTTCTCCCCCTTCCCTACCTTCTGCTTAACCTTGTCCTGCTTTCCGAGGAACGTGTCGCCTATGCCCTTTGCGGCCCTGTTCATTGCGGCATTGTGCTTCTGGATGTATCTCGTCTTGCCCAGGCCCTTGCCCGCGCCGGTGCCCCCTATGCCCTTCGACCATCCGACTATGCTGGACAGCGCAAAAATGTCAAAGAAGCCCTTTCCAATCGAGCCCCTTGCGGCAAGCAGCAGGATTATTATGATTATCACTGGTATGAACGCATACACGGCGCCCAAACTCAGGATTATCGGAAGGAGCAACATGCACTACACCTTCCTCCTCTTGGACCGCCTGCTGACCATGAACTCCCTTGCAAGTATTATTCCTATTATCGCGATCGTAGCGGCGAGCTCCGCAATGCCTATAGGGCCGATGCTCAGCGCATATGACCCTATCTCGAATTCGGTTGTTGTGACGTTCGGCGCGTATCCGTAATTGTATTCAATGGAATTGCTGGTGTTCACCGGGAGTATGTTGGCCGCGAATTCGTTCTTTTTCGCGGAATACCCTAAGGTTGTCTGGTTCACGTATATCGGTTCTGGAGCAGATGCGCCGTAATACTGCGCCACGACCCTGTTCTGCCCCACGCCGCATGCGGTGAACGTAGCGGAGAAGCCCCCGCTCGCGCTTGTCTTAGCTATCTTTATGAGCCCGAGCTGCGATGTGAACATGCCGGTGCCGTTGGGGAATACGGGCACGCAGTACTGGTAGCTCCCCGTTGATCCAACACGCACAGCGCTAAGCCCGTCGCTTCCGTAGAGGTTGCAGTTGTAGACTATCGGCTGAAGCAAGCTGGAAGGCTGCGGCATGCATGTGCCCGAGAACCCGCTGCTGGTGACGGTGCCACCCCCGCCGTTGGGATTGTACGTGACCTGCTGTGCCTCCTGTACTCCATATTGCGGCTGCGTAATGGTGCTTAGCGGATTAGCGACCTGGCAGGCTGTAGTTGTCGGGGCTATGGCGCATATAAGTGCGTTTTTGTAGTATCCTTGCGGGTTGTTGCCGTTGGGCTGCGATGTAGTGTTGTAATAGTTTATGTTGGTGTTCCAATAAAGGTATATATCCGATCCTTGGGGCACAGCCTTCACGCCAGAAGGAGTCACGTACGTTGCCGTTCCTGTAACAGTGACAGATGTCTGGTTCTCGTTGCTCGGGTCTATGATCGGTGAGCTCTTTAATGTGAGTATCGTCATGTTGGCGAAGTCCACGTCAAGCGGCATGTATATGGTGTTGTTGAACCTGTCCACGTATGTGAACACCAGCCTGTTGTACCCGTATATCGTGGGCTCCTTGTTCATGTCGAGTATTAGGCTTGCGAAATGCTGGGATTCCTTGAACACCTCGAAGAGCTGGAAGAACTG
>CAZFUA010000051.1:0-7639 GCA_964521995.1 Microcaldota archaeon
CCTCTACTTCGTTCAGAAACGGCTTGAATTCGAACCCGATTTTTCTTCTTTTTCTTGTTTTTTGCTTACTGCTAATTTTGGATTCGAACCCTACTTTACTCTCGCAAATTTCATTTGCGATCGCCGGGATTTGAACCCGGGTTGCGGCCTTGGCAAGGCCGCGTCCTACCAGGCTAGACTACAATCGCACAATCAGCTGCTTATCAGATTAGATTTGATTAATTAATATCTTTCGCCGCGGTGTCGCGGGATTTGATTCAATCAAAACAATTAAAATATATCATTCAGAATGGTATACTGTTTTCTTTATCTGTGGGAATTTGAATGGAGAGATACCTCAAGATTGTTTACGTGGGCGCCATAACGGCGGTTTTCATCTTCGGGATCATGGGCACGTACATAATAGCGCACGGCGGAGGCTTCAACGTGACCAATATGTCCCCGCTTGACGCGGCGTACTTCACGATAGTGACGATGTCTACCGTGGGCTACGGGGACATACTGCCGATAACCCCGCTTGCGAAGCTGTTTGTGATGCTGCTCATAGTCATAGGGCTCAGCATATTCCTTAGTGTTGTTACTGTTATATCTGGTGATTTCGTGAATACTAGAATGGAAAGGCTTTCCGAGAGGATATCGAACGCTGAGAAGAGGAGGCTCAGGAGCCATATTGTTCTTATAGGCACTGACGGGGTGAACCTTGCGATAGCCAAGGAGCTGAACGGCAACAGCACCAAATTCATAATGATAGTCTCTGACAAGGTCATGTCCGACAGGCTGAGAGGCATTGGATACAGGACCTTTGTTGCTGATCCAACTTCGGAGGTCGACATGTCCCAGTTCGAGATACAGTACGCAAGCAAGGTGATAATAGACCTGAAGGAGAGCTCGCACATGGTCTACGCGCTGCTTGTCGTAAGGGCGCTTGCAAAGGGCGTCAATGTGATAGTGGTCGCGCCCAGCACCGAGGCTGAGAGGCACCTCAAGGAGTTGGGAGTATTCAAGAACGAAACAATAATAAGCCCCAACAGGCTTGCAGCTGACTCCATAATAAACAAGATGCTCTGATCAATGATGCAGCGGTTATTTGCGACTCACGCATGCTGCGGGATTCTGATGAGCCTTGATAGGAAACCGGATTTATTTTTGTCGTCGTCGTTTAAGAATAAGTGATCGGTTACCTTGTTCTTCGTTTTCTCTGATGCATTGTCGTTTAGGTATACCTTTAAAAGTATCTTGCGCACTACGTTTTGGTCCGCATCCTTGGCCGCGATCAACCTTTCAGTTACAAGGTCAAGTTCGCCTGCCTGCGTATGGGGGTTCAGCACTAGCGCCTCAAGTACGCCTGCGCGCTTGCTACTCCTGGCCAATTCCTTTATGATTCCCTGATTGTCTGAGGTCTTTGCAACGCCTATCATGATCGTCAGGGTTCTGTCTTCCGATGCATAGACCTTTCTTTCAACTCCTTTCTCCATGACTTCACCTTTACCGTTGGTCGTTCAGAAATCTTCGGTAGCAAACCTATTAAAAGCTTTACCATTATTCTGGGTTTGTAAAAGTTTCGTTTCTCTGCAAAAAAGGGCATTTTATAAAGGTTTATAACGATTGTTGCATAATTAATTACTTGTCCGATAAGTTTAGCAGGGGATGAATTGGCAGAAGCAAACGAACCCATGAAATCAAACGAGAACAGCATAACAGCGAAGAAGATGGAAGACTTTCCGGAATGGTATTCGCAGGTAGTGCTCAAGGCTGGGCTTGCGGACTATGCACCTGTGAAGGGCAACATAGCGTTCAGGCCGGACTCTTACGAGATATGGGAAAACATACAAATTGTATTCGATAAAATGATAAAGGAGACAGGCCACAGGAACATGTACCTGCCATTGCTTATACCAGAAAGACTGCTAGAGCTTGAGAAGGAGCACTTCGAGGGATTTGTCCCGGAGGTGTTCTGGGTGACGAAAAGCGGGAATAACGACCTTAACGAAAGGCTTGCCATAAGGCCCACATCCGAAACGATAGTGTATTACTTTTTCGCCAAATGGATAAGGAGCTGGCGCGACATGCCGCTGCTGCTCAACCAGTGGTGCAACATACTTAGGGGCGAGATAAAGGACACAAAGCCGTTCACCAGGACAAGCGAGTTCCTGTGGCAGGAAGGCCATACGGCGCATGCAACCAAGGACGAGGCTGAGAAGGAGGTCATGACGATTGCAGGATTCTACAGGATAGTAATGGAGGATTACCTCGCAATGCCGGTTCTTGTTGGAAAGAAATCAGAGCTTGAGAAGTTTCCCGGAGCGGATTACACCGTAACGTTCGAGGCCCTGATGCCCGACGGGAAGGTGATACAGGCTGGTACATCCCACCACCTGGGGCAGAACTTCTCCGAGCCTTTCGGGGTCAAATTCCTTGACAAGGACGGGAAGGAGAAGAACCCATACACAACATCATGGGGAATATCGACAAGGGTGCTCGGCGGGTTGATAATGACGCATGGAGATGACAGGGGCCTTATCGTACCGCCGAAAGTCGCGCCTCTGGAGATTGTAATAGTGCCGATATACAAGGACGATTCAAAGAACAGGGTGCTAATGCACTCAAGCATGCTGCTCAAAAAGCTCAAGGCCAAGAGGCTCAAGGCCAAGCTCGACGACCGCGAAAGCTATACCCCGGGCTGGAAGTTCAACGAGTGGGAGCTTAAGGGGGTGCCATTAAGGATAGAGATAGGACCACGCGACATCGACAACGGGCAGGTGGTGCTCGTAAGGAGGGACACTTCCGAGAAGGAGACAGTGAAGGAGCAGGACATGCTCAAGAGGTCAAGGAGCACGCTCAGGTCCATACAGAGGAGCCTTTTCCTGAAAGCCCGGAAAACCCTAAAGAAAGGCATAACAACAGTGCGATCATATCAAGCCTTCAGGAAGGCCCTGAACGAGAAAAAGGGCTTCATAAGGGCAAGCTGGTGCGGCTCCAACGAATGCGAACTCAAGGTAAAGGAGGAAACGGGCGCGACTTACAGGCTCAGGAAGCTCGAGGGCGAGAGGACGTTCTCCAATTGCGTTTACTGCGGCAAAGAGGCGAAGGAGGTTGCATATTTCGCCAGGGCGTATTAAGCGTATTCAATCGTCATGCAGGCGCGCCTTGCAGCTGGGCGCCAGGTGCTCGTAACCGCCCAATAGTATTATGTAGGCATTAGGGGATGCATTGTTTCCTATGTTGTACCCCGCGCGTTGGTTCACTATCAATCTCCCGCCGTGCATGCCGTCAGCGGCGCTGCTTGCGAGCCTGCCGAGCACCTCTATGTTTCCGCCGGTCATCTCGGTCGCGGCGAAGTTCAGGGCATCGCCTTTGAGGATTAGCGTGCCGCCCCTCATCTTGTACCCAAGAAAGTTCAGCGCACCGCCCTCTATTATCTCTGTGCCCCTGCTGAGCCTCGTTCCCATGTAGTGTAGGGTTATCCTGTGGTTCCTCAGCACCACCATATCGCCGTCCCTTATGATGTTGTTTATTGCGGCGGACACGAACACCCCGGCATCAATGGTGTTGACACCCGGAGTCAGCGATGAATAGAACTTCTCTATGTCCCTTATCGTATAGTTGTCCCTGTGGGATCTGAGCATCTCGGCGAGCCTGTCGTATGTCGACATGGATTTTGTCTCGAATATTCTTGAAAGCATAGCTACGCTATAGCCGTCCAGAACCCTTGATGTGCTCCTGTGCACTATTCCCATGCCGTTCCCGGAAGATTTTGTATTGGTTGCCATGTAATCAACATTCCATTTTGCCACAGAATATGGTGTATTTAGTTGACTGAAGATATGTTAAGCTTTTTGTCTCATGTTCACGACTTGCATAAGAACGTTTTATCTTATCACGTAGGTGTTTATGTAGTATCAGATATTTATAGTTTTTACTGCCCTGTTTGTTGGACAATTCCGCAAAGAGGCATCCTCCCACCCCTAAAGGGAGTGGGGTTTCCCGCTATGAACGGATAACCTGCAGCTGAAGCTGATGGTATGGCAAGATTGCAGATGCGTGCATTGCGTGCTTTAGGTTAGCTTTTTTATCTTGTCGGCCGAAACCGCATAAAAGTCTATGTTTCTGTTTCCGGCATGATTGCGTATGTAATCTATGTTGTCGATTTTGTCCTCGTATAAGCTAATTTTCGAAAATGATCTGGAAAACCTGTTGACCGCCTTTAGCTTCCAGACCTCATCGTTTATTTTATAGCTGTCCCTGAAAATAAGCTTGTCGAAGTTCACATTGTTTCTTTCAAGGAGCCCTTCGGTAAATTTCCTTGTCTTCCTCGTTCTCGCTGTCAATATGAAAATGCTGGAACTTCTATTTTTCGACAGTATTCTATTCAATTTTTTGTTTAATTTCGTATATTTATCGTACTTGGACTGTGCGATTTTGTATATTTTTTCTTTTGTTTCTTCGGGTAACTTCCTAACGGATTCCTTATCCATCCTTTTGCCCAGAACGTCCCTGCTTGCAAGTTCTACGCATCTCTCGGTAAAGAACAGGGTACCGTCCAGATCCACGAGCAATAGACTACTTTGCTTAACCATCCACACCAATGCTCTTGAAATATTCCATCTCCCTTTGGACCAAGCCCAGATACCTGTCTTCGTTGTTCTTGGGCTTTTCCCTTACGATTACGATATCTGATATTCTTACAGGTATGGAATGGGCGGATCCGGAAGAGTTGTTTATCATGATGATATTTGTATGCCCGTTTCCGTCATTGCCGTTGGCAAAAGGCACCCCTTGCATTGTGGCAAGATATGCCCTGTGCGTTCCATCGCGTATAACTGCGAGCATGCCGTTTTTCTCCAAGATGTCTTTTGCTTTTGTCAGCATTTTAGCCATATCTATTCTAATATCGCCCTCTGGAGATTTGTACTCTATGGTGGGTGCGGTTTTGACCCTTTTTTCAAGATTTGATACAGCTTCCCTGAATAGCTTTTTAGGCAGCACCTCCACTATTATCGGAAGATAGATTGCCGCATATGTGTTGTACCTTAAGGCTAGTGGTGGCGCGGCCTGCATAGAGCCAAAACCCAAACGGCTAAAAGTCGGGTTTATGTCCGTAATTAAATTTGATAGCTTCTCGGAAAAAGCAAACAATTGCATGGCATATATGGGGTCGCCATTCAATTTGTGGGTAGAAACAGACACGTTTTGGTATACGTGCCTGCCCTTTCTGTTTTTTACATTTCTTAGCAGATCACGAACTTCAGTATCATTAATGGGTATTATATCTATTTTCCCCAATTTCCTTTCGAATACAGCAAGCTTTATTATGTCCTTTACGCCAATTACTGTTTCGGATCCTTTTATTGTCCCCCTAAGCGCGCTGCCCAGGCTTAAATTATCCAATACCTCTTTAGAATCCAGGCATAGTTTGAAACCGTTCTTGCCTAATTGCAGATAACCAACCCCGTACATATTGGGCAATCAACAACTATAAATTTTACCTTTTAGGTATTCAAATGGGTTCCTTACGTACAACCGCCAAATACGGTGCCGCAGATATGCATGGCATCGAGAGCCCTTTCTGCCCGAACGACAGCAGTTTGGCAGGGCTGTTGCCATGTGGTTGCCATGTCCATAAAATAGTCGGGGTCTTTCTTGTCATTCCTTTTCAACAAGGTAATAAATGTATCTCAAGAAACCAATGTCGAATCCCACCTTGATATAAATTGCGGCGGGAAACTGTTCTTTGATAAGCCTTATCCCCCCTTTCCCGGTTCTAATTTTCTTCCAAATGAATTTTGGCAAATCTTCGTAACTGAGCTCTTTTATCACTTTTAATCCGCGCTCGTACCCAAATTCCCAATCCTTTTTAACCTTGTGCGTCATGTCCTCTATTTTTATTATTTTAAATCCATTTTGTTTGAAATATCTCTCGTAGTTCTCTACTGTTTCTAGGCTTGGTATGGCCCAGTACCTCATAAAGGGTTGCAGAACCAGTTCCTCTTGCGTTTTGTTTAGTCCGCTTTTTTTACACCAGCCTGTTATTAATAGCCTTGCACCGGGCCTTAAAATATGCGCTATTTTACCCAAGGCAATGTTTTTATATGGGAGATAACACTCTGCGTCAAGATAAGAGGCGGCGTCAAACAGCTCATTCAATTCATTAATTTTCATAACGTCGTATTTTTTGAATTTAAGATTAGGCCTATGGAATCTTGAGGCGCATGATAATTGATACGGTGAAATGTCTATCCCCAAGACTTTGCCTTTGGTGTGCTTTGCCAATATATTTGTAAATCCGCCCCTTCCGCATGAAAGGTCTATGACTTTCCTTGCTTTGGCAATTTTTAGATCTTTGATGTATTTTCTGTGGGTCTTCCTGAATGCCTGTTCCCAGCTCTGGTTATTTTTGTCGAAAAGAGCAAAATGAAATAAATCATTCCAGTATTCCGCGTAGAGATCGCTTACTGCGGCAAACATCTTTTGCATGCTTTTGGCGTAGGACTTTTTAAAATATTTAAAGTCCTTTTCGTACATGATTTATTTACAGTAAGAATATATTTATAGCAAAGTGATAGTCTATTTTCTTACCGGATTTAAACATTTTTTTGGATCGCCCAGTAAAGTCCGAGTGAGCCTCTGGAAAAGCACAGGCCAACCCACTACCATATTCGGCACATTGGCAGGAATTTTGAGAATGCCGGTTAATGTTCGTCCAATTTATCTGCTTTAGTAAATGGTTTAAGCTTTTTAAATGAAACCAAACCATGCACCATAATTAAGAGGTCTAACTATTTTTAAGTTTTTTATCTTCTCAAAATCTTTGTAGTTTTCAGTTATTATAGTGTTTAATCCCTCTTGTTTCATTGTTGCGGCATGAACCGCATCATAACTACTGATTCCAGTTTGCTTGGATATCAAAGCCGCATTTAAAAGCAATCTTTGGGAGATTTCTACAATACGTATTTTAAAGGAAAAAAATCCTTGAAGCCCCTCGTATGCCAATACTGGATCTATTTGTGAAATTGAGCCCAATAATTCAATTGGTACTTGAAAAGAGCATATGGCTTCAATATTATTACTTATATCCTCCAGTATCGCTTTGCATGCTTCGCCATATGTTTCATTTCTTAGTATAACATAATCGAATATGTTTGTATCTATATAGACTTTTTTCATGAATAAACCTTTCTTCTAGTGCGCTTGATAAGCTTAACAGCATCTATTCCAGAGCCCTTTTTGGACAAGTTCCACAGGTATTCTGCCGGATTGGGCACCACTTTGCTTGTTTTTATTATTATTTTGTTCTCCTTGCTAAATATTGGCAGTTTGTCCCCTATCTTTATGCCAAATTTTCTCCGTATTTTTTTCGGCAATGTTATTTGATATTTTCTTGTGACCGTAGTTGTTTCTTCCATACTACGTACTACGTAGTGCAAATATAAAAATCTTTGTGCTGCAAGTATAGTTACAGTCTAAGGACAAATACATGAAAAGTTAGCTGAATTGAATCATTAGTTTAATGCCGCAGGCCGGATTTGAACCAGCAACATTCCCGTTTCTGCAATTGAATAGTTACCTATCTTCTTCAGCGGGACACTCTCCCGGGTTGAGTTACTGCGGCGCAATTTATTTATTCCAAGAATAATTATAA
>CAZFUA010000052.1:0-7603 GCA_964521995.1 Microcaldota archaeon
CACGTTTTCCGTCATGCAAACAAATATATACCTACTAATAAAATCAGAATAGGGTCCGGGCATATGGATAAAAAAATGACCGTAGTTATACTCGCCGGAGGTCTTGGCCTTCGCATGAGGGATTACAACGCCCGCATACCAAAGGCGCTCGTGCCGATTGGGGGCATGGCGATAATCACGCATGTCATGAAAATATACGCGCACTATGGGCATGACCGATTCATAATCTGCACCGGATACAAAACAAAGCAGATAAAAGAATATCTAGAAAAGCGAAACCGTCAGAACACAAAGAACAAGTTCGATATAACGATAGTCGACACAGGACTGAACACCCCGACGGGCGGAAGGATAAAGATGGTGGAAAAATACATAGACTCAGAGGATTTCTTCGCCACGTACTGCGACGGAGTATCCGACCTGGACATAAGCAAGCTCTACAGATTCCATAAAAAAATGGGAAAAATGATTACACTGACTGCAGTCCACCCTATGTCTCCATTCGGCATAGTCGAGGTGAAGAGCGGCGTTGTGAAGTCGTTCAAGGAAAAGCCGATGTTACCGGGCCTGATAAACGGTGGTTTCTTCGTATTCAACAGGAAGATATTCAAGCACCTGAAGAGGAACAGCATCCTGGAAGAAGAAGTAATCAGAGAGCTGACCGAGAAAGAGCAGCTCGCGGCCTACGTCCACGACGGCTTCTGGAGCTGCATGGACACGTTCAAGGATGTCGTAAGGCTCGATATGCTGTGGCGTGAGGGATACATGCCCCATTCTGGCGTAACCCTCGGCAAGGCCCCGTGGAAGGTGTGGGTTGATTGAGTGACGGGCTTTTTTGACGGAAAAGAGATTGCCATTACCGGTGCAAACGGCTTCGTCGGGTCATGGCTGACAGAGGCTCTTGTTAACAGGGGTGCGAAGGTCACCATTCTGCTCAGGAAGAACAGCATCGTAGGCAGAAGGAGCATAAAGTCTGTACTCGGAGATATCTCGATCATATACGGCGACATACGCGAGGCAAAGCCGATAAAGGAGTTGGTCAAAGACAAGGATATAATCTTCCACCTCGCAGCCATAACGCAGGTGATATACGCAAAGAACAGGCCTGTAGAGACCTTTGACGTTGACGCGAACGGTACGCTGAACCTTCTCGAGGCCATAAGAGCCTCAAAAGATCAGCCGTTCATGGTTCACATGAGTACGGACAAGGTCTACGGCGAGCCGCAACGCCTGCCGATAGACGAATCTCACCCTCTTCTCGGAAAATCCCCATATGATGTATCAAAACTCGCCGCGGACTGCCTCGTCCATTCGTACCACACGACCTATGGCATGAGATCCTCGGTCATAAGGTGTTCGAACATCATAGGAGGCCGAGACGGAAACTTCCTCAGAATAGTACCCGACACAATTAGGGCGATAATAAAAAAAGAGCGTCCGAAGATTAGAGGGAATGGTATGAACCTGAGAGACTATATGCATGTCAAAGACGCAGTAAACGCCCTAATGCTTGTTGCAGAAAGGCAAAAAACATCAACAGGAGAGGCTTTCAATATAGGAACAGAAAGGCCGACCTCTGTGCTCGACATAACGAACATGATAATCAGGGCCGCTGGCAAACAGGGTGCAATAAAGCCGAAAGTGCTCAACCAGGACCTTACTGGCGAGATAGACAAACAGTATCTCTCAAGCAAAAAAGCCAGGTCGAAACTGGGTTGGAAGCCCAAATACTCACTTGAGGATGGTATTAGTGAGTCAGTGGATTGGTACACGAGTAACCTTTGGTGGCAAGAGGTGCTGGATGACAACATCTCATACTACAGGCAGATGAAGATAGGGTATTAACAGTGTGATGATATGCCATTTATATTCAAACCGACAAAATTTCCCGAGATTGTTCTAGTGAGGCCCGCAGTCGTCCCTGACGAAAGGGGAAGCTTTACAAAGATCTTCAACACCGAGGAGTTTTCTAAAAGCGGAATCGTCCAGCCATTCGTGGAGGACAGCATTTCCATATCAAAAAAGAATGTGGTAAGAGGACTACACTATCAGCTTAGCCCACACCTTGAGGGAAAGCTCGTGGTGATACTTAAGGGCAAGGTTTTCGACGTGGTTGTGGACCTGAGAAAGGGATCTCCAAACTTTGGAAAACACATTAGCATGGTCCTGCACGGAAAGACGTTCGATGCGCTGTGGGTGCCTCCAGGATTTGCGCACGGTTACGCGGTGCTACA
This sequence comes from Microcaldota archaeon, assembly GCA_964521995.1. Taxonomy (GTDB): domain Archaea; phylum Micrarchaeota; class Micrarchaeia; order Micrarchaeales; family Micrarchaeaceae; genus UBA12276. The sequence continues at coordinate 2,235 of CAZFUA010000052.1, forward strand.
GCAGGATACCCGCGTGATGTACAAGATGACCTCCCATTACTTCGCAGACAAACAGAGAGGGATAATATGGAGCGATCTCAAGTTGGGCATAAAGTGGCCTGTCAAGAATCCGATACTCTCAAAGAGAGACAGCGAATTCCCGACGCTCGGCAACGCTGAGCTGAATTTTGATTACAATACCCTCTGACGCCTACTTCTTTACAGGGCTGTCCTTCATCCTTTCAAGCCCCTTCCTAACTCCGAAGAGAGTCACCCCCGACTCTACTACCGCTTTATTATTGGATAGGTTTGCGTTCGGCCTCTTCGCTACAAGATTCAGCTTTTGCGAATTTATCGGTCTTATCAGTTTCTTGTCCTTGCCGAACACATCTGCTATGACCAACGACCAGTCGTACCTGCTTATGTAGTCAGAACCCACAACGTTGTATACGCCGGTTTTGCCCCGCCCGACAAGCCGCATCGCAACCTCGGCAATGTTCGGTATGAAGGTCGGATTGTTGTACCAGTCGGTCGGGTCCTCGTATACCTCCCCGCTCTCAAGCCTCTTTAGCACCCTTGTTACCTGATTGTCCTGCTGCCATGGCCTTATCCAATCATATGGCTGGTCGACCCTAAGCGTCAGGAATTCCAAGCCGGATTCTGATATCTGCCTTTCGGACTTGGCTTTTGTTGCACCATAATAGTTTACCGGATCGGTAGGGTCCCCTTCAACGTACAGGCTTTTCTTTCCACTAAAAACAAAAGGGCTAGATATGAAAATCAGCTTGCTGCCCGCCTTGGTGCATCCCTCTATGACGTTCCTTGTTGCTACAACGTTCTGTAGGTTTGCTAGGGGCTTGTCCGTCTCGCACAGCTCTACGTTTGTCAGCGCTGCGGTGTGGACTACAAGCTCTGGTTTCTCCTTTGTTATGAGACTCAGCGTTTTTTCCTTGTCTGTTAGGTCAAGCTTCCGGGCTCCAGGGATGTCTATCTCGTGCTTTGAGAAGGTGCAGGTCAAGTCGTTGCCCTCTTTGGAGAGGCGCTCGAAAAACTCATAGCCGATTCTCCCGCTGCCCCCTGTGATAAGTATCTTCATAATATCCGCGATCAGAACTTGTTCAGGAACTCCGTGAATATGCCCTCCATGTACCTCATGTGCTCACCCGAAAGCCCCTGGTTGCAGCCGACTAGGAAGCTGCGCTCCATGACCAGGTTCGCGTTTGGGAAATCATTTGCGAAATTACCCCTGTTTATGTTCTTGAAGCCGGGCTGCTTGAGTATATTTCCAGTAAATATCGGCCTTGTCTGTATTCCGCTCTTTTCAAGGGCCGTAGTAATGTCGACCCTGTTGAACGGGGTGTCCCCCGTTATAGTAAGCGGGAACGCCAGCCATGCAGTCTCCACGTTCTCCGCCTGCTCCGGAAGCGAAAAGAATTTCGTGTACTGCGAGAAGAACCTTCTCAGCTCCGAGAAATTGTTCTTTCTCGTCTCGATAAACTTTGGAAGCTTGTCCAGCTGCGCGTTGCCGAACGCTGCGCTTATCTCCAACGGGAGGAAGTTGTATCCGATGTCGCTGAAAACGAATTTTGTGTCGTATGGTATCCCATCGACTTTTATCCCGAATCTCTTAGATAGGTCCTCGGTCTCATCCACCGCCGAATTTCTTCCCCATCCGCGCATGATCTTGCACCTATTCATCTGCTCGTCGTTGTTTACGCAAATCATTCCGCCTCCGCCCGCCGCAGTTATTATGTGCGACCCGTAGAAGCTTGTTGTTGATATGTCAGTGAACCTGCCGGTCGGCTGTCCGTCTACCTTTGCACCAAGGGTGTCGCATGAATCCTCTATGAGAAATATGCCGTGGTCTGACGCAATCTTTTTCAGCAGGGGATAGTTCGGCACGTTCCCGATCAGCGAAGGTATCATAAGCGCTTTTGTTTTCTCAGTGATAGCATTCTCTACCTGCTTTATGTCAATTAGGTAAGTGTTCGGAACGATGTCGACGAACACCGGCACCAATCTCTTCTGCACCAGGGGTGCAACTGTAGTCGAGAAGGTCAGCGCTGGTGTTATAACCTCAGAACCGGGCTGGAGGTTCAGGAGCTCTACCGCCAGCATGTTCGCCGACGAGCCGGAATTTACCATGATGCCGTGCTTCTTGCCAAAGAGCCCGGCTACCCTTGCTTCGAACTCCCTGGTTTTATCTCCAAGGATGGACTTTCGTTCCTTTAGAGCGGTTGTCACGGCGTCTATTTCCTTATCGTCATATACGGATAATGCGTAAGGTACTCTCATTTAAGCACTTTTAACTATAGTCGGTATCATATTATATTAAATCTTCGCTGAGCATAGCAGTGATTAGAGACAACAACCACTGGTGCGGCAATGAAGTTCACGCTAGTATCCACATGGAATATAGAGAATAACTACACCGCAGTGCCGTACCTTGTTTATGAGTATGCAAAATACCTCTTCGACAATGGCATGGATACGGAGATCTTGATACCTACGACCGATGAGAACCCGCCTAAGGTGAAGAACTACAAGCTTCTGCGCGAGCGCTACAAGAGAATACCAAAGCGGATCGTGGAACGCTCAACAATCAGGATGCCGCAATGGCATACTGTAATCCTAAAGGGGCTTCCCACAGATTCCGTAGTGTACCTATCGAACAATATCTACGACAGCATACTGAACATACTCAACAAGCCGAAAGGCCAGCCGTACATAATCGGCTGCCACAGCATGTTCATCACAAAAGGAAGCGCATCCCACGAGACCGTCAAGAGGATGCGAAACGGACTGATAAACGGGCTGCTTGCCACGAAAAGGAGGGACCTAGGCAACGTGTACTTCCATGTGATAAACAAGGAGCAGGCAGGATACCTGAAGGACGTCTTCAACATAAAGGACTCGAAGATATTCTATGTGCCCAACATGATAGAAGCGGCGAACTACAGCCCGGGGAGGAACACGTCCAGGAGGCTGAAGGTGCTGCACATAGGCGGAATGATAAAGGACATGCCGATAGTGCTGGACGTGATAGCCAAGCTGAGCAAGAAAAAGCAGCTTGACTGGTACGAATTCTATTTCGTAGGGAGGGGCATAGACGGCCTGAGAAACGAATACAAGAAGTTTGGCAATGTCCACATCCTGGGCGCGGTCGGCGACAAAGAGAAATTCAAGCTGATGGCCGAGATGGACGTAATGATAATCCCTGGCACAGAATCCTTTTCGGTCACAATGTTGGAAGGGCTAGCTAGCGGCCTGTATATCCTGACGAGCAAGAAGACCACGACCTGGGCGGACATGCGCGACCTGGGAATAAAGCTTGATGTCACGGCTAATGGCAGTTCCGAAGACTACATAAGGTCTCTGGCAAAACTCGCAGGCCTCAAAGGCTCTGGGAAAGAAATGAACCCGTACAGAGCCAAGAACCGCCAGATAACAATCGAGGAGTTCGGCACGAAATCCGTGCTCCCGAAGATACTGGAGATGTTCAAGGCCGCCGCGCGGCACAGATAATCTCTCAGAGCTCGATTATCCCAAAGCACTTGAATATCCCTGCGATGATCCTCGGCTTCCTATGCACAGAACCTGCAAACTCCATGAAGGCCTTGTTGACGTATATATCATCAGACAGTACAACGCCGCCCTTCTTCATGCTCTTCATCGCGAGGCCGAACTCTCTTTTCATGTTCTTATAGGAGTGGTCGCTGTCGTGCATGAAGATGTCTATTTTTCCGGAGCGCTTGAGAACTGTGGGCAGCACCCCCCTCGGAGTCCCTACCACTAAGTCCCATCTGCCTTTCAGCCGTGCAGGCACAATGTGTCCGACGTTCCTGCTTATCTCCGCCGAGATAAGTCTACCCTTCTTGTTCTTCGACAATGCCTCAAGTATAATGCTCGATGAAAATCCGTCAAGGACCCCAGTCTCCACAACTGTGTCAGGCTTGCCCTCGCGTATCATGTTGTAGATTTGGAGCCCAGACCTGAAGGTTATGTAGCTTGCCTTCGGCCTGCCTATCTCCCGGATGAACCTTTCATATTCCTCCTTGTATGCCGGATTGCACTTCAGGCGCATTACAATTAGGTTACAGTGCCTTGTCAGAAACGCGAGGCTGGCGAGCCTGCATTGGACGTCGAATCCCCAGTCGTAGAGGCGCGGGCTCATCCTGTACAGCGAATCGTACTTGTGGGCGGCCATCTGATCACCTTGACTAGGGTGCTACTTGCGGTGTACTCCTTCTTTCTTGGACCAGTACTCTATGGTCTTCTTGAGTCCTTGCTCCAACGTGAAGCGCGGTTCCCAACCGAGAAGCCTCTTCGCCTTCGAGTTGTCCCCTATCAGTATCTTTGCGTCGAGCGGCCTCCTTTGAGTGTAGTTCCACACTATATTTCCTTTAAAATCTATGAGTCTGGCTATCGCATCTGCGGTCTCCTTTATTGTATGACCAACGCCAGTACACAGCTGTATTACTTCACCTATTGCTTTTTCATTTCCCAATGCCTTTATGTATCCATTTACATGATCGTCAACATAAAGCCAGTCCCTTACTGCAGCTTTGTCACCAAGGCGAACTTCCTTGCCATCAAGCATCTGCGTTATAGTTCTCTCAATGAAAAAGTGTTTATTGTCTCTCCTACCATAAGTGTTGAATGGTCTCAGCACTGTAGCAGGAAATCCATAAGCTTTGCGCATATAGCTCAAAAGGTACATATCCGAAGCTACCTTTGCCACAGAATACGGACTGTTGGGAGTTAGTGGTGATTCTTCTGTAAGACGCTGGCTAATTTTGGTTAGGGTGGTCCCATATTCTTCGCTAGTTCCGGCTAGTATAAACTGCTTAAAATGGGGAATATCTCTGCATGCCTCTGCAAGATTTACAGTACCTAGATAATTAGTTTCTGTGACTTCTATTGGGTGGTCCCAACTAAAACTTAGGGCAGTTGTTGCAGCGAGATGTATGCAGTATTCTGGTTGGGCATCTTTAACCGCCTTTTTAGTTGCGTTATAATCGATTAGGTTCGTATAGTGGTTAATAACACTATCCTTGCTATCTAATGTGTATCTTCCCGTCACATAACGCTCTAAAGTGTGTACTTCAAAACCTTTCTCGATTAGTTTAGCCGTAAGTTCTTTCCCTATGAACCCCGTGGCTCCAGTTACTAGTACCCTCTCCATTTTATTCACTTTTAAGAATAGACCCTTATGATACTAAATAACCTACTTTTCCATTATTATAGCTTTCCCTGAAAGTTTTCCAACACTGAAACTTCCATAATTCCAAAATTAACGAAAGCTATCTCTTCTTTCCTTCAGAGTTGAAACAGTTTAAAAATGTTACTGCCGGAGGCACTTTTAGGGTAAACTGCCACTACCCATAATT
>CAZFUA010000053.1:0-7262 GCA_964521995.1 Microcaldota archaeon
AAAAGAATTAGATTTTATGCTGCAACTACGGACGAAGTCCGTAGAATTCTCCTAGGTATTAATATAAAAACATATCTTTCGATCAGAATATCAACCGCATGCGGGATGCATCATCTAAAGCTTTTTAATCATGTCCATGTCGCAATCTTTGTATCCGATTTTCTTATAAAAGGCATGTGCATTTTCATTGGGCGCGAAAACCGTTAAGAAGATGCGATTGCATTTCTTTGACTTAAGATACCTTTCCGCATGTTCCATGAGCTTGATCCCGATTCCTTTCCCCCTATGCGTTTCTTTTATGTATAGGTCGCTTATGAAGCCCCTAGGAACCGAAGAGACACCAGGATCCTTTGATGGCGGAGCCACAATCGCTACCACAAGCCCAACGATCTCGTTTTTTGCTATTGCCAAATAGATATTTCCATTATTTTTTGAAATGTCTTTTTGTATAAAATTTAGATAATTTTCGGCGTATTTTGACGGCTTCTTTACAACATCAAGAGTGTCAACCGAAATCAGATAGTCTTGAAACTGGTCGAATAACTTTATTACAAATAGGGTATCGCTTTTTTTGTACTTTCTTATGAGCACATTCATTGTTTCTACCTATTATTGCATTATTTGCCCGAAAAGGCATACCCTATAGATAGATATACGAGCTTTGCCGCAAGGTAATTCGGTGCAATAAATCCAGGTATGGGGTTCAATTCGACAAAGTCCATGCCTATTACGTTTTTCTTGCGCAGTACTTCCTTTAGTACCTCTTTGAGGTGCAAAAAACTCATACCATCGGGCTCTGGTGTCCCCACGCTTGGCATCTCGCCGGGGTCCAGGACGTCCAAATCAACACTTAGGTATATGTTGCCTTTCGTATTGTTGGCTATTGATTCTACAAGGTCTGGTGTGCTTCCCTCGTGCATGTCCTTCATGTACAGTATGTCATCGCCGTTGTTCTGTGCGCTCTGCTCGTCTATGCTCCGCACCCCCACGCTGTATGAATCGCACAGCTCTCTCGCTCTCGCGACAACGCAGGCGTGGCAGTATTTTGAACCCATGAAGCTGTCTCTTGAATCCGAATGCGCGTCGAAGTGCAGGAACGTTATCTCTTTGCCTCCGTGCAATTTTACCAATGGCCTGAGCGCTCCTAGAGATATCGTATGTTCCCCACCTATAAGCAACGGCACCTTTTTGTCGTTTATGATCTGGTTAAGCTCGCTTTCTATCCTTTTCACCATGTTCTCAGGGGAGCTTAGGTCGGGTGCGATCTCTTCGGTTGTGTATATGCCGATCTTGCTTATGTCGCTGCCTGTTTCCTCGCTGTACAGCTCTATGTTCCTGCTTGCCTCTATCAGCGCATGAGGCCCCTCCCTTGTTCCGGATTTATATGTTGTTGTTGAATCGTAAGGCACGGGCACTGCCACGACCTTAGCCTTTGCATAATCCTGTTCCTCAAGGCCGAAGAGGTTGTAGGGCGGCATTGAATTGAGTATCCGCATGGTTTCACGCTTATACGTTTATACATTAATGATTATCTATTTTTGCTAAGCCTGCTGAACAGGCTTGAGTAGAATTTGTTCGTATTGGACACCGAGAAGTTTTTTAAACCGGCGCCGTTTTTTATGTAGCTGCTCTTTGCGCCGGAGAGGAGAATGTTCTCAAGCCTGTACGGTATGCTGATTTCGTCCTCTACAACGCACATGTCTTTTACCTCTTTTGGTATTGGGGAGTAGTCGGGAAGGAGTACCGGCGTCCCTAGCGCTAGACTTTCCAGCACTATTATGCTCAACCCCTCCCTTTCGGACATCTGCAAAAGGACCTTGGAGCTTTTCATTCTCCTGTAAAGCTCGCGCTTGTTTTCTGTCCTGTAGAAGTCCCTTAGTTCGACGATTCCGTTCAGTTTCAGCCTGTTTATCGTGTGCCTTATTGCTGTTTTTTCCGGACCGTCCCCTATTATAATGGCTTTGATGCCTTTCACGCGTTTGCTTACTGCCTTTATCGCCTCAAGCCATTTGTCGAGCCTTTTCTCCTTTATCAGCCTTCCAGAGAAAAATACGCATTTCTTGTCCTTTTTCACTTTTATTCTACTCAGTTTCTTATCGTTTATCACCGGTGAGAATATCCTTATTTTGCCTTTGTCGATGCCTAGCTCCTCGAGCTTCTTCGCTGTTGCACTGGAATTCGCTATGTACGCATCGGCGAATTTCAGGACAGTTGAGGCGAACAGGTTCGCGAAGGCCCCAGGCACCCTTCCGAGGTAGCTTGTCCAGTACCCGCTGTCCCACACCTCGTGCATGTCAAGAATGAGCTTGCAGTCGTTTAGCATGCAGTATAACTTCAATATCGGTATCTGGAGTATCGGGAACTCGTTCGATTGTATGTAGTCAAACTTGTAGAAGAATATCCTGAAAAGCCCGAAGGAGAATATGAGTGCCTCCCTTATAGAGCGTCTCCCGTGCCTGTAGAACTTCTCGGTCGATATCTTGTGAAGCGTGTGGTACATTATATTGTTGTGCCTGAAATCCTTCTTTTTCATCCCCGGCCATTGAAGAGAGAAGAAATGAACGTCATGCTCCTTTGCAAGCTCCTGCGCTTCCGTGCTCTCCAGGGTTTCCAGACCTCCGACATTCCAAGGGTATACCGCGTCTGAAACAAATGCTATATTCATAATCTCAATTTTTCGAATAATATATATTATTAAGTATTTTAAGTATTTTATATGTAAGTAGTGTGGTTGATGATTATATGAAGGATGAAAGGCAGACATTAGGGGAGAATGTAGTGCCAATAAACTACAATCTTGCCTTCGAGCCGAACCTTAAGACGTTCAGGTACAGGTGCATTGAACGCATCTCTGCAAGGATAAAAAAGAGCACGAAGAGCATAGCACTCAACTTGATAGGACTGGACATCAAAAGTGCTACAATAACAAATAGCGGCAAAACACAGAGAGCAAGGAAGATGGTGGACAAAACGCTGGAGAGAATGATACTGACATTTGACAGGCCTGTAAGAGGCAATGTGGAGATCAGCATAGATTTCGAGGGCAGGAATGGCGACAAGTATAATGGATTCTACAGGAGCAAGTATTTTGTAGGCAATAAAAAGCATTATATACTTACGACGCAGTTTGAGGCCGCGGATGCTCGAAGGGCATTCCCGTGCTTTGACGAACCCGCATTCAAGGCGACATTTGAGCTCTCATTCCTAATAGACAACGGCCTTACGGTAGTCTCCAACATGCCTGTGCGCAGCACAATTAAAAGGGCAAACAAAAAGCTTGTGACATTCATGAGGACACCCAAGATGTCAACATATCTTGTTTACTTTGGCATAGGCAGGTTTGAAAGGTTGAGGGGCAGGTATGGAAAGGTGGAACTCAATGTTGTTACAGTGCCGGGCAAGATAAGGCTTGCGGGCACCGCACTCGAATTTGGTAAGATATTCCTGAGGTACTATGAGAGTTATTTTGGAATCAGGTATCCGCTGCCTAAGATGGACTTCATAGCCATACCAGACTATGCGATTGCTGGTATGGAGAACTGGGGCGCCATAACGTTTTCCGAGATAGCGCTGCTTACTGACAAAAAGGCGACATCCGTGATTGCAAGGCAGCGCATAGCGGAGGTGGTGGCACATGAGCTTGCGCACCAATGGTTCGGGGATCTTGTGACAATGAGATGGTGGGACAATCTCTGGCTTAACGAGAGCTTTGCGACATTCATGTCCTACAAGGCTGTGAAAAGCGCATTTCCGAAATGGCAGATGGATGTGCAGGCGATACTTGGCAGGACTGGAACAGCCTTAGGCGCTGACCAGCTGCGCTCTACGCAACCAGTGGAGGTAAAGGTGAACAGCCCCGGCGACATGTCAGAGGCATTCGATCCTGCAATAACGTACAGCAAGGGCGCGGCGGTACTGGCCATGCTTGAGGATTATGTAGGTGAGGGCACATTTAGGGAGGGTCTGCGCCATTATATCCGCAAGTATTCATATTCAAATACAACAGAGCATAACCTCTGGGATTCCATAGGCAAGGCCATAAGAAAGAATAGAGATGGCTCAAGGTTTGACAGCATAGCAAGCTACTGGATAAACATTCCTGGGTATCCCATGGTAGAGGTAAAGCACACCTCTGGCAGATTACGCCTGATACAGCAGCGCTTCTTCCTTCTAGACAAGAAAGACGCCAGCACATGGCCTGTACCCGTGCGTTACAGCAAGGGCTCAGGGGGACGCAAGCTGGAGGGGCTCGTGTTTCTGGACAGAAAAAGCATGGATGTAAAGGAAGATAGCCTAGAGTACATAAAGCTTAACTACGGCCAGAAGGGCTTTTATAGGGTAAAATATGCAGAAGATATGCTTGACAGACTTGGGCAGCTTATCAAAAGCAGGCGCATAAGCGCATTGGACGGTTGGGGTATAGAGAATGACCTGTATGCCATAGCAAGGTCAACAAAAATAAAGGTGGACAAATATCTAGACTTCGTTGATAGGTATTGTTTTGACAGCGAGTTCCCGTTAAATTCAAGCGTATCGGGACATCTGAATGCCTTATATCTGCTACTACACGACAACAAAAAGGTATTGAGACGCGTAAGGGACGTAAACATTAGGTACCATAGGAACATATTAAATGGGCTTGGCTGGAAGAGGCGAAAGGGCGATTCCAACACAACAATACTGCTTAGAAGGTCTGCTATAGCAAGCCTTGGAGAACTGGACGACAAGGACGTTGTCAGAAGGTCAGAGAAGCTATTTGAGGATTACATCAAGAAAAAGAGCAGCATAGACCCTGACATCAGGTCGGCAGTATACAACATAAACGCGAGGACTGGAGGCACAGCGGCCTTCAACAGATTCATGAAGCTGTACAAAAAGGAGCAGATACCCGAGGAGCAGCTGAGGTTCCTGCGGGCGATAGGCAGCGTCAAGGACCCCGACCTTATAGAAAAGGCGCTGAGGTTCGCATTGTCAAAAGACGTCAGGCTGCAGTATGTAGATTTGATACCTGCCCTTGTATCGACAGAGGACTATGGAAGAAGGATAATATGGAAATGGATAAAGAGTAACTGGAAACGGCTTATGTCCATGTACGAGCCCGGCCCAGGAGGGTTGGACGATTTCATTGACATACTCGCAACGCAGTATGACCCTGCCGTAAGAAAGGACATGGGGCTGTTCTTCAAGAAGAAGGCCAACTACAGAGACGACATAAAGAGGAGCGTTGCCAAGACCCTTGAATATATGGACATAAACATCAGATTCAGGGAGTTCAATGGCGGATAGCCAATAGGGCAAGGGCAATGCAAATACATAAATGCATATACACAAGGCTTATAAGCATATTCCTGCTTATATAATACTGTTAATAGTCATATTTCAAAGTAGAAGGTGGGGTTTTTGATAAATTATAATAAATTGATTTTGAAAAAATCGCAGTTGCCTCGTAGGGTGGGCGAAGCCCTATCCGTTAGCAAGGCGTAACTACTGGTTCTTCTACTAGTTCTATGACTATTCTGACACACAAAAGGTGTTCGAATGGCAAAAACTTACATTGACATTGTAAAATACATGGTAGAGGCACGATTCGAGATATCGGGCCTAGCGGAAAAACCTGACATAATCGGCGCGGTCTTCGGCCAGACTGAGGGCCTTCTTGGAGGCGGCCTTGATTTGAGAGAGCTCCAGAAGAACGGCAAGATAGGGAGAATAGAGATAGAGTCTGCAACGCAGGGAAACAAGACCTACGGCAAGCTGTTTCTTCCATCATCGCTCGGAAGGGTGGAGACGTGCATACTCGGCGCGACAATAGAGTCGGTTGACAGGGTAGGTCCGTTCGAGACGACGTTCAAGATAAACAAGATAGAGGACACGCGAAACGAGAAAAGGAGAAAGATAATCACAAGGGCGAAGGACCTGCTAAAGACGCTCATGACCACGGAAATGCCGGACAGCAAGGAGATAAGCGAGCTCGTCGAGAGCGACGTCAAGTCCAGCGTCGTCACAACCTATGGCCCGGAAAACCTGCCTGCAGGCCCTGGAATAACGGACAGCGACGAGATAATACTTGTTGAGGGAAGAGCAGATGTAATCAACCTCCTCAAGAACGACATAGACAACTGCATCGCGGTCGGAGGGGCCACTGGCCAGATACCCCAGACGATAATGGAGCTTTCCAAGTCAAAGGAGACCACATTGTTCCTAGACGGGGACAGGGGAGGCGACATGATATTGAGAGGACTTCTCAACGTCTGCGACATAGACTATGTAGTAAGGGCGCCGGATGGCAAGGAGGTCGAGGAGCTAACAAGAAAGGACATAATTAAATCGCTGAGGGCCAAGGTGCCGATAGACCAGGTACTGCCGAAGCTAAACCACCAGAATCATTCCGGTGATTATGATAATGGAAGAAGGCGCAATATGGAGCAAAGGCAGCAGAGGGAAAACAGGTTCCAGGCGCAAAGGCCCTCAAGGTTCGGGGGCGCGCCGAGGCAGCAGGAGCGCGACAGGACGATCTTAAGCCCTTCCGAGATATCCAGAAAGCTGCTCAGCGGGGAGGGCACAAGAGAAAGAGAACGAGACGTGACCGAACCGATAAAAATAGACCCCGACCTGGGCATAAAGGACATAAACAGGGAGGAACCGCATGGAGTTGATGCTATAGGGGTTATGGAGCACAAGTCCCAGAAAGGCGGCGATGCGGACCAGAAGTACATAGACTCGCTTGCCGAGCTGCACAACACCCTCCGCGGAAGGCTTTACGATGATTCCGGAAACATAATAACGGAGGTGCCCATAAGGGAGCTGATACAGGCCATACAGGACAGTGGAAGCGTCAGGGTGATAGTTTTCGACGGCATAATAACCCAGAGGCTTATAGAGCTTGCGAACAAGCAGGGAGTAAGCTCTGTATACGGCATAAGGGCGGGGCAGATATCGAGGACGTTCGAGAGCATGCTCCTTTACACGAAGGAGCAGGGCAAGCTCTAAGCATGTCGCTATTTCAGTATTAGAGTGGGGATTCCAATGCCAAGGGCGGAAAGGCGATTCATGGAATTGGCGATAAACGAGGCAATAAAAACAAGAGAGAAAGGGGACTACGCAATCGGGGCCGTGATAGTCAAGTCGAATAAAGTCATAGCAAAGGCGGGAAACAGGATAAAATTGGATAAGGATCCGACTCAACATGCTGAGATCGTGGCAATAAGAAAAGCATCCAAGCTGTTGGGCAAAAGGCACCTTGAGGGCTGTATTTTATACAC
>CAZFUA010000054.1:0-7147 GCA_964521995.1 Microcaldota archaeon
TATCATCTTTAGTATTTCATCTTCGTTAAGGAGGTCTTCGGGTAGTATCTTTTTGTTCTTGCTCTCTGAGGTCTTGATCCATCTAACTTCCACAGGATAATATTCGTCATCGCCCTTCATGTGCTTCCAAAATGCCTTTACTATTGATTTAACGTTCCTCTTTGTTTCTGTAGAGTATTCTTTGCTCGATTCCAATTTGCCTAAAGCCTTTTGCACATCATCTTTTGTTGCCTTGCCGAAGTTTATATCCTTATCCACGCATCTGTAGAACCTGCGTATGCAATAAAGGTGCTTTGCTTGGGTTCTTTGGTTTAAGCCCTTGGCTTGTATATAGCTGACATGTCTATCTATCAAATCTTTATTTTCTTTAGTTAAAGAGGGATCAGCCATAATCTGATTGTATATTCCTTTGAATTCCCGCTCGGTATCATTATAAGGCATGAATACATTGCGATAGATAAGTATTTATACTTTCTTGGTGGAGATGTGAACCCTGCTTCGAGGAAGTAGGAAGACGCCCTCGCCGGGATTTGAACCCGGATCACAGGCTCCGCAAGCCCGCGTTCTATCCAAGTTATACTACAAGGGCACATTATTTCTCTGTACCAACTCTTTATATATGTGTAGCTGCCCTTGCGGCGTGCGCAGAATCAGACAACCTGCTCCTGCTGCTCGACTATGGGGATATTGTTTATCACCATTATCTTCGGAGCCCCGGTTATGTTTCCGTTTACTCTTACGTGCCTGGAGTGCCTTCTCTGCCTTCTGGCGCTGTATTTCATGTGGTACCGTGTGGTTTTCACCCTCCTTGTGAGCTTTATGTCCGATATGTTGATAAGTTTCCTCCTTCCCGCGTAATTGGCGTATATCGATGCCTTGTGCACTATCGAGTTCACGGTGTCCTGGAGTTCCCTCTCAAGACTTATTACTGCTTTTTCGTTGATCCTCTCTGCACCCGCCTCAGTCAAAAACTGCTCCACATCATACATGCTAAACACTCGCTTTTTATTTCCCAAAAAGAACACCCCGCAAACTAACTTTAGAGAACAATCCTTTTAAATAGATTTGTTTTTAACTGATTAGTGGTATTCTTGGCCGCACTGAATAATGCATTTGCGCCATTGATTGGAATGCGTGCCGTGTGTCAATGATGAGGCTTGGGTTTCACCTGTCGATCTCCGGGGGCGTGTACAATGCACCCATCGAAGCTGCAAGCATGGACTACAATGCGTTCCAGATATTCACCACAAGCTCAAGATCATGGAAGAATTCGGGCATCAGCGATGCGGATGCGGGCGAATTCATGAGGTACACGAAGGAAAACGACCTGAAGCCTTTCGCGCACATGCCATACCTGTGCAATCCCGCATCGCCCAACAGGCAGGTACATGAAAAAAGCACTGCAATGCTCGTGGACAACATAATGAACTGCAGCGCATTGGGCATTGGGGGCCTCGTGATACACCTAGGCTCGCATCTCGGAAAGGGAATGGATGAAGGCATCAGGAAAGTATGCGACACACTGGATTCAGCGCTCGGCTCCACGGCCGCTGAAAAAAACGTCGATATACTGCTTGAGAACGGCTCGGGATATACGAACTGCGTGGGCTCAAAGATTTCCGACATCGGAAGGATAATCGACAACGTCGGCTCTGACAGGGTAGGCGTGTGCTTCGACACCTGCCACGCGTTTGCGGCGGGATACGACATAAGCGATGAGGCTTCCGTGGACAAGATAGTGAAAGAGTTCAAATCCAGCATAAAGCAATCCAGATTGGGACTGGTGCACCTGAATGACGCGATGTACCCGCTCGGCAGCGGACGCGACAGGCACCAGCACATAGGCAAAGGATACATAGGAACAGGGGGATTTACAAGCCTTTTCAGGAACGGCATGTTCGGCAGCGGCTCGTTCGTGATGGAGCTGCCGGAGGATCCCGGGGCGGACCACCAAACGGACATGAATGCGGTGAAATCCATATTAAAGGGAATCCATCACTGATTTCCTAAATGCGCGTCAGCGCCCTGAGCACCACGACAACCACTCCAGTCCTCACGTTGTCGTCTATCGACAGATTAAGGCTTTCTATGAACGCCAGTATCAGCGCGAACAAAATACCCACAAGCCCTATTATGAGATAGCCGCCAACGGCCGCGACCACGAAGAACATGAACGTGCCTATAATGGTCTTGTACCTGTTGTACGGGAGCTTCTCCGCCCTTCTGGCGCTTACGCCGACTATCGTTGCCAGAGAATCGGCAAAGAACAGCACAACAATGCCGAAGAGGAGGAAGTTTGAACCTGTGGCGAAGCCCATAATGAGCGCGGTCCCCGCTGCAAGATACGTTGCGCCCTGCCCGTAGGTCGCGCCCTTCCTCTCGAGATCCATCGTCCTTGTGTAGAATCTCCCCATCCTCAAATTAGCTACGAGATTGTTCGACGTGTATGCAAGCAGCATGAGGGCGAATATTATGTAGACAGCAGATATGTACGGGAGCACCAGCATTATGCCGACAAGCACTATGCCGAGAAGTATCTGCACCATGTCCCTGCTTATTTCGGTCTTCTTTGCCTTCCTGGATTCGGAGGACCGCTTGGGGCTCAATGCGAATTCCCTGTAGAGCATGCCGTATATCGTGCCTATGGCGAACATGCCGGCGAAGGCGGTGCTTCCGGGATAGCCATTGGTATATATCACGAAGCCCGCTATGAGCAGTATCACGAGGCCTACGAATATGTAGGGCTTCGATATGTACAGTATTGCAAGTACCGTAGACAATATCGCTATGCATATGTCAAGCGCAAGCATGTTGTAGTAGTTAGCAGATCCCGGTATTGATATCAGTCCGTATATGAGATAAACGGTAGCTATGCTCGCGAACAGCGGTATTATGTTCAAAGCCTGTTTCTTCTTGAATATGTGTATGAGATAGGCCGCAAGAACGAAGACGGATACTATCACGAACGACAGCGTATAAGCGTTTATGACGTTTTGCATTTGAAATACCCTATGGCTCTACCCTGTTTATCATCCTTGGGAACGGTATCGCGTCCCTTATATGATCAAGATTCAACATCCATTTTATTAAACGTTCCACCCCAAGGCCGAACCCCGAGTGAGGAACAGACCCGTACTTCCTCAGGTCTATATACCATTTGTACGCATCTAAATTAAAATTTAACTCTTTCATGCGCTGTACCAGTTCCTCCTCCTTCCATATCCTTTCACTGCCCCCTATTATCTCGCCATGGCCCTTTGGTGCCAGCATGTCCGCGCACGCGACGGTCCGCGAGTCGCGGTTCACGGGCATGTAGAATGCCTTTATCTCCTTCGGCCAGTTGTACACGAATATGGGTTTCTCCTCGTCCATGGTGAGCAGCTTCTCCTCATTTACGCCGAAGTCGTCCCCCCATTTCCTGTCGGAGCCCAGCTCGTTGAGCTTTTCGATCGCCCTCTCGTACGTGATCCTTTTGAAGGGCGGCCTTATTTTCAGCAAAGCACCGGCGTCCACGTCCAGCGCCTTCAGGAGGTCGCCGTTTCTCTTCGCGAGCATGTTGGCCACATGGCTCACGAGCCTGGCCTGAAGGCTCATGCTCATGTTGTTGTTGTAGTACGCCATCTCCGGCTCGAGGTGCCAGTATTCAGCAAGATGCTTCACTGTCCTTGATTTCTCTGCCCTGTACGATGGCGCAAGCGTGTAGACCTTCCCCAAGGCGTACACCATCGCCTCGGCATACAATTGCGACGATTCGGTAAGATATACCTTCCTGCCGAAATATTCCACTGTGAAGAGGTTTGCACCCGTCTCCCCAGCGCTTACTGTAAGCAGCGGAGGGGTTATCTCGTAGAATTTCTGCCTGTCGAGGAACTCCCTCAGATACTTGAAGGTGTACGACCTGAGCCGCATTATGGTCCTCATCCTCTGGCTCCTGAGCCACAGGTGCCTTACGTCAAGAAGCAGTTCAGGGCTCTGGTACTCGGTTATGGGAAACTGCTCCCCGCTGTGCAGTATGCTTAGCTCCTTTATCTCCAGTTCCACCCCGCCGGGGGCCCTGGCGTCCTTTCTTAGTTTTCCCTTTACTATTATGCTGGATTCAAGATAGGCCTTTTCCACCTCGTCCCATTCGCCGCCTTTCACTGTGCCCTTATCTATAACGCACTGAAGGATGCCGGTATGGTCGTGTATTACTGCGAACAGCTTCCCGCCGCTGCTCCTTTTTCTGTAGATCCATCCCTTTATCACTACGTCCTTTCCCTCATTGCGTTTGGCATTCTCTATCGTAGCGGCCCTCTGGTACATCCTCAGCATGATAATAACTTCAGATAGCTGGAATTAATATCTTTTGCATTGCCTGCCGGGCTGGTAATTGGCAATCAGCCAAAAGACGACACTGCTGTGCCCTCGCTGCTTCCTATTTCGATGATGAATTTTCCTCTTCGCAAAAATCCGACGAGCTCGTTTTTTGTCTCGCGCTGCTCCTTCCTCTTTTCCGTGAAGCTCCTCCTGTTCTCGCTTATTTCCATCCTCATGGACCCGGCGATTTTCCTGTGCAGCGCGTTTCCCCTGTCCAGTCTGGATATATCCGTTTCCGTCTGTCCCACTTCCCTCAGTATTGCCATCATTGCCGTTTGGGTATCCCTCATATCCCCCAGCAATGCATCGACCAATACGCGGTCGCTGCTTCCGATCTTCCCATTCGACAGGTCGCTCATAAGCTTCTTGTGCCTCATGCTAAAACCTTAAGAAGGATTTTCGGGCAAAATTTAATAAAGATTTTGTATAATACGCAATCAGATTATGGATATTATCCATGCCGCGGCTATGAACCCCAGCACCACCATTATGGGGACGAGAAGCCTTGTAAGGCCGTATGTGGATTTCGCTATGGTTATCATGTTCTCCATCGTATCCGGGCCCCAGACCTTGAACCTCTTCATCTCGTTCCTGCTGTGGTACGCGCTGACCGGTTCCATGCTTGAAAGGGCCCTTGCCATGGTTTCGTCGACAATACCTATCAATTTTACGTAGCTCGTATGCCTTCCTAGGACGTTGCTCGCGCTGCGCTCCATCGAGTTGACCGCATGCGTGTCCGTAGTGTAGAGTTCTGCGCTGACCCCGTATTTCTCCTTTACGTGCCTTAGTAATGCCTTCCTCAGCTGCGGCAGCGCGTTGTTTGCGTTGAACTGTATTATGGCATATTTGAATCCGTTGAACTGGAACACCGCTATGTTCATGTTGCCCTTGGCTATGTCTATAGGATAGCCCAACTTAACGTGTATCTCGCTGCCTGCCGCTCCCATCCTTATCTTCCTGCTGAAATGAATCGGCTTCCCCAGCGCCTTTATCGCCTTTATGTAATCCTTCGACACCTCCGAGTTGAATTTGACGCCCTCGAGCTCCGCCTTTGGCGCACTCTCGTATCTGGAGTTGTGCGCGTCTATCAGTATGGACGGACCGAACATAGATTCAAGGAGCTCGTTGAACAGCACCGAGGATTCAAGGGACACGTCTTCAGTGACCCGCGGCGCCCTCGTAAGCGTGACCAGTGAAAGGCGGCTTCCGAATCCCAGCCTTATCACCCTCGAGCCGTTGTGCGAGCTTTCGGTATATGTGAACCTGCCCTCCTTTGCCTGCTTTGCGTTTTTTATCCCATTCTCTAACGCATCCTTTATGCGGTTGAACTGCGTGCTCGACACCGGATTATGGTCCATGTCGACTGTGGAATGCATCACGAACGTCGGAACCTTGTACTTGGAATTGGAATAGTGCTCCAGCATGTACGGGAAGTCGCTCCCGGCGAGGGTTCCTGACGGCCCGTAGTGTATGTCAGGGGTGAAGAATATTGACTTGATTGCATTTCTTGAGTTCTTGAACACCATTGTATCTGTCCTTATGTCCGTTGGCGTGCCGAAATTCCTGCCGAACGGGACGGATGTATTCACGTCGAAAAGCCAGTTCTGTATCATTTGGGACACGGCATCGAAGCTGTGGAACCCGAAATTCTTGTTGTACGGCCTGTCGACAAGGTATATTATCGCGTAGCTCACTACAAGGAATATGAATATGCCCGCATAGAGCTTCAGGAGCAGTACGTTGAACGATGCATGGAGCGCGAGCATGAACCTGCTGGAAGGCAGATAAAGGAGCACGTTGAGCGTCGGCTGAACGAGCGCGAGGAACACGGCGCGCCTCTTCTGCCCAAGCACAACCTTGTCAGCAAAGAACCACCATCCGAATATGCTCGCGTCGCCGGCGAGTATTATCGCTATTGCGGTAGAGTACGCATGCGTGAGTATGTACACTATGCTTCCTAGAAGTATGAAGAACGAGTACGACACCGTTACTATTATCGATATGAAGAATATGTATTTTATGTCTATGTACCTCTTTACGGACTTGACTATCAGTATCGTAAGAAGCGCTGGAAGCATTATCGCGAGTATTCCGGTAATGGAGCCGTTCACCGCTATGTACAGGAAGTTGGTCGCTATCATCCCGTAGTTTATGAGCGCGACAGCCGCCACCCCGATTATCATGCTCATGATGAGGAGGAGCAGGAACATTATAGGGGTCCTCGGTAGCCCTCTTGAAAATGGATTTAGATCTTTTAGGAATTTATCGTAGCCGCCCTTCGTAGCCATGCAAACACAAACTTATACCGTTATCTACCTCCCGAACCTCCGCTGCCTCGAGGAGAATACCTTGAGGGCCTTTTCCAGATCGCTCTTGTCGAAGTCCGGCCAGTATTTCTTCGCAAAATAAAGTTCGGAATAGTCCGACTGCCACGGTAGGAATCCGGAAAGCCTCATCTCCCCAGAGGTCCTTATTATGAAATCAACATCAGGCAGCGATGCCGTCCTCATGTTCTCCATTACAACGCTCTCCGTGATGCTGCTGATCTTTCCCTGAAGCGCGTGATTGTACACCTTTCTGAACGCATGGAGCATGTCGTCCCTGCCCCCGTAGCCTATAAGCAGGTTTATCGTGAAATCCTTGTATGCCATGGTCTTCCTTTCAAGGGACTGGAGCGCCTCCTTGACTTTTTTTGGCAGCAGGTTCGGGTTCCCTATCACCCGTATCCTTGCCCTGTTGCTCCTTAACTTCTCGAGTATCTTCGGGTCGCGCGCCGCATTGACATAGAGCC
>CAZFUA010000055.1:0-7062 GCA_964521995.1 Microcaldota archaeon
ATGTTTGGTAGGATTAAACTTACAAAGACCCAAAAGCAGATTTTCATAAAGGAATACGGAAAAATCTCTAAAATCAGATATTCTAGAAAACGCCTTGAAGAATTCCGCAAAGTAAGGACGCTTGATCGCATGCTCTGGTCAATTCAAGAAATTCGTAAGCTAAAGGTTAATATCGTAAATAAGTACACGCCAAGACCTGTTGAAATAAGCGAGTGGGCATCTATAAGTAAGAAAAAGTTTGATGTACTAAAAGAGCTTGGTATCATACCAAGAAACGCAAAGTGGCTAAACGTCGAAAACTGGTAATTAGGAGGAAACATGGCAAATACACCTGAGGCCAAAGGCAAACGAAGCGATACTGTACTCTGCACCAAGCTAAATCTGTATAATGCCGTTCCAAAACTGCATTTTGTTGATAATGTTCCAGTAATAACAGTCGACTAGCAAGCCAAATCTGAGCGATTATACCGTCTATTTGTCGTCGAATCCAGCCCCGGGAGGGATTTGAACCCCCGACTTACTGCTTACGAAGCAGTCACTCTACCAGCTGAGTTACCGAGGCTTATAGTATTAAACAGCAGCCCAATTATTGCACCTATCAATTCTGCTATTTCGCATGTAAGTTTCATAGTGCCACTTTAAATTCACTCAACGGTAAATTATGTAATCAATAATAATAAACCTACCTTTAGAGAATGCCATGCAAAGTACAAATAAACTATTATCCCTAATGCGGTATGCGATTGAAATAAAAAGTTTTTAATAGTGCTACCTTTATATATAAAGTATTAATCACAGTGAAATATTAATGTACGGCCAAGGACAATCCGACCAGGGCACTACCCCGCCAGGCAATTATGCGCAGAAGGACCAGAAGGATGACTTTGTCAGCGTATCTGGCGTAGGCACAAGCATGAAGACCAGCAGCGGCGCTTCCCCTCTTACGCCAGAGCAGCTACTGAAATCCAAAAGGCCGGCGCCATTAATACCCATTTTAATCATAGCCATAGTGATTGCCGTAGGTGCGCTTACATTTGTATTCTTCAAGGGGAGCCTGCCCGGTTCCACGACCACAACAACGTCTACCGCTGTACAATCGGGAATAAGCCCGATAAACAACTGCGGCATAATAGCAAGGCCCGGCTATTACTTCGTCTCCCAGGGGATAAAGACGCAGATAGGGGGCGGTGCGTGCATAAACGTTTCCTCTAGCAACGTCAACATAATATGCAACGGAAACAGGGTAACCGGCTCCGGTCCATTCGTGATAGTGCCGCCGTTCACATACGGCGTTTCGATAGTGAACAGAACAAACGTTACGATATCAGGGTGCAGGATAAGCAACTTCTCATACGGCGTGTTCGTTGCATCATCAAACGACATCCATATAAACGACAACAATATATCCATAAACTACGTTTCGAACGTATACCTGAACGCCACCCACAACAGCACTGTAAGCAACAATTACATATCCAAATCGTCCAGCCCACAGGGTTCCATGTTCCTAACAAACGGCACGTCGGGAGTCAACGTGATCAACAACACCATACAGTACAACCTGTACATTGGGATAAATGTCAATTCCTCCAACAACACCTTCATCAAGAACTTCCTTAGCGATTCCCCATTCTCTTTCGGCTGCAGCGTTCCAAACGGGTTTGTGACCAGCAGCAAGGCGTATTCGAACGTATGCTACAACAGCAGCGGCTGTGGATTTGTAGAGTGCACGGGAATAAATATCCCGACAAACGTATCAAAGCTTATTCTCCAAAGCTCTATCAATACCTGCGGTTCTATTGTTAGCCCTGGAACCTACCAACTCGAGTCCAACCTTAATATGAATGAGTTTGTCAACATATCGAACATACTTTCCCTCTTTACGCCCTGCATAAGGGTCGCATCAAAGAATGTCCTGATCAACTGCAACGGATTCAGCATAAACAATTCCAGTGTCGCAATAAGCGCATTGAACGAGCAGAATGTTACGATTGAAAATTGCAAAGTAAACAATGCGGACATCGGCGTGTCGCTCTCAAACGTCTCAGTTTCCCGCATATCAAACCTCTCAGTGGAGGCCGCCACATACGGCATAAAACTCTACAACACAAGCCTCACAAGCCTTTACAACATAAGCGCGGAAACCGATACGTATGGCATGTACCTGTCAAGCTCGTATTCCAACATATTCCAGAGAATAAACGCGACGCACAATGCATACGGCATCTATCTGGAAAACAATTCGTTCTCCAACACATTTGACAATGGTGCTGTCCTGAACAGCTCCAAAGTGGATGTCTTCGCTACCCCCGATTCGGCAAACGCATCATATAACCTTATGATATCTGTTTCGTGCGGGTATACAAATGCCGTATGGGCGACATGCAGGCACTTCCTCACGCCGACTTTGGCATACGTGCCCGTGAGCAGCTGCTCCACGATAAGCGCCCCTGGGAATTACCTGCTGACTTCAGGTATAATAAACGGCTTCGGCCAGTGCATAAAGATAAATTCTGACAATGTGAGGTTCAATTGCGCCAATCGCATAATATCCGCAAGCTCGTCCGCGGTGGGCCCCGCACTTATCGTTTCCAATGCTTATAACGTAACGATAAACTCGTGCTACACCGTAGGGTTCCCGAGCTCCATAACGGTGTCGAATTCTTCTCTTATTATGGTCAACGGGACAAACGTACAGGCATCGGATTACGGGATTGTTTTCAACTCAGTCAAGTACGGGACGGTAACCAACAGTACGATAAACGGCACGTCCAATACGAGCATAATGCTCTACAATACCGTATTAAGCGATGTATTCAAGAACGAGATAACGTACGGCAAGTCGAAGAACATAGGCATACTGCTCAACAACTCCCAGAACAACACGATAATGAACAATAGCGGGTCAAGGGACTACATAGGCGTCGAGTTTATGGGCAGCTCCCATAACAACACCGTGGTAAACAACACGATGCAATTGAGCACATATCTGGATTACATGTGCGCGGGCAACAGCGCCCTGACCTCAGAGAACGGCGGCATAAACTACGGGACAACAAAGTCAGGATGCCACTGGCTTGCGGCGCTTACGGTAACGAATCCAACCGTAAGCTGCGCCGTGGCGTTGCAGCCGAACCTGTTCCTATTGACTCAGGATTACAAGTACACAGTAGGCTCGACATGCTTCAGCTCGTTTGCCAATACTACTACGATAAACTGCAACGGCCATACCGTAATAGCCACGAATGGGGGCACATTCGCGGACTTCAAGAGCTCAGACAGGTCGACTCTTGAGAACTGTTTCCTCAAAGGGTTCACAAATACAATAATCGCTAGCAATTCAAGCATAGACATATTCAACAATTCGATATACGAGAACAAGGGATCCCAGCACAGCATCGCGATAAGCGTTTCAGACTCAAAGTTCGGTGCCACGGTGCAGGCCGACAACGTATCAACGCAGTACACGGGCATATCCCTCTCAAGCATTGGCGGCGGCACCATGCAGAACAACAATGTAGAAAGCGCGATCATAGCGTACATGCTGTACAACGTCAGCGGAATGTCGATACGAAACAATACGGCTTACATAAGCACGTACAACGGAATTGTGCTGAACAACTCAGTTACAAACATATTCCAGAACAACAATTTCAGTTCCTCCAGCGTAGGCATATCCTGCCTTTACAAGTCCCAGGGCTCGACAAACAACACAGATTTGGGCGGCAACAGGTGCACATTAAACAAGAACTGCCTCTGGGCTGGAAGCTCATCGCAAATTTGCCCGTGACGTGACGTTCAAGGTATAATTCAAATGATGGTCGGATGCTGTTTAGGGAGCTTGCTGAGTGCTACGATAAACTTGAGGTGGTATCCTCAAGGCTCAAGATGGTGGAGATACTGAGCGAGCTGTTCAACAAGCTGGATTCCGAAGAGATTGCAGCTACGGTATACTTCACCCAGGGCATACTGCTTCCGCCGTTTGAGGGCCTTGAAATGGGCGTAGCGGACAAGCTAGTGGAGGAGGCCGCTGCCACCGCGACAGGATACACGAAGGAGCAGATTGACAAGGAATACAAAAAGAGCGGGGACCTCGGCTTTGCGGTACAGAAGGCTAAAAGCGAGACAAAGTTGAAAAGCATAAGGACGAGGCACTATACGATATTGGAGATATACAATAGCATGATGAAAATAGCGGGAACTAGCGGGGAGGGCAGCAAGGACAAGAAGGTGAACATGCTTGCGGACATGATAAGCGCATCAACCCCGTTAGAAGTGAAATACATAGTGAGGTACCCGCTGGGACAGCTCAGGATGGGCGTAGGCGACTCGACCATAATGGAGGCGCTTTCCGTAACAGGCACGGGAGACAGGAAATTCAAGGGGGAGCTTGAAAGGGCGTATAATATATGCAGCGACCTCGGGCTCGTCGCCCACGATCTGAAGTCAAAGGGCCAGAAGGCGATAAAGGACTTCAAGGTGACCCTTTTCAAGCCGGTAAGGCCCGCGCTGGCGGAGCGGCTGGCAACGGCTGAGGAGATAATAAAGCGCATGGGCGGGACCACATCGGTTGAGCAGAAGTACGACGGCTTCAGGGTACAGGTACACAAGAACGGCAATAAGATAAAACTCTTCTCAAGAAGACTTGAGAACACTACAGACATGTTCCCGGATCTCATAAAAGCGGTAACGGACGAGGTGAAGGCCGACAGGATAATATTCGAGGGGGAGGCGCTCGCATTCAATGAATCGACATCCGAATACCTGCCGTTCCAGGAAACCATACAAAGGAAACGCAAGCACGACATAAAGAGGATGGCTGAGGAACTGCCGCTCCACCTTTTCGCGTTTGATGTATTGTACATGGACGACAAGAACATGCTGAACGAGCCGTACGAAAAAAGGAGATCGAAGATAGAATCGCTATTCAAGAACGGAAAACTGATTACCCCAACCGTCAACATAGTAACGAAATCATCCAAGGAGCTTGAGGAGTTCTTCGAGAAATCGGTGGAGAACGGGCTTGAGGGCGTAATAGCCAAGGATTTGAAGGCGCCGTACATTGCAGGGGCAAGGAAGTTCTCATGGATAAAGCTGAAGAGGAGCTACAAGGGCGAGCTTTCCGATACCATGGATCTGGTAATTGTTGGATACTTCCTTGGAAGGGGCAGCAGGGCGGAATTCAAGTTCGGCGGGCTTCTGTGCGCCGCCTACAACAAAAAGAGGGACATGTTCGAAACCATATCGAGGATAGGTACCGGGTTCACCGAGGCCCAGATGGAAGCGCTAAATGAAAAGCTGGGCAAAATAAAGCTGGGCAAAAAACCAGCAAGGGTAGATTCCGTGATAGAACCAGACTTCTGGGTAGAGCCGAGGTACGTTGTCACGATAAATGCGGACGAGATAACAAGATCACCGATGCACACATGCGGAAGGTCCAAAGAAAATGGAGGCATGGAAACAGGCTACGCGCTAAGGTTTCCAAGGCTCGTAAGCAGCGGCGATGAGGCGATAAGGGCGGACAAGAGCGCCGAGGATGCCACCACGACAGACGAGGTGGTAAAGATGTTCAAGATTCAGAAGAAGGTAGGCCTGAAGAATTGATTATGCGTGCCTAATGTTTTCTATAGTTTTGGAAAACTTCTGAACGCTCTTTGCTATCTCCTTTACTTTAGGATTAAGTCTGTACCCAAGTCCATACCCCTTCTCGGTGCGTATATGCGTGGGCTGTATGACATTAAGATCAAGCGAGAGTTCGCGTAGGGTTATTATAAGTGTTTTCCTGGTGAATTTCTTCTCCAGTATGGCATAAAGTTCCCTTGTGGTGCGCGGAGACTTCTGAAGGAGCAGGGCCATTACTGCATAGTTGGGCCTGCTGATGACCTTGCGCAACGCCCACACCGCATCCTTGTCCTTTTCCTTCTTCACCATATTCTACCTATTGGCAATAAAGCTTTAAAAGCTTTTAGTTAACACAAACTTCTAGCATTATGCACTAACAAAATATAAATTACAAAAGTATATATAATTTTACGTGAGTAAATATAAAATCATGAAACTACAAAACCCTGTATTCAAGTTAAATCTAAACTATGCGGAGAAAAGGGGCACAGCCGAAAAGGTTGCAAGCGGATACCATTCAAAAGAGGATGTAATTTCAGATATGGTCAAACTTGCAGAGACGACAAACAGAACAACGCTCGCATATCTGTGGTTGGCCGTTGAACTTGATTGCAACATACTCGTATTTTCGAACAGCGAAACCGCTTCGAAAAGATTCATCGAATCCATATGCCAATTCGTGCCAACATACAAAACAGTGGTTGACATGAGGCCTAAAAACAGGGAGTTGGACGATAGGTTGAACATCATTAATATGATTGGAGCAAACAGTTCAAATGTCGCGATGCAGCTTAAATCGGTGCAAAAGCTCATGCCCGACAGGATAATGATCGACAACGCAGACAAGAATCTTGACAAGCTGTTCATGTTGTCAAAAGAGGGAATATCATTCATATCCTCAATAAAGGGATTTCCCATAGGTAGATCAATTGTTAAGATGCTTCAATCGCGCCCATTCAAAGTGAGCGCAAACAACATACACATGCTGGACATATCAATCATATTGAAGGAAGGTGAATCCGGTTACGGGATTCATTCAATAACAGAGTACAGGTGGATCAACAGGGCAGAGATAAAGGTGGATACTGACGGTATGGAAGCCAAAATGTACCGGAACGTCCGCATTTTCATGGAAGGCCTTGCGGATCCAACAAATGCAAAAAGCGTAATGGAGTCGAAAGTCGTAAAGAACTACGCTGATTATAACCTGATGGACGAAGAAGAAACGGCAGTGGAACTGAACAAACGGGCAAGCTTTCTGGACGGGTTGGTTTTCCAGAACAGGAACAGCAGGGAATGCAAAGGAATGGAAATGTATTATGAGATAAAATAGGAAGCCACGAAGGGATTAAAAAGAGTTTGTGGCATAATATTAGTGTATGGCCTTAGTGGTGTAACGGCTTGCACGGAGGACTGTGGATCCTCTAGACCGGGTCCGAC
>CAZFUA010000056.1:0-6898 GCA_964521995.1 Microcaldota archaeon
TCGACAATTCATCCCACCGCTAAAGCATGTGGGCTTCCTTGTCGAGAGAAGGTGAGCGTTTATCGGTATTGGGGCGCTTGCTGCATATGGCCGTTCATCAGCAATGTTTAAATATCATGGATGTAAGTGGTTTTGTCATATTAGGAGATAACATGGGAGCTACGAAAGTTTTAAGCGCAATTGGAGAGGCCGCGGCGCCACAAGGCAGCACTGGTGTGACCTTAAGGACAGTCCACACTGACGATAGGGGTTCAATAACCACGCTGACGTTAAATGATGGCGGAGGCCCAAAGGAATACATAGTGATATATACGAGGAAGGGCCATTCCAGAGGGGGTGATTACCACCCGACAGCGCAGCACGCGATACTGCTGGAGGGGAAAGCGACGTGGACTTTGAAGTCGGACAGGAACAACGGGCTTCGACTTGATACGTTTCTCCATGAGTTAAATACGGATTTCGTGATCCAGCCGCAGGTAGCACACTTTTTCACCGCAAAGGAAAACTCGCTCATGATTACGTGGCTGGAAGGGGGAAGATTCGAGCAGCACATAGATGAGAATTTAAGGAGTTACATGAATTCGCTTCGCAGGGAAGAAGATGTGTAAATCGGGCAGGCATTTCTTTTATTCCCTTTCGGGTTTTGCATGTGATTGATTTTTATTCTGTTAAATGCATCTAATTTATGTGAGAAAGTGGGGACAATACACATAGAGCAAAAGGATCGCATACGCGTGGACGAGCAGGCGGTGGAATTCGTGGAAAGGAAGGGCGTCGGACACCCTGACAGCCTCATAGACGGCATAGTGGAGAACGTAAGCCTTGAGCTTGGCAACGAATATATAGAGAAAGCGGGCTCCATACTCCACCACAACGTCGACAAGGGGCTTATAATAGGGGGCTCGTCTGATGTCAAATTCGGCAGTGGAAGAATAACAAAACCGATAGAGATAATAGTTGCGGGAAGGGCGACCCAGAGATTCCAGGGCATGGATATAGCGGTTGACGACATAGCCATAAGGGCCTGCAGGGACTACCTCGAGAAGCACACAAGATTCCTCGATCTGGACAACGAGGTGAAAATCGTATCCAAGGTACTGAAGGGCTCGGACGACCTGAGCAACATATTCTCCAGGGGAAACGACATGCCACTAGCGAATGATACCTCTTTCGGGATAGGGTTCGCCCCGTTTACCGAGACGGAAAGGCTCGTCCTCGATACCGAGAGATTCCTGAATGGCAAGGACTACAAGGACAGAATGCCGGCGGTGGGAGAGGACGTGAAGGTCATGGGGGTGAGGGAAAAGGACAGGATAACGCTAACAGTGGCAATAGCTTTCGTCTCGAAATTCCTGAACAACATCGACGAATACGTGAAGCAAAAGGAAAAAATAAAGGGCGACATACTAAGCAACGCAAGCAAATACACGGCGAAGGAGGTCGAGGTCGTCATAAACAACGGGGATTCCCATGAACTGGAAAACGTGTACCTTACGAAATCCGGGCTTAGCTGCGAGGCGGGGGACGACGGTGCGGTCGGCAGGGGCAACAGGGTCAACGGACTCATAACCCCGTTCAGGTACATGAGCCTGGAGGCCGCTGCGGGGAAAAACCCGGTAAACCACGTCGGCAAGATATACAGCATTGTTTCGAAGGAGATAGCACAGGACATAGTAAAGCTGTACCCGCAGATAAAGGAATGCAATGTCGCAATAGTCTCGCAGATAGGAAGGAAGATAGACGATCCGAAGAGCGTTTACATAGACGCGGTAATGGAAAGGAACGAAAAGCTTGAACCAATCAGCACGAAGGTGCACAACATAGCGAAGGAAACATTGAGCAATATGAGCTACATAACCCAGGAGCTTGCAAGGGGGAAATACGAGATGTTCTAGGTATTGCAATGGTAACGTTGGGCTTTGATTGCGACGGCACTGTGGCTGATTCATGGAGCCTCATGCTCCGGTTGATGCATAAAAGATACGGGATAATGGCCACCAAGATGAACATAAGAAGCCATGAGGTAATCGAGAATGAGCCGTTCAAAAAACTGGCGCGCGGGCAGGCGGAGGAGGTATTCGTCGACGTATGGAAAGATTACAGGTCCATCAGATTGGAGCACCAGCGCATACCCGAGATAATAAGATGGCTCAGAAACAGATACGATGGCATATACACAGTGACATCAACAGTCACTGACAACAGAACGATATTGAGATACCATGAATACACAGATACAGGCACTGACGGCATCTTCTGGTTTGGGAATCCCAAGGAAAAAATAAAATCAGGAGTCGATGTCATGGTTGACGACAACCATGAGGTTGTGGAGGCATTTGCAAGCGCGGGAAAACATGCGGTGCTGTTCGCGCAGCCGTGGAATGAGGACTTCAGAAAAGCAAACGGAAGCCACCCAAACATAATAATAGCGAAGAACTGGATGGAAATTCCCGGGATACTATCCGAAATCCATTATAGGATGAGCAGAACAGATAAATCGATAGAGTCTACAATGAGATAAACCAATGATGGCGGAACGATGGATGCGGAAATAGGGATTATAGGAGGATCGGGCTTTTATTCGCTTTTGGAGGGCGCAGAAAGCGTGGACATGGAAACAGAGTACGGGAAACCGAGCGGAAGCATCTCGATAGGGAGGATATTGGGAAAGGGCGTCGCGTTCATACCAAGACACGGAAACAAGCATGCACTGCCTCCGCACAGGGTGCCGTACAGGGCAAACATACAGGCATTATACGAGCTGGGAGTAAACAGGATAATAGCGACAAATGCCGTTGGTTCGTTGAACCCGAAGTACAGGATTGGACAGATAGTCGCATTCGACCAGTTCGTTAACCTTACGCATGGAAGGCCCGACACGTTCTTCGAGAGGGAGGTCGCGCACGTAAGCACGGCGGATCCGTATTGCACGGAATTGAGAACGGTTTCCATGGTTGCGGCGGATAGGATGAAAATAGATTACAGGGACGGCGCATCCGTCGTAGTGATCAACGGCCCCAGATTTTCCACAAAGGCAGAATCTAGGTTCTTCAGCAGGCAGGGATTCGACCTAATAAACATGACACAGTACCCGGAGGCGGCCCTAGCCAGGGAAAGGTGCATATGCTATCTGGCATTGGGCATAGTAACTGACTACGATGCCGGGCTGCTTGGCCGAGATGACATAAAGCCCGTGAGCCACAAGGAGGTAATCGAAACGTTTTCCAAAAACATAGACGTGGTGAAGAACCTGATCAAGGAAATAATAAAGGACATCCCGGCACAGAGGAAATGCGGCTGCTCCAGCGCACTGGACGGCGCAATGATAAAGGTATGAGCAGTTTCCGATCCTCGATTGACGGATCTTACCAGATATTGAATTATATGTAAACTACCCACCCATAAACGGTGTGATCCCATAGTGCGCTAAATGAAATGTGACGAAAGCGGTATATTCGTATCGTTTAAATAAGCATAGTTTATAAGTTATATCTGCGGTTAGGCATGGTTTTATGCAGGACATAAAAGTTAATAGCTGGAGGTTCATCATTGCCGAGGTTTTTCTTATAGCGGCGGTAATATGGGCAACCTATTACCTGACTTACCTAACGTACTCCAATACAGTCAGGACAACCCAGTCCACGACAATACCGACATCGTCCACGGTGTCTTCCACCACGATAGCCACGACAACGATAAACCAGACGGCCGTTGAGCCTTACCTTACCCAAAAGGACATGCAGACAGTCTTCGGCGGGGGCGGCAACGCAACATATAGCGCAAATTACTGCGATCCGGCGAATAAGAGCAGTTCAAGCTTCTGCAATAACATAGCGTTCTTCGGCCCGAAGGGGAGCTTCAAAGGATGGTCGGTGCAATACAAATCGCAGGGGCTTAACATAAACGAGGTGCTGTTGGCCAATAACAGCAACAGCAGCAAGATATACGATTCAATAATAAAATCGATATACCCTAATTCGACATCAGAGTATTATCCCTCAAATCTGATAATAAATGCCACATACGGCAACGTCCTGTTTTCGGTGCAGTATGGCAGTTCGTATTCGAACATATACATGCTAGCGGGCAATTATGCCGCGTTTGTGTATATCAATGGCGCAAACTACAGCCAGAACTATGCATTGCCCACGGTGGTGGAGGTAGGCAAGAAGGTATGAACGCAGCGTATGGGCCCGCGCTCCTTAATCGCGGTAACACTTGCCATCGGTCCCTATAGAATAACCCGACGGGCAGGATATGCAACTGTCGTTATAACAGTAGGAGCCAGACTGGCAGTATCCTGAGCTTCCGCATGCCTGATAGCACGCCCCGTCCAATCCAACAACATATCCTGAATTGCAGGATACGCACTGGCCGCTGTAGCATACGGCTCCGCTGCTGCAGTAGGTTGACGAATTTCCGCATTCCGCATGGCACTGGCCGTCGCTGCCAATGGTATAACCCGAAGGGCAGGATATGCACTGGCCGCTGTAGCATACGGCTCCGCTGCTGCAGTAGGTTGACGAATTTCCGCATTCCGCATGGCACTGGCCGTCGCTGCCCAGCACCTCGCCGGAAGGGCAGGAGGTAAGCGGGCTGCACGACGTGGAATTGCATTCGAGATTGAAATACCAGCCGTTCACGCTCTTATAGGGATCCAGGACACCGCCAGTAGATTCCATTATCTGGCTTGTGCCGTTTTTGTATACCACGTTGATGACAAGATGGTTTACAACGTTTGGGGACGTGGCGTTCGGATAATCCATGTAAAGGAGCTGTATTTTCATCCCGTAATCGGCCTGTATGTTCCCTGCCTCGAGCATGCTCGCCATGAGTACGGCGAAGTCCTTGCAGTCACCGGTGCGGTTCTCCAGGATAACAGAGGGATATTCGGACGCATTTCCGAAAACCAGGCTATATGTGGTAAGCTGCTCCCTAAAATTGAACACTTCCTTTACAAACTCCGGTGCGGTCCTGCCGTCGGTCAAACCGCCTATGACGTTAGCGAACAGGCTTGGGGTGACCAGGCCGCTGTAATCGTACGTATAAAGAGCCTTCCCGTTTACCGTGCTGTTTAAAATCAGTATTGGTACGAACTTCTGGCTGGAATTGTATTGGCCGTATGTGGAGTAAGGAAAGTCCCATTCTTCTACAGATCCGTTCAGGGTTCTGAATTCAAAAGTAAGGTTCGTATCGTTAAAATAGCTGCAGGGTATTGAGGTGCACGTGCCACCGCTTGGGCTGAATTTTATGGTCTTGTAGTATGCGTTTTGGGTTGTCTGGCTGCCGTTATTCGAATTGGATATCGGTATGAATGCGTCAAGATGGCTTGTTCCCCCTCCCCTAAGCATGCCGTAGGATATGGCAATCAGGATTATGCCTATGACCATTAGGCTTAGTACCAAGACACCTTTCAGCCCCAATTTATCACCATTAATATTTTCCTTTGGATAATATTTATGCTTTTAGCCCGCACGGGACAGCTTATAATGGGAAGCGGTTCCAGCTCGCCCTCCTTCCCACCAACAATTCAAATGCAATCTTATTATACTGCTGGCTTTTAATGGCTTTCAATGGGTTTTATATATTTTGTATGTATCCAAGTATATGGTGTCGAATATGGCTAAGTGAGAGCCATTTGATGTAAAATGTAAAGCGGTGCAATGGTGGCGGAAAAAAGCAAACAAAATATACAAAAGTCTGAAGGGAGCAGGATCCAAGACGTAAGGCAACTCCATACGCAAGAAATTTCAGCTGCGAGAAGGGCTTTAGTAGAAGGCGCCAAAACCATACCTGAATTGAATGCCAACATAAAAAGATTGGGCCAAGTAAAGGGATCCACACAGACGTTTAGCGCGGAATATCTGGATACCGCGATAAGGGCCCTGGACGACTTTTATAAAGGCAGGAAGGTCGACCTGAAGAAGGAGTCGGCCCAGTACGTAATGGCAACAAACACCATCACGGGCATAAGCCAGAGGGGCGGGGATGTTTTTACCGTACTAACAAATACATATGGCATAAGGCAGAAGGCTAAAGAGCTCATAACATCCGAATCTCAGCCATCTCAGAAGAGCGGGAACAAGGCAAAGGAACTCATAAACAGATTATCGCTAAAATACGATGTAAGGAGGGCAAAGATCTGGGAAAGCAATGCTTCAATACATCCGGAAGTTATAGAGAGGATGGCAAGAGAAGACCCCAAGAAGTTCAAGGCAATGCCCGGCAGATACGAGAGCTTGTCCAAGGCTGCCGAGTACAGAGAAAGGGCTGCCGAAGCTGCAAAAGCACTGGGACAAATAGAAATGTATAAGGATCAGCTGAAATTGGCACTTGAACATTATGAAGAATCTATAAAGAGCCGGCCTTTTGATGACGTGCAGAAGGATGTACAAAAGGCTATGCACATTGCCAAAGAACTTGGCGAAGAGAAAAGTTTTGCTGACAGGCTGGCGGAATATCGCAGCAGGTAGACAACGAGATCTGATTAAAGCCCTAAGAAGTTATCAGTCCTGCTCGAGGTCTGAGGCCTTTTTAAGTTTTTTAGTATGGGTTTAATATCTCCTAAGAAGGAAATATACTGTGATAAAATGAGAGGGGATACAGTTAAACGGGCAAGTATAAGTACAAATGGAAAAACAGGCACCTTAAGGGAACTATTAAGGCTCACTAAGGATTCGGCCAAATCTGCAGTGCATGTGTATTTTGAGCCGCTTACGCACCTGGCCCCTACAAACATAAAAACCAGTATAGGGAAACTATTACGTGCGGATAAAAAGTAAAATATTTTATATCCCTTGATACTGGTTCTTTAGGGCGTTTCAGATCCTTAACTAACTCGCCAACTGTCTCCAGAGGGCTTCAGCCTAACAGGAGCTAAAGCCCTTTGCTTATCTTA
>CAZFUA010000057.1:0-6785 GCA_964521995.1 Microcaldota archaeon
CATACACCATCGTCGTCTTTATGTTCTCGCTGATGGTCAGCTTCTTTACCAGCGTCGGTATTATTATGGTGCTGGGCCCGGAAACCGCAAAGCCGAATATGAATGATTCGATGGGCGACCATCCAAGGAATATGTGCACCAGTAACGCGGTTATTATTCCGATGAGTATCTGGGTTGTGAACAGAAATCGCGTCGCACCTATAAGCACCTTGCTCAGGCTCTTGAACCTGATGTTAAGTCCTACGTCGAACAGGACGAAGGACACCGCAATTGCTATTATGTATGGAGTGAGGGTGGCTATGGTGCTACTCGCGGATGTGTTGATAAGGTGCAGCACTGGCCCTATTATAAGGCCTATGAGCATCAGAGGCAGCACGCTCGTTATCCTTATCCTGTCAAACATGGCAAATATGGCAAACCCTAGGAATGATACCGCGGCTATGAAGATGAATGCGAGCCCTACCGACAATGCCATCAGATTACCTACGCCAATGCGGTTTGATACCGCCACTACCAATTAAGTCTAATCATTTATATGCTTGCGTTTGCTGCCTCTGACACGCGCAAGGGAGCGGCCACCTGCGGCTCCTTCCGGAATCCCTTTTTCGAGCTCCTCTATTATGAAAACGAACTTTTCCAGGACAAACCTGAGCGCTATCAGCAGCAGGGCGCCCGCTATCACTATTACCAGTCCGAATATGTCTATATGGAATATCACGAATGCGAAAGCTATGGCGACTGCAGGCGCATGCTGGCTGTCCGTCAAGTACAGCAGTGCGGAGACCACGAATATGACGGCTGCAGCAATGATGTACAATGGCACGTATGCGAGCATCAGCGACCCTGCAAGGCCGACTATGCCACCTATGATGTAGCTCTTGACGAATCGCGGAATCCGCGCACCCCTGGCTCTTGGTGTCATAAAGAGTATGAAAGCGCTGGAAGCAAATGACGCGAATATTATGGCGGTTGTGCCTACCCCGTACGCCAGATCGAAATGGAAGTAGTCTAAGGCAGTCAGTATTACCATCATGCTCACGGCGGTGAGCAGTGCTGGTATAGCAATGTTCCTGAGCTTGATTTCCCACCTGTGGAGCTTTCGCCTGCTTCGACTGGTATGTCTCCTCTCCATCCTACCACACAGCATAGTACAGCATTTAGGGATTGTAACCAAACTTTAATTAGCTATTTGCGCCTCCGCGCAAGCACTGCACGGCCGGCATGACATACTTCTGGCATGGCAAAGGCGCATGTCAGACCTGCCTGTATCTGAAGCACGAGACCAGATGGTCATTGACCATTCCTGTCGCCTGCATGTGCGCGTAGCAGATCGTGGAGCCCACGAACTTGAACCCGCGCGCCTTAAGATCCATGCTCATCGAGTCGGATTCCCTGCTCGTTGCGGGTATCTGCTTTATTGTAGACCATTTGTTCCTTATGGGCCTGCCGCCCGTGAAGCCCCAGATGTACTTGTCGAAGCTGCCGAACTCCCCCTTCACCCTGAGGAACGCCTTCGCGTTGCTTATCGCCGCGACGATCTTCAGCCTGTTGCGTATTATGCCGGCATCGCCTAGCAGGGACTTGACCTTCCTCGCGTCGTACTTCGCCACCTTCCGGGGATCGAAGCCGTCGAACGCCTTCCTGAAGTTCTCACGCTTGCGCAGGACGGTCTGCCAGCTGAGGCCTGCCTGCATGCCTTCCAGGACAAGGAACTCGAATATGCTTTTGTCGTCATGCAGCGGTACGCCCCACTCCGTATCGTGGTACCTCAGCATAAGGGCGTCGTCCTTGAAACCCCAGTCACACCTGGCTCTGTTGTCCATGCATTCGCCTGAATGGTCTATGCGGTCCTCTTGATTATGTGATAGCCGAACTGGGTCTTCACGAGACCGGAGACCTCTCCGACCTGAAGTGCGAACGCCGCGCTCTCGAACTCCTTCACCATCTCTCCCCTGCCGAAGAAGCCGAGATCCCCTCCATTCTTCCTGCTTCCGTCAAGCGAGTACTCGGCTGCGAGAGACGCGAAGCTCTCGCCTTTCCTTATCCTCTCGAGTATTTCGTTGGCCTGGGACTGCTTCTCCACCAATATGTGCGCGCATCTTATCTTATTGGGCATGTTTTCACCATACACTTTTTTCATGCAAGTAGATATTTATGGCAACCTTTTTAACCCGAAACCCCGCTTGGAGAAATGGATTTCAAGATTGGGACCGGTTCCCCTTCCCTACGCTCCCCGTATCTGAAAGTGCATTTAGGGAGCACGGTACGCTTTTATACATGCGATTGCAAGATTAGGATTGGATGATGTATATGAGATTTCTCGCTTGGCATGTTGAATACGCGATAATGACCCCTACGGAGCAGGGCCGCTCTAAAATCGTGGAGAAGGCTGAACCTGTAAGGGCGGACAATGCGCTGCTGGTCTTCGCAAACTTCGAGAAGAGCGACGAGTCGCATCAGGAGGACGTTGTCGGAAAGGCGGCAGTCGAGATAGAGAATATAGCCGCACAGCTCAAGGTAACTTCCATCGTACTGAATCCTTTCGCGCACCTGTTCGCGGAGCCATCGAGCCCGGAAAGCGCGGTAAGCATGCTCGCCCTGCTGCAGAAAAGGCTCGCAGACAAGGGCCTCAATGTCCAGAAGCTGGCTTTCGGCATGTTCTACGAATTAGAGATGAAGGCAAAGGGCCATCGCCTCTCAAGGATTGCAAGGAGCATAAGCTGAGCTGACCGGACCGCGGGCACAGGGGGCGCTCAAAAGCGAAGCAGTCGCAGAGATGCTTACTAGAAGGTGTTCCTTGCTCGGCTGCAAAATACAGGCGACGTGGCGGCGAGGTAGCCGAGTCGGCGATAGCGGCAGACAACGCGAAGCTGATCCCCACGGCAGACGAGATAAGATAGGACCTTGCAGCGAGGCTCAAGTGCTACGCCAAGATAGAGGGCAGGGTAGTCGGGAGGATATAATTTTGTGGACTTGGCGCACATACGATGTAAAGTGTGCTGTATTTTTGATAATAGTTAGTAGTAAACACTATTAATATATTCTGGCCAATTAACATTTATGATAAACATAAAAAAACTTGCAAGAGATATATTTAAAAATGAACAAAAAGTAATTATCTTACCTAGTGCCGTAAAAATAATTTTACGAAAAGGAGTTTTTATACCGGATGAAAAAACTATTTTATTTATATCCACTGCGATTAAGCTAATAAATAAATATAAAAAACGAATAAATATAATCGCTGATGTTGGTACTGGAAGCGGGATAATAGCTATTTCTATAGCAAAGAGATTTCCTGAGAAAATGGTTTATGCGTATGATATTTCCGCCAGAGCTTTAAGATCGGCCAAAGATAATGCAGCTTATAATCAAATAAATAATATCTCATTTTTTAAAAATAGAAAAGATAAATGGCTGAATTCCCCTGTTTCTAAAAAGATAGATCTGGTTATAGCAAATCCTCCATATGTGGGAGATATAGAATATTTTTCTAAGTATTTTTTAAAAGAATATCCAGATGCAAGACACCAACCAATTATAGCGATTAGGACATATGACAAATACGGACTTAAACCATACATAGGTATATTCAACGCTGCAAGAATGCATAATGTGGGCTATCTATTTTTTAGATGCAATACAAACTCTATAGATAAAGTCAGTTTAATTTTATCGAGGGTTGAAAATGTCAAAATAAAGAAAATGACGAGCAAGATAGGTCATAACGCTTTCCTATTCCTCAACCGCACATAATCGGGCACCTATTTTCTAACTTTTCTAAACACCAGTTCCATCTTCTCAGTAACTTGGAGGAGTAGCTCTTCAGAATTATTTTGATCTCCACCCGCCCTCAGAGAAAAGTGCTCCCCAAAAAATTCAGTAGTTTCTAGTCTTTGTGAAACAGCGTTTTGTATGCATATAAGTCTATAATTAGTATCTTTTATGGCAGTATTAGCTACATTCAACACCGTTTGGACGTATTCTTCTCTTGACATTGGCACAGTCTTAGTGCTATTTGGGTGTGGAATTAGATATGTCTCATTTATTTCTTTCCATTTCGTATCATTAAAGTTCGTTGTACCGTTCATATAATTTTCATAAAAATATCTAAAGTGTAACATAAACTCGGCCGCTATTGGTAAGCTAATCAATGTAGAGGACGTAGAATCTAGGCTAGGATAGTCACTAGTATTTGATTTTCTCTTATCCTCTATCTTATCCAAATCTGTTGAGTCCCAACCTTCAAATGTACGATAATATTTAGAAAAATAAGTATAAAAATTTCTGGCAAAATCAGTTTTGAAAGTTAGCTTTACGTATGTTTCTTGCGGGGTAGAAAAATCCCTTAAAAGGAATATTCCATTTTCTGATAATTTTTCTGCTACTTCTGTTATTGCCTTTTTCCATGCCATTCTGCCGTTTGAAACATAGCTGTAAATCTCATGAAGTAGTGAAGATTCCACAAATGCATCTACATTATCCTTAGGAAAGGGCATATCTATTGCACTTCCCAAGGTTAGATTCGGGGTTAAATGATACCTTTCTAAACGTTCCTTTACGGTTTCAAGCGTTTTTGCAGATAAATCGAGGCCCGTTATCTTGACCTCTTGGGATTTGAAAATGTCCATAAGTGCAAATAATTCCGCTCCAGAACCCACACCTACTGAAACAATTTCTCTCGGTGTGCTTAAAAGATATTTTAAAGGTCGTAGCTTTTCTTTTGCAGCAATAAGTGTCTCTGGGGAATCCAAGTTTGTTTCTTCATAACATCCCTTCCCTGCGGTTGCATCTAGGTATTTCCTTGTAAACACTACATCGGCTTGTGACCTTTTTGACTCGTTTTCCTGATTATTGTTACTCTTTCTCTTTTCCATCAGCTTACCTAGATATATTAACGATTGTTTAGATGTTTATTCCTTAATCTCGTCTCGAATTTCATTAATAAACTCTTTAAGGAAGGCATTACGACGCAGTGCAAGTCGCTTTGCAGTTTTGGTATGCATCCTATCACCTGCTTTAAGAAGGCGTGTAAAAAATAGATCTAACGAGTACTTCCGGTCATTGGGTTTTCGCTTATGGCAAAATGGGTCCTTTAGATCATAATATGAATTTATGTGCATCGGCGTGGAGGATCCGAACGTTCGCATTATAGAAACTGCACCGGTCGATTCTAATAGGTCAGCATCCTGAAGAACTTTTGCCTCTAGTAGTTTCGGCTTTATATTTTTGGAAAAAGAGCATACAATTATTGCGTATACAACGCCTTCTATTTTCTCTTTTGGATATTCTTTAATTTTAAGTAGCATCTTGCCGGCAAATTTTGCGCTTTCCTCGTGCTCTACGTTGTATTTTGGGGATCCCTTATACACAAATATATCATGAAAGAGGGCTGCAGGTACAACTATGTCGAGATCAGCTTTTTCTGCTATCGCTATTTTAGTTGCAAGGTTCATAACCCTGTAAGCGTGGCTAAAGTCATGAGACAGGTCGTTATTTATATATTTTTTTGCTATACCTATTAGTTTGTTCTTTAATTTATTGTCCATATAGTTATTGCTGCGCTGTTAAGTTATATAGTTTTTGCCGTCTGTCAAAACCCAAGGTATTGGAGTTCAGGAAGAGTATTCCATTAAACTGAAAAGGAGATACGCCGAACCAACGCGACAAATTCTGGTAATGGACTCGGCGGGATTCGAACCTGCTACCACATCGTTGCGAACAGGCGCTAGAACCGTAGCTTTCATGTCTAGCTTTTCCAAGGCTATATAAAAGTCCTTTTATATTAATATCAATGTCAATATAATTTATGATTAATTGCTCGCGAGTTCATCGGCAAAAGTTTTATTAGGAGATACCTTTATAACCCTGAGTTAACTGGGTATAGCAAGTGATTGTGCAACCATTTGCCTAGGTGATATTGACGATCAGATACAAGATATCCAAGAGGCCCAGAATTATGTTTGTGGGGATTAACCCACATTATGGATCGTACAGGAGGGGAGTCCCTTTTTCAAACAATAAGATGTTCTGGTACCTGCTGAACCGTTCCGGCGTGATTAAAGAGGATCTTAATAGTCTAAAAAATGACAGAACGCTGAAGAGGGTATATGAGACAAGGTTTCTGCCCGTCTACAACCTAAACTTCACAAATATAATAGATAGGCCATCACGCGATGTGTCCCAGTTAAAGCGAGGAGAAGAGCGCAACGGCAGGAAAAGAATCCTGCGGGCTATTTCCATAAATGAACCGAAGATCGTCTGCTTTATAGGAAAGGTTACTTATTCAAAATTTACTGGAGGCAATGACTTTAAGTTTGGCTGGCAGGAGGATATTCACAACTCAAGAGTATATCTGATGCACTTCCCGATAAGGGGAGAAGCACAGGTCAGGATCAAGGAGCTGAGGGAAATAGACAAGGCGGCGATGCATGGCTAAAAATAAGCTGATCATTTTCACTGTAGGCCATTCTACACGTAAGCTTAGCGAATTTATGAAAGTACTAGATACGTTCGGGATAAAGGAATTAGTAGACATACGCACCATACCAAAATCAAGAGCTAACCCCCAGTTCAACGAGAAAAGGCTCGCGGCGGGCCTGAAAAGGCACCATATACGCTACAAGCACATGAAGGGATTAGGAGGTCTCAGACATCCACTGAAGAACTCCATAAACACATACTGGTACAATGCATCATTCAGAGGCTTTGCAGATTATATGCAAACCAGCGAGTTTAGGAAGAGCCTCACCGAGCTTATTGGGCTTGCAAAGAAAAGACAGACC
>CAZFUA010000058.1:0-6579 GCA_964521995.1 Microcaldota archaeon
ACTGTGGCACAATCTTCTATGGTATGGGAAAAACTGACTTATGTCCCAATCCCTTGTTTCTCTAAAGGTATTTATATCTGGAAACACATAATATTAGTGTGATAATTTGACCAACGCCACGAAAAGCAGATCGGCGAAGGAGATGATTGGTAGGTTCATAAGAAGCGATGAGGCCTTAGCACTGGCCATGGCCGCGGCGAGCGGTGCGGTAGTGGCAAGGTTTCCGAGAGTAACTAATATTCTAAAGCAGTCGCACATACTGCTTCAGAGCAACAGCATAATCCATCCGACCCAATCCATGATGCACATGAACAGTGGTGTTAATACGTCAGTACTATATGCTGTAGTTACGACCTCTGTTCTGGTGGGCGGTGTTACATATGCATGGCTGAAGTTCTTGAGGAAAGACAAGGAGGAATGAGCGCGCTCTGGGCCGAACAGGCTTAACGGCTTATCTCATTTGCTTCCGTCTACTCTTAACAACGAGCAGAAATATCTGCTCAATTCCGAAGATGAATCTATCCTTTGCAGATTTTCCCCAGTAAGCAATGAGGGTATGCGATTCTCTGGAATCTCTACGAGCCTTTCAAGGATATGCTTTACTATTGCATTAGATTCGTCTGAATTTCTCAATGCAGGATCGTCGAGCCTATGCGCTATGACGTTGTTGAGCTCCCTGAATCTTCCAGTATAGAACAGTGCATCAACCGCGGCTATTGCAAGCCCCTCGTCCGAGCCCTTTGCCCTCAGCTTGACCGTGCGCCATTTGTTTCTCGATATTAGCATTGCTATTTCGGGATGCCTTGTCTTGGGCTTCGTTTCCAATTTATCACCTTTTTATTTGTATATAATACTATATTAGAATTTCTAAATCAGTTTAAGATTTAATTCTTATTGAATGCTCGCTTCCCTAAGCATCGTATAAAGGTTATCGCTCAGTTCAGATCTCATTATGTATTCCTGTACATCACTAAACAACTGCATGTAGGAGCAATGTATATTCCCTGAGTCTATGATCCTTCCAAAGACATGCTCAACAACACTGTCAGTGCCTTCCGACCTTCCCGAATACATTGCAAATAGCCTGTGGGAAACTACACGGCTAAGTGCTACAGACCTGTCAGTGCGCAACAGGGCGTCTGCTGCTGCCTTGGCTACCTTCCCTTTGGCGTATTTTGCCCTGTACTCTATTACGCGCCAATTTCCTGCCGATTGCAATTTGGATATGCCAGCGTTGCTGATTTGCTTTGTATTTGTTTTGATTGTCCCCATCACAACATTCCAATATTAATCATGATTAATATAAATAGATTTGTAATGTAGAACACCTCAAACATTGTCTAATTACAATATTATTTTAGTAATTCTCAATTTATCTTGGAAAATCCTATTTTCCTTTTATTTGCCGCGTATTGAACGATTATCGTAGCCATACAAATTATTACAAACAAGATTTGGCGCGCATAACGGACAAATGCGGGGCTTATTTTGTCGTCGAAGGGATTTACATGTCGCAGTTCCGGTATTATGAACACTTATCCCATATCAATGGAATGCCAAAATTATTTTCCATGAAAATGAGCCAAAAAACCCATCTCGAGGGAAAGCCATTTTTTCATGGGGCGCTTTGCGAACAATAGCGCCCCTTTCACCAGGATGCCCTATAATTCCATAAATGCGGAACATAAGCTTTTTGAAGATTGCATTTTTGTTCTAAATTTATGGAACTCAAAAATATCCAAGCGTTTGCATCTTATTTTTCATTATTTTGAACATTGTCTTTAAAATGTTTATGGCATGTATCAACTTCCTCTGATATCAGTTTGTTTAATTCCGTCATTCCCCTCTTATCGATGTCGAAATCACCAACGCCTGCAGGATAAATTGAGACGGTATATCCACAATCATGATTGTTGTTCTTTTGATTCCCTATGGTAATAATGATTCCACCCAAATATCCATCAGTGCTGATAAGACCTTTAAAACGCGTATCGTTTAGAGTCGGTTTGACTTCCTTTTTAAATTTAACAATGCCATCTTTGGTAGTTGTAATTGTCTGGGTAATCTTAAGATAGTCATCCTGTCTTAATACCGTCTGTCTCTTACTCATATTCACTACTGGGTCTTTGCTTCTGCAACTGACTGGTCCCGTACCAGTAGCACCTATTAGCAGGGCCATGGTACCTAAACTGGCTCCACGTCTAAGTTTTTGTAGTGCACCTTCATTCGCTTTGCCCTTTGTAGTATCCATTTTTACACCTTAACACACATGTTATTCAACGTATCAGATATAAATAATAGCTATTCTCAAATAATATTGGAAATTCTAGATAACTATTATTCTATCTCCGCCTATTGCCCTGAAATCGCCATCTGCCGACAAAAGGGTCTCGTTATTCGCACTGGCAATTCCGGCAATCATTATGTCCAACTCGTTTATAAGTTTGCCTTTGATTCTCAGGTTCCTGTATATCTCTACGGATGCATCAACCTCTTTGTCCCCAAAATAAATTATGTTAACACTTCCCATAAAATCATTTAGCTTTTCTTCAGAGAGCCTCCTGCCCCTTGTCAGCTCGTATCTAGTCACTACTGTAATGGATGCCTGTTCCTTATCCTTATATGATTCCATCAATTCGACTGCCTTCCTGTTGTTGCGCATTATCTCTATTACAAAGCTTGTTTCGAATATTACCGTGGAATCACCTGAACATTCGCGCCTTGGCGCTCCTTCTTCTCTCTTTTATTTCCTTTTTCCAGTCTGCGGCCTCCTCGCCCGTCAGTATGCCTATAAACCTCTCCATGTTGGCTATG
Source organism: Microcaldota archaeon (assembly GCA_964521995.1). Classification (GTDB taxonomy): domain Archaea; phylum Micrarchaeota; class Micrarchaeia; order Micrarchaeales; family Micrarchaeaceae; genus UBA12276. The sequence continues at coordinate 2,815 of CAZFUA010000058.1, forward strand.
TCTCCTCTTTTCTTCGCCTTTTCTATGAGTGACTCTATGAACTTGGAAAACGACGCGCCATTTTTCATTTTCTCCAACTCGCTGTAAACATTGTCTGAGATAGATATTACCTTGACCATTGCACCACCTTAAATATATATACATGCATATATATAAATAGTTAACCATTCAGGATAATGCAATTCAGAATAATATTGGAAATTCTAAGTTATTCTTACCATCGCCACATAATGCCCCATGGCTTCTCCTTGCATGCACTGAATGTCCTATCCATTTCCTTGCTCAATTGATCCATCTGAGCGTTAGTAAGATCTGGGCGCTGATTTTTGCCATCGAACCTGATACTGAAATTGTACCATGGCCCACTTTCATGCCTTCTCTTTGTCTTCAACCTTAATAACCCGCTAACTTCGGGATGGTCTTTGCCAATCAGCTTGAAATGATCTGTGCATACTACGAACCTCTCGGATTTCCTTATCTCCACAGCGTTGTTCGCAACGCCTTTTGTACTACTGTTCTTTGCATTTGGCATTGTGGCCAGCAGTGCTGTCAGAGCCAATGCACCTGCGCTGGCAGCTGCCTTATTTTTCATAGTCGTAATATCACCAATATAATATTTTCACGATAAGCATGGTTCATTCATAATTCTCAGATGGTATTGGAAATTCCAAATGTTTATTGTTTGCTATAAACGTATCTGTGATTCTCCCTTTTAATGTACCTTATGTCTAACAGGATACCTGCAAGATCCCTTCTATCCTCTCTCATGAGGGATTCGTCGCTGCAGCCCTCATATGGCACCAAAGGGTCTATCAGCTTTATTGTATTGCTTGGCGTCACGATTATGTTCCTTCTGTTTATGTCGCCGTGGCCTATGCCCTTGCTGTGCAACATGAAAACAGTATCTGCGGTCTCCTTAAGCAGCTTGATTTGCATATCAGGACCAAGATGGTGAAATATATTTTCCATTGTATCCCCTTTTACATATTCGCTGAAATATCCTATGCACATTAAATCCGCCACTCCGAGGGCTATCGGCATTGTTATGTTTTCTGGCTTATGCTCATACATCCTAAAAAGCTGGTTGAACTCACGCACCAGCGGATTTGCATTGCCAGTACTTAATGGCGTGCTGTCCCCGTTCCACTTATAGTACCTTAGAATAATCCTGCTATCGAACGCATGCTTGTAAATGGAATGGGTATTTTCGTCTATGCACTTGAAGAATACGCTGCTTGTATCTGCACCAAAGGAATTCAGCTGCGTGTTAAGCACTTCTATGTGGTCGTGTCTTAACAGAGCCGGAAGCCCGCTGGTTCGGCTAAGATTTACCATTGGAATCTCTCTGCACGTGGCTGTCAAATTATGACCTTTCAATAATTCTCAAAAATATTAGAAATTCTAAGTTGTTCTTTCTACTGCAGCGCAACACCATTCACTGCTGCCTCAGCATGCATGCCTTGAATGTCTTGCTGACCTCGCCGCTCAGTTCCTTTTTCTGCACGTCGGTAAGATCAGGGTTTTCGTCCTTGTTTTTGTCTTCGAATGTCCTGGTAAAGTTGTTGCACCCTGCAGAGCTGTCATTCTTGTCCGTAGTCATCCTTATCAATCCCAGAACATCAGGATGGCCTGTATCAGTCAGCTTGAAATTGTCAGTATACACTAACAGCTTCCCGTCAGTCGACTGCTCTACCTTGACAGTATTGTACACTGTATCCTTTGCATTGACCTTTTTGGCATTCTGTGCTGCCACCATCGTTGCGGCCATGGCAAACGTACTTACACCCATAGCAACTTTGCTTTTTGTACCCATAATACCACTCTATTTATTTTCGTCCTGCATGCTTATATAAATTGCCTTTATTGTTTACCATCGATGCTGCGCTAATGATATGTTTCTCGAACATCCCTGGAAATTCTAATTAATTGTTATAGAGGATCATTCAGCTTTTCGCTGCTGTTACCAATATGCTGGACTTTACATCGTCGTAAGGCCCTTTGGGCATCCTTTGGTATACAGGTACGCCCATATTTTCATGCTCGTATATGGTGAATGCCCTTATTTGCCTTTCCCCCAATCCGCTCTCTCTTAGAAGTCCGGAGATTTCCTGCTCATCGTAAACTATAAGATCGATACCGGTTATTTTGCCCCTTAAGAGAGTTCCGTAGTTTTCGCGGCCGATCTCCTCCACATACGGCTTGTGGTTCGGACTGTGCCTATACAGATCAGCATGCACTACGTCGAACAATAGGGTGCCTTTATTAGACAGTACCCTGCTTGCCTCCTTAAGGATCCCATCGGCGTCCCTGCCGGCACATGTTATCGTCTCTATTGCGAAAACAACATCGAAGGACATGTCCTTGAAAGGGATGACCGTCGCGTCTGCCTGTACGAATGATCCGTTTGGGAAATTGATCATTGCGCCTTTTAGCGCCCTGCCTGCAATATCCAATCCGGCGTATTTCATGTCAATTAGGTTATATCTTGAAAATGTAAGATCGCCACAACCGAGCTCTAGGACACGTTTATTTTCCATGTCCATATTCGCCGTGAAGTAGGGTCCATAGCTGCTGCTGGCGCGACCGCCGTTAAAGCCCCATACGCTTTCCCATAATTTGACCTTATCCTTGCTGCTTTGCTTAAGCATTTCATCACTCAAATATCCCCATATAATGTTGGAGGTTCTAAATAACGAAGTAAATCAGTTTGTTCTTAGGCTGATTTTAGTCCCTGAGGCAGATGCCTTTTCCCTAAAGTACGGTTTGGCATTGCTCCCTACGGCCTTGCCGCATTCGCTTACCACCTTTACGATTTCCTTGCCTATTTCGTTTTGCTGTAACGGGGAAAGTCCAGGAATATGGTTGGGGACGTCCAGTATTGCGGTGTAGGGGCATCCATTTGTGGCGGTCGCCACGATGCGCCGCTCAGTCCGCCGCTTAGCCTGAGCCTGTCGATGAATACCTTATTTTCTATGTTCTGCACCGTGTTGAATGCGTTTTGGTTCTGGTATTCGTGGCGCTGGTGCTTATAATTGTTAACCAGCGTCATTGTTCCTACGGCTACGAGGGCAACAACGCCGTATTCCATGTGCTTTCTTACTATATTCCTTAGCGAGAGGTTCTCCTTCTTTTTCTCCTGTATGTCTTTTTGACTTGCTTCCATTTTATCACTTAACCATTCACAGATTGAGATTTATATTCGTTATGTTAAGTTAACGCCTAAGTATCGATCTGTATCTGTGATCCACCGCCCTTTTTATCTCGGGGCTCACTGCACACAGCTCATTGGTCAATGGCTCTATTCTCCGTTCCCTGAACAGCACGTAATTCCAGTTGTTGAGCTGCTGTTCCTTTTCCAGATACGGAGTTGTGATGTTCACCCTCCTGAAAACGTACATGGACGGGCCTGCCCATCCGACCCACGCCTCGCGTGTCATCGCTAGCGTCGGCCTTTCTGGTCTTATGCCAAGATAATCGCTCAGTTGTTGCCCGCTCATGCGCAGATCGTCCACTACGGGCCCGAATTCTACCTGCTGCTTTGTGACGGACATGTATTTGTACGCTACGTAGCCCGTGCCGCCCAATGCCGCAGTCACCGCCAGCTTCTTTGCCTTCTTTAGAAAGTCCCTTCTTGTCTCAAGGGTAACCATTTTATCACATAACAATTTTGTTTTTTTAGATATAAATAGGTTACCAGAATATACTTTCGAGGCTCTGACCCACAATACGATGGGTAAATAATAATTGGGTTCCCTAGTGATTTGG
>CAZFUA010000059.1:0-6515 GCA_964521995.1 Microcaldota archaeon
ATTGTTAACACCATGTCAAGCAGATTGATAAATAGCGTTGCCCGCAAATCCCTGTACTTCGATTTATGCAAAATAAAGAGTAGTATTTAAAAGCTTAATAGTACATAAAATATTTATCGGTGTTACTATCAAGATAAAGGACATTAGGGCCTTATCGGACGAGTCACTAAAAACAACACTTGGACAGCTTGTTCTTGAATTAAACATAGAGAGAAGGAAGATTGCAAGCACAGGGGTTTCAAGCAAGGTTGTGAAGACGCGCGACATAAGGCGGACGATAGCAAGGATTAAGACTATACTTAAGGAGAGAGGTGCAAAGGTCTAAATGGCTGAGATTTGTCCAAGATGCGGCTTGCCTACAGAGCTGTGTGTATGCAACATACTAGACAGGGAAACGGAAACGAAGATAAAGGTATACACGAAGAAGGCGAAGTTCAGGAAGTACGTTACTGTCGTTGAGGGCATAAACCCTGACGAGATAGAGGAGACGACGAAGAGTTTGAAGCGCGTTCTTGCGTGCGGCGGCACGAGCAAGGACAATTTGATAGAATTGCAGGGTGAGCACAAGCTCGCCACTAAGAAGGCGCTCATAAGCATAGGCTACAAGGAGTCAAGCATAGATGTAGCTTGATGAGATTAATAATCAAATAATTGTGTTAGCAACCCGCTAACTAATCCTATGGCATGAGCATATGGCTATAATCGGGATCGAAAGCAGCGCACACACCCTTGGAATAGGGATTGTGGACGATGGAAAGACAGTCGCAAACGAAAGGAACATGTACCGCATAACGGACAGGGGCATAATACCCTCGAAAGTTGCTGATTTCCATTCGAGCAACGTAAGGAAAACATTGCTAAGCGCCCTAAAGAACTCAAGAGTGAAGCTCTCAGACATAGAGGCCATAGGCTATACCAAGGGGCCCGGAATCGGCGCGTGTTTGCAAGTAGGGCAGCTTGCTGCGCTGGCGCTTTCGGAAAGATTGAGGGTGCCTTTGATCCCTGTTAATCACGCTGTGGCCCATGTCGAGGTCGCAAGGATACTTTCGAAAATGAAAGATCCGCTTGCGCTTTATGTAAGCGGGGGCAACTCACAGATACTAGGAATCGTAAATGACCAGTACAGGCATTACCACATATACGGAGAGACATTCGACATAGGAATCGGAAACATGCTCGACACATTTGCAAGAGAGGCAAAGATGAATCCGGCTTGGGGCTCGACCGTGGCAAAAGTCGCGAAGGGTGGCAAATACATAGAAATGCCGTACACTGTTAAGGGCATGGACTTCACTTTCACAGGATTGATGACGAATGCTATTGGCCTTCTCAAAAGGCATAGCGTTAGGGACGTGTCATATTCGATTCAGGAAACCGCGTTCTCAATGCTCTGCGAGGCCACCGAAAGGGCGAGATTCCTCACTCGAAAGAAGGAATTAGTGCTTTGCGGAGGCGTGGCACAGAGTAGAAGGCTCAGAGAAATGCTGGAAACCATAGCAGGATCTCACGGGATAAAGTTCGGGGTAGCTCCGGACGAGTTCAGCGCAGATAACGGGGCGATGATAGCGTTGGTTGCTGAAAAGATGTTCGGAGGGGGTTTAATCCCAGAGGAATCAGAATGCACAGTAAACCAGAGATACAGGATAGACAGAGCGGTGATAGCATGATGAGAAAACTATCAGAGGGAGCAGAATCGCACGTTTATGCAGTAAGATACATAGGTATTGATTGCATACTAAAAAGAAGAATAGAAAAACGTTATAGAGTAAAAAGTCTGGATGAAAGCTTAAGAACCCAAAGAACCAAAAAGGAAGCCAAGATAATGAGTATAGCATCATCTTTTGGCGTAAGAACACCAACGCTGTTACTTGTGGACAGATATGACATACTTATGAGCCGCATAGATGGCAGGAATCTGCACGACATCCTCATCAAAGGCAATAAAAGCACCAACATCATGAGAGTATTCAAAACTCTTGGAAAATACGCAGCTACATTGCACAACAATGGGATAACCCATGGTGACTATACCCCCGCAAATATAATCATAGGAAGAAACAAGGTTGTGTATATAATAGATTTTGGATTGTCTGAAATGTCTGATTCAATTGAAGAAATGGCTCTTGACCTTTTGCTGATGAAAAGATCCGTAGACAAAAACAATTTCACAGAGTTTATGAATGGGTACACACGCAATTCTAGCAATTGCAAAACAGTCAAGAATAGACTTAAAGAGATAGAGAGGAGGGGAAGATACAACACGCGTACTCTTGCAGTAAACCAGAGGATAAACCTAATAAGTTAGGTATGGATTATCCTTAAAGTGTGACTAAATGAAACTACATTATTTTGCAATCTGTTTTCTTGTTGCTGGGTTTTTAATCATAAATGTAGCACACTCCCAGTCTTATGATGAACAGATTGGAGTGACCTTTCTGGATAATTACACATCGTTAGCATACTTCGTTACTGCAGTGCCCCAATCAGAGCAGGGAGGCAATGGACCCTCGTACCTGTTGAATGGATATTCAAACACCGGTTATTGGTATCAGGCAGGCATTTCGTACAATTTTTTTAATTATCCTTCGCCTGCTGGTTTTACGGCAGAGTTGGAGTGTTGGTCTCCGCAGGTGCAACTTCTTGTAAATAATGCAACATCCACCATGCCGATATACAGCGGTGACAAGGTACTGATATCGATGTATTTTAACAGGAGCAAAGTTGACATGTTCATAGAGGACATAAGTACAAATAGCATTACCAGCACCATCTGCGATACTGGAGGGGGCACACATTTTGTAAGTAGTGGAAGAATAGCTACAGGCGGAAATAATTATACATTTGAATTCACTGGTTTAATGACTGAATGGTATCACCTAGAGCCGTTCTATGGCGATATTGAAAAGGCCACGTATACACCGTATAATTCTAGCAGCCTTTCACACGTTCCTGTGCTATTATGGGCGAGTGAACTTTATTGCAGTACGCTTCCATGCGTTGGGGAGAAAACATCCCTGTTTTATAACAGTACAAGTTCGCCGGTAAGGGCTTCGTCCTCGTACACGTTTAGCACCGAAGGTGCAAGTGAAACCCTATACGGCAATGGCACATTTACTACAGGAACATTGGCGCCGCTGTTTAGCACATCCACGACAATCTCCACATCCTCATCGACGTCGTCCACGAGCACAATGAAGCAGTCAAAAGCAACAACCATGCGTTCATCGGCAGCAACAACAGCATATGCTGCAGGGGCAGCGGCCTGGCCAGACAAGGAGATTTATGCCTTTGTTATAGTGATTTTTGTAATACTTCTTATTCTCTATTTGGCAAGAAGATTTGTGAATAATGACCATTTCAAATAGAGAGTATGGAGGACTTTCCGGAAAATTAAGAAGATTCTGTAAGAGATGAGGAAACAAGAATCTACCAAACCCACGTTCACACCATATCTAATGCGGACATCATTATGGGCAGTATTATCGTTGCATCGCCGTCTATGGTCACGTGTCTCCCTTTCTCCTTTACCTTGCCCCATGAGACAGCTTCTTCTAGTCTTGCCCCTGAAAGGCTCCCGTCATACTGCGTTGCGGTTGTTATGTAAACAGCATAATCAAGGCCGCCCTTGAACTGGTTCCACCATATGACGTGGTGCTTGCTTATACCTCCGCCTATCATGAGCGCACCAGTCACCTTGTTATCGAAGGAGATGTTGCTCAGCTCAAGCTCGTCATTTATTAGGTTCAGCTTGAACTCATGGGTTTGCGAGAATATGCTCAATGCGGTGCCGAACGCCCCGTCGAGTATCCCGGGGTTGTATATGGGAACGTTGTTCAGGTACGCCTGCCTCACTATGGACGAATCGTCGGTCATTCTCTTTCCGAACTCGCGTATGAGCTCCGATGCAGAGTATTCGGTCTTGTGATCCTTTGAATTGTAGATGTCCTTCATTATGCCGTTGAAGCTCTCCTCAAGCTTAAGCCCGTATTCCCTGTTCTCTATGAATACGTTCCCAAGCCTGTAAATCCCCATCTTGTGCAATTCAACATCGTCAGCATTGAATTCCCCGATAGAGTACTTGCCGCCGTAAGCCCTTGCGATGTCATGGTCAAGGGTTCCTCCCGTCGTTATTATGGCATCGAAGTACTTTACGGAGCTCGCTATCACGCCCCTCAGCCCGGTGGATATTATATCTGCAGGGAATGAGAGGAAATTGAATGAGTCCTTGTTGGATGTCATTTCCCTTAGTATGTCTATTCCCTTCACCATGTGCTGAGCCGAGAATCCGCCAATGTTCCTCATGGATTCTATGAGCCCGGAGGTGCTCATCCCCTTTTTCAGCTTTATGTCCTTTACCCCGTTTTTCAACAGTAGATCCTTTCTCTCGTCCATTTTATCGCTTTAAGCAATAGACCTTTCTTTTCATTATCTATTTCACTACATAGCTTTTTATCTTTTGTGTGCCATTAATTATAGACGATTTGCAGTGATTCGATGGAGGCATTGAGCCCGGATGACGAGGAGATTCTCCGCTTTATAGAGGGCGCAAAGCCCAAGATATTCGTTGTTGGTACGGGAGGCAGCGGCAGCAATACGATAAACAGGTTATACAGCATAGGCGTGCAGAGCGCCACTCTTGTAGCAATGAACACAGACGCCGCGCATCTTGTAAAGACAAGATCTGAAAGGAAGGTGCTTCTTGGCAAGAAGATGACAAAGGGGCTCGGGGCCGGAAGCGACATAAAAGTCGGAGAGGGTGCGGCGGTAGAAAGCAAGGAAGAAATAAGACATGTGTTCGGGGATGCGAATCTTGTATTCATAACGTGCGGATTGGGAGGAGGAACGGGCACTGGATCAATAAGCACAATAGCCCAGATAGCCAAGGACTCCGGAGCGCTTACGGTTGCAATAGTAACTCTTCCGTTCTCGAGCGAGGGAAAGACAAGGATGAGGAATGCGCTTGAGGGCCTGTCAAAGTTAAGACGGGTGACCGACACGACGATAATAATACACAATGACAAGCTGCTTTCGGTGGCGCCTGACCTTCCGTTGAACATGGCATTCAGGGTTTCCGATGAGGTTCTTGCAGGAGCCACAAAAGGCATAGTCGAAATGGTAACAAAGCCGGGAATGGTGAACATAGACTTTGCTGATCTGAAGACCGTGCTCAAGGACTCCGGTTATGCCGTAATAGGAAGCGGCGAGGGTGCTGCGACCAACGGAGGCACGAACAGGGCGACCATAGCGCTTGAAAACGCGATAAAGAGCCCGATGCTCGATGCGGATCTCGGAAGCGCAAGGAAGGCTCTCGTGAACATAGTAGGAGGGGAAAGCCTTACACTAAGAGAAGCGGAAACCGTGTTCCAGGACATTTCCAGCAGGATAAGCGGCGATGCGATGCTGAAGTGGGGCGCGAGGATAGACAACGATATGCAGAAGGACTCGCTCAAGGTCATGATCGTCGTAACCGGGGTGGATTTCCCGGAATACACCGAGGACGGAATAAAGAAAAGAATGAGAAACATAGACGACGACATGGAACTGGAGAACCTTGAGTAGCTTCTCTACAATCCTTGTCGCGGTTGAATTATTTCCTGCGGATTTTAAGGTATTCTTCTATTCCTTTAAGCCAGCCGCCATTGAAATAACCATTAGGATCAAAACTTTTAATCGGCGCCCACATTGATTCGGTATGCATATCCGAGAGCCTTATCCTGCCATTCAGAAAAGTAGCCTTATAACCTATGGCAAAAATCCTGACAGAGGAGCCATCCCTGTCCATCTCCTTTCTTTCATGCCTCATAAAAACTATAGGTTTTTCTAGCCTGTATCTGACAGAGGCACCGAGTTCTTCCCTGATTTTCCGGTCTAGGACGTTTTCAAGAGGCACATCGAACTCGTGTTTTTGGATTCTTTCACCAGGTATGTCCCAATCGCCGTACCTGTCCTTGAAGATGAAAAATTTCCCGTCCTTTTCAAGAAAAGCCTTTACGGCAACGTAATACAGATCCCTCTCTGTCACTGCCTTCCCTTTTTGTTTCATGATATCTTTTCCCAGATTAATAATATCAAATTTAGGTTGATTGGTCCACCGTGATGAATGATAGCCCATATTACTAGCATAGCTTATTTTAATAAATCATTACCTTAGTTAAATCATGAAAAATATTTCTTTAGATCGGCTGGCAAGGACAGGACAGGCAAAAAAGGCAGACAGAATGAGGAAAATGGAAAGTCCTTATTCTGTTGACGTACTGGGTAAGAAGATAGTGGTTCTCCCAAATGTATTTTCCCCTTCGGTTGATACCATCTTAATAATCAGGTCCGTAAAAGTCAATAGTACGGATAAGGTGTTGGAACCATTTGCTGGGACAGGAGCCATATCCGTTTTCTTGGCCAGAAAAGCAAAAAGTATTATCGCTACGGACATTAACCCAAATGCTATAGAAAACATTAATAAAAACATTGATTTGCATCACCTTAAAAATAAAATTAAGGCACTCCGAGCTGATATT
>CAZFUA010000060.1:0-6463 GCA_964521995.1 Microcaldota archaeon
AAAAGGGCGTATGTAATTATTGTAAAGGATTAGAGCAGACTTATGTCCCAATTCCAAAGATAAGGAAAGGTATATATATTTAGGAAGGTCATACATATCTCAGATAAACCCGGGAATAGCATATCTTTTAATTAATGCAATAAAAATATAGTCCTTGTGCAGGGATGGCGGAGCACGGTCAAACGCGGCGGACTCAAGATCCGTTGGCTTAGGCCTACGGGAGTTCAAAAGTAATTGAACAAATCTCCCTCCCTGCATATAGGTTCATCAAGGTGTAACAATGGTAAAGAGCAAGAAAAAGACCCCAAAAAGGCCCAAACTAAGAGAATCCAAGATTTTTGACATACCGAACTACGCTCAAACCGAGGAATTCACGAGCTCCGCCGCTTCTGCAATGATGATACTCAAATATCTCAACAAGAACCTCAAGATGAAGAAGGACCTCGAGTTCCAGATATGGCAGGAGGCTGTCAACGGCAGCGTATGGCATGGATCAAGGTACGGGATAGCATATGCGCTTGCGAAAAGGGGCGCCAAGGCCAACATAATAAGCAATGCGAAAGACGAGGGATACGAGAAGAAGCTTGCAGTGTATGAAGGGATAAACCTTGACACGCTCAGCGCCTCGTTCAACGAGATAAAGGAGAAGGCGAAGGGGCTCAACATAAAGGAGCAATACGGGATCACGACAATAAACATGATAAAGAGGCAGATAAATTCGGGAAAGATACCCATAGTGCTTGTAAATGCAAGCGTACTGAACCCGTATCTCGAGCCCTCACCCCACTGGGTCGTCATAAAGGGCTATGACAAGGACACGTTCTACATAAACGACCCCTATTCCGACAGCACGATAACGATGGAACCACAGGTATTCAAGGGCGCCCTCGGATTCGAGAAGGAGTGCCACATGATCGTGATAAACTCAAAGAAGTAATCAACCGCTGTACTCTATTTTCACTGCTGATCTTCTTGCTATCGCCCTCCTGAGCCTGAGGCGTATCTGCCCTATCTTCACGAGTGGTCTCCTTACCATATTGAGCTTTTCCGCCTTCCTGTAGCATTTGACGCACATCAGCCTGTACTCTATGGGAATTTTGTCGAAGAAATAGCTGCTGTAAAGCCTGGAGGGCATCACGAATTTGACCTCGTCTTTTCCCAACAACTTAGTGCAGACGGAGCATATGTTCCTGGAAAGATATTTTCTGTCGATCTCCTCCGCGCACTTTATGCAGTAATTAGTCCCGTCGCTTGCAGCAGTACCCCTGGAAAAGGTGTATATTATCGATCCGCACCTGCAACAGTGTTCGGTTTCGTTATCCATCTCATACCCCCGCTTCTCATCAACCTCACCCAACGCGCTTTATTAAGAGTATAATAGCTGCGCATATTATATTTATTCTTTTTGCAATATCATCTAAAATCGGCTAAAAGCGGAAGTAAGGCAGGTATTATATACCTTTTGAAAGGGCGCGCACGCAGGAACCTAGCTCCTTTATGCCTGCGTTCGTCTTTATGCCGTAGCTGGACATGTGGGTCCTTGACGCCCTATACCCCTTCTTCCTCAGCATTTCGATTAACCCCGAGGTGCTCACCGAGCCTATCCCCATGCGCTTCGTGATTCTTGGTATTGAATAATAAAGGGGATCGTGCAGCTCCTCTGACATCGACTCTACCAACCCGATGCTTTTCTTGTCGTAATTCACGGACTCCAGCATTGCATTTTTCATGGATCCAAGCGTTTCCTCGTTGTAGAGCCTGCCCAGCCACACCTTTCCTGATGTCTCAAGTGCGTTCCCGCACAGCTTGCATGACGTATCCCTTGGTATTGCTGCAAATTCCACGCCTCTGTTAAGGCATTTGTTGCAGTAGTGCGCATATCCGATGTTTTTTATGGAACCCGCGGCATTTCCCTGTCCATGCGCTAGCCTAATGATTATGCGCATGTAGTGCAAATACGAGAACGACGCGAGCGCCTCAACTCCGAAGTTGAACTGCGCAGCAACACGCGCAACATATCCTATAAGTATGCGCAACCCGACCTCGTGGCATATCTCGTTGTGCATCGGCCTCGAATCATAGAGCCTCAAGCACGCCCTGTAATCCGCGCCGCAGAGGACCGCGGTATCTGTTGCGGTGATCATCAGGCAGGTCCCGTTTTTGGATATCTTCATAAGGTCATAAACGTACGGCGTAACGCCGCCGAACGGATCCAGGTCTATGATGTCGAATTTGCCATCTGCTGTATTCGCGAATTCCTGGATGCTTTTTCCTAAGACCTTGGATTTCACCCTGTTGAGCGCAACGTTTTTCTTGGCTATGGGCAGCGCGCTTTTGTTCATCTCGAGGAGCGTTACCTTCCTTGCTGGCGTCTCAAGGTAGTAGCGTATGCCTCTTATTCCCGTGGCCGCTGTGGCGTCGAGCACCGTTGTGACCCTGTTTGATGACGCGGCAACAAACGCTACGCTTATGTCCCTGGACATTCTTGCATCGGGGTTGAGAAAAGCGCCTTTCTCATATTTTATAACAGCCCTGCCCTCCGTGTACATCGTAAACGCCTATCCTGTAACTTCTGTGATCTCCCTTACCGCGTCAAGAAGCCCATGTGCATAGCTGATGCATGAGAATGCAGTGTAAAAGTCCCCCTTGTCAAGGTAGCTTTTCGAATCATTTGCATACATCCTTGACAGCTTTATTACGCGATCCATTTTCCCGTTTTCTGATTTTACGCCCTGTATGTTTTTGTAAAACAGGTCGATGTCCTTTTTTATCCTGCCCTCAACGCTAGCTTCGCCCCTCTCGTAAGCCATGAATATCACTTATATAGCTTTATTGAGCATAAATAAATATTCACTCCAGTGGTGGCAATGGCGGAAGGCAACCTGATCATAGCTGTAACGGGCACGCCGGGGACGGGCAAGAGCACATTTGCCAAGAGGCTTTTCGAATCGCTTCCGAATTCAAAGATTATAGAATTGAACGACATTGTGGAAAAATACAGGCTGTACTCACGGATAGACAAGATGGGGTCGAAGGTCGTGAAGCTCCGCGAACTTGAGGGGAAAACGCTTCAAATAATAAAGGACGAACTGAAAAAAAGCAATCTGATAATCGTGGGTCATCTTGTTCCCGAAATAAGCATAAACCCGGACATCACGGTAGTGCTGAGGGTGAGCCTCAAGGAGCTTATAGGCAGGCTGGAGGCGAGGGGCTATCAGAAGGGGAAGATAAGGGAGAACCTCGTGTCCGAATCGATAGACTACTGCGGATTGAAATCAAAGGAAACATGCAAGGACACGTACGAGATCGAAACGGATTCTGACAAGAAAAAAATGACCGATTACATACTTTGCAGATCGTCGGGCAAGGCCGCAGAACCCCCAAAAGAGGGAGAAATAAGCAAATTCGGCGAGCTTCTGGAATTGGTTACCGGGGAAAACAAGTATGGCTTATAGTCAAATCGTGAACTTCTCGGCATATGCGGCGTAAAGCATCTTTGCGTATCTTTCGGGCATCTTGTTGATGTATAAAGCGGACTTCCTTACGCTGAAGTTGGAGGGCAGTTTTGTCGTTCTGCTGGAAATGAATCCCCTTATGAGGTGCTCAGCATCAGGGTATTTAGATTTCTCTATAGTATAAATCCTATCGTTTTCCACAGATACGAGCAAGGGATCCTTGTGGGAATGCATGAATTGGCTTACTGCATCGCCCATGTCTATCGGAGGTCCCATTACCCTCCTTGCCATGAACCTGATGTCTGGTATGAAAAATCCGATGATTGCGTTTTTCTCCTCTATGTTCTGCAGTGACACTATAGGATCGAATCCGCTGTCCTTGAGCTTTTCCTGTAGCCTCAATCTTATCTTCCTGAGCTGCTGCCATATTATGTCCTCGGCTATGTTGGGAACCGAGAAATGCAGTGCATAGATGCTAACACCCAATATATTCTTTATGCCAAGCAGCTGCCTTTCCGAATATATGTCTGACTCGCCCTTCCCGTAGAATGTGGGCTTATCCGGGGATCTTATCAGGTTTCTTGATATAAGGGAAAATCTGAGCAGCGATTCATCTGAAACATTCGCAGCAACGTTCCTGTTGGGGTCCGTAGGGTCTATGACTACGAATCTTTTTCCAAAAAGTTCAGAGAGCGGTTTTTGGTTCTGTGCACTTGCCTTTGAATCGTTGAAATTTACCACCAAAGGGAGCTTTATGTTCGCAATGCCCGTTATAACATTCTTGAACGAACCGTAACGGTGTATGAGCAATTCGCACAGGTAGCCGGAGAAGCCCTCGATCCTTGCCTCCGCCCCGTATATATTGTGCGCGTTGAGGAACGCCTTTAGGATTCTCACTTCGTCCCGTTGCCTCCCGCTAAGGTTGGAGTTTACGAACTTGTTGTGAAGCTGCGTCCTGTCTACGGCGGTTCCGCGCTCGTTGGCGTGCTCTATCTTGTAAGCCGGCACTATGTCAACATTCATGTTTAGGTCCTTGAGGAGCAGCCTTGTGTAGGGGTGCTCTGCGTATTTTACTATATAGGATTCGTTCTTTTTCCTGTCGACTATACTCTTTGCGATTTCTATGCCTTTCCTCTCTATAATATCCTCTTTCATGTTTCTCGGGAAAAGAAGAAACACATCAACGTCAGAGTTTCCTTTTATCTGGGTGCCGCGGGCAGCAGAACCAGCAAGCAATATCTCAACGTTCTTGGGCGTTTTCTTCATGAGCCTGCCCATTACCTCGTTTATCGCGAATCTCACCTCATCGATCTCCTTCTTCGAAGGCCTGACGTCCACAACAACCTCTTTCATAAGCTTGCGCAGTTTTTTTTCAGCTGCACCTGTCAAAATATAGGCATTATTCTTCATCTATTCACGCAGATAGAGCTATATGGATGCAAATTATTTAAAGTATGTTACAACCTTATATCTATCCATGGGCTCGTAGATTAGTCCGGTAAATCGCATCGTTCGCAACGATGAGACCGCGGGTTCAAATCCCGCCGAGTCCAAGAAAAAACCACGCCCACACGGCAGTGTGCAATTCCAGCAGAGGTGTTATCATGAAGATAGCCCCGTGTGCGATAATAAGCCAAAATTCGCATCCTTGAAGTGCGAATTGGACAGTACACTACCTTACCTGCCAAAACACCATCTTGTCGAAGTAAGAAAGATGGTGATGCAGCAGTTCAGGAAACGCTTCAAGAGGAGCCGTATACCAAAATACGGCAACCTAAACAAGGGTTTCACTGAACAGGAAATACAGAAGTTTTTCCGTGCTGTAGACAATGACAAGTTCAGGTTACTCTTTTCCTACCAGTCGCAGTTAGGTCTAAGGATAGGCGAAGCCACGCGCCTGAACGTCAAGGACATAAAGTTCGAGACAAGAGAACTTATCGTAAAGACAGAGAAAGCCGGAACCCTAGACCAACTGCTGATTCCTGAGCCGTTATTCAAGGCCACGCTTGAATACTTACGAGCCCACACCGAGGCAATAGAAAAAGCACAAGGTTACATCTTTTTCAAAGAGGAAGGAAAAAGCACTACCGAAGTGCCGTTCGTTGATGAGGGTTATGCAAGAAACAGGTTCAGATACTACACAGAAAAGGCAGGTCTGAGCGAGGTCTACGACCAAAGCGACGAACTAAACGATAGAGTGCCTAGAAGCCTGCACAGGCTCACAACGCACAGCCTAAGACACTACGCCATAACCAAATTTGCCGAGCGGACAAATGGTAATGTGTTCTTAACCAGCAAATTCGCAAGGCATACGAAGCCAACTACCACAATGATATACATCAGCACAAACAAGAAGGCCCTATACGAAGGTATAGACGGAGCCTTTTCCTTGAGCCAAGCTGTGAGCTTGAAGAACAGACTGGCGGTTAACAGGGCTCCATAGTAATGGAAGCCTCAAAAACAGGTTCAAGTGGAGTTTTTGGCATTTCAGGTGGAGTAAAATGACCCTTGTTTGCACAATTTTTGGTCGTTTTCCCTCGTAAAACTCCCCATTAATAAAAATTCAGTTAACTTCGTATCAGTTTTTCAAATTCAGGTAGAGTAGTCCAAAACCTCTGACGTAGGGAGTATTTTAGTCATTTGTAGGGAGTAAAATGGCCCTCTCTGACATGAATTTAGGGCATTTTCCCTCGTAAAACTCCCCCTCAGTTGGAGACTGTATGTTTTCCACGATTTCACCAAAATCACGGGGGGAGTAAGCCGTCATCCGCCCTAATAGTCGCCTTCGGCGACGCTCGGCGGGCTAGGCCCTATTATAGACTTTTTTGACTTCCACCAAAAACGCCGAAAGGTTCCTTGAACTGCTTGGTAGCAAGCTTAAAGCTCGTTGGAGCTAGGGGAGACCCTTGCAGGCTCCACCTGTGAAACTTGAAAAGTTTCAGGTTGACCCCAAGGAAAGGGATAAAAGCACCACTAAACTAACTAATTCATGAGTGTTTTCGGGATTA
>CAZFUA010000061.1:0-6211 GCA_964521995.1 Microcaldota archaeon
TGAAATATGGTTCATAAGCATAGACTTTCTTTACATTATTGTTATATGCAAAGTATATTGCAGTATCTCCGATATTTGCACCTATATCTATTACTGTTGTATTTGGTTTTATATCGTCTAATAACCATCTATACTCTTGTCTTATGAATGTTTCAGTTAGAACTCCAGCATGGACTATAGCAAATTCATATTTCTGTGCAGTTTTAGGAAGAAACAATTTAAAGAGTTTATATTTTAAGTCCATTTAGACACATTTTGTGTAAAATTAGGCTCTACTCCTAATTCATTCATAGATTGAATAAGCACTACTATATTATGACAAAACACTTTTAATAAAGCTTCGTTAATCTGTGCAGTTTGGTTCTTGCTTCTTATAAGGTCGCTGAATTTTGCTTTGAGCATGTTAAATGTGCTTTCCACATTAGACCTATTGTGATAGTGCATAAGGAACTCATCTCTTCTAAAAGTATAGAAATCATACATGCGTCTCCAAACATGGTCATTGCCTTTCGGCTTACCTGTTGTATTGCTTTTGAATGGAATAAAGCCTTGACTAACTCAATATAAACTGTTTAAAAAGTATGAAAACTGTTTAAGAAGTGAGACTTTCTAAACAAAGCCGTGGGGGCTAGGCTTGTTTATAAAATATGGTTTCCACAGGAATTTATAAACAAGGCCGTGGGGGCTTCGTTTCATAAGTCTAATTCTATTCCAAAGCCCCAGTAGGGCGGGGCGCAAATGTGCCTGATTATATTCACACGTCCAGCACTGCCGTTGCGCGTACGTTGTTCCTGAAATTCCTGACGCTCAGGTTGTACCTTGAAACACCTTTCACCTCCAGTCTCGATGCGTCCTCCAGCTTTGGCTTGCATAACACCCCAATGTCTACCGAATGGGATTTTCCGTTGTTTTTGATCTTTAATACGGCTACCCTGTACCCGAACACGCCCTTCGCATCGAGTATCGAAAGAGTGTCCTGCAACGCGTACCAGAGCAGGTCCTCCATGCCGGATGCCTTGTCCCTCACGGTAATGCTTGCGGCCTTGCCCTTCGAGGATGCAACCTTTGAGGTATCGGAGATCGTCTCGAGCATTGCCATGAGCGCGTTCCTGAAGCAGCTTTCGTGGTCCTTTCCGAATGCCACGAACTCGACATCCGCAGTGTGCCTTACAAACCTGTATTTTCCCGCCCTGCCGTGCATGCGTCCAACACCCTATAATTTATACCTTCTTCCTTAAGAATAAAGTAGTTTGCTACTAAATCTTATTGTCCGATGAGGAAAAGAGTAACTACTGAAATGTGATGAAGCCCATCTCGGCTGAGGACTAAAACGGTATGATCCATGAGCGGCAAAAGCACAAAATTGATAGGGATTGCTGTAATTTTCGCGGCATTCCTTATTGCGGCATTCAATTCCATGTCGATAACAAGCCTGAGCATACTCGACACGGATCCGGGCACCTACGTAATAGTCGTCATGCTGATGCTGTTCGCGTTCATAATATTCTCAGCGAAATCAGACGTGGAATTCGAGATAAATTGGAAGAACGTGATATACTCCATCTTCGTTTTTGCAATATACGTAGTTGCCTTTTCCTTCCTAAGGGTATCGCTTTCGTCCGCGTTCCTGTCCTACAGGATAGACGCGCTTCTATTCCCGCTGCTGCTCCTGTGCATTGTCCTTCTTGTGTTCGGAGGCAATGGAGTAAGGAAGCTTTACCCGCTGGTCGTATATGCGGCGTTCGCATCGCCTTTAATCCTCATGCCGTTGCTTAGCCTGAACAACGCGTTCGCGCATGTCAACACCATCCTTATTTACTGGATAATCAAGGGAATAGGGATACAGGTCTCCAGGGCGGGGCTCATCCTTACATCCGCCATCGGCTCCAACATAACCATATCGAGCACATGCGTGTCGCTGGGTACGTTCGTTGCGTTTGTGCTGTTCCTTATCCCGGTGGCTTACCTTTACTACGGCAAGGTAAGAAGCAGGCTTTATTGGGTTCTTTCAGGCATCGCGCTCATACTCGTCCTCAATTTCCTAAGGATGCTGCTCATAGCTCTGGTATGGCTTCACTACGGGTTGGGCGGCGCGATAAGCACATTCCACATATTCGCCGGGCAGCTGATATTCTACATATGCATAATCATAATGGTTCTGCTTGCGGGCAGCTATGGCCTGAGAGTAAGAGAGAAGGGCGACGCAACTCCCAAAAGGGCAAAAAAAAGTGAAAGGGCTGCCAAGGCTGTCAAACCTGATTACGGGAAGATGCTCGCGATTGCTGCAGTCGCGCTTGCTATTGCGGTGTTTGCGTTTGTGCTGAATTCCAACCTGAAGTACGCGCTTTACGCCCCTGCGACGCTTTTTTCTAGTAGCGTGAAGGGGCCTGCGCAGGGCAATGCGCTCAACAGCATGATACTTCTTAGCGTTGAGGGCTCCGGGAACAGCATAATGGTGCTGAACATCTCGAACGCCACAGACTTATTCCTTCTCGGAAACATAACGGCCAACCTGAACAATTCAATTTACGTGATGGCAAACGTTTCCCCTTCCGCATCGCGGGGCATGAACCTTCCAGGCTATACGCCGATAGGGAATAGCCATTCGCACCTGCTGAGGAACGGAATAACGGTAACTGCACAGATGGCCTCCTCGGAGAACAACACGTTCGAGATCAATCGCTTCTCGGTGCCTTATAACGTGAGCGGCAGCTGGTTCATGGTGAACTATTTGCTTTTCGAAAGGATAAATTCGACTTCCGTCCCGACCTGCGATCGCACGGGCGCCGACGCTAACGCAATAAACGGATTCGAGTCCGCAATACACGGCTTAGTTAACGGGGAGGGCAGCACGGGAAGCGGGTTCATGTGCCAAAGTTTCAACATAGCCCTTTCAATTTCAAAGTGAATATGTGGGCATGAACAAAAAAACAGAGATAGATAAACTCAATTCAAGTTACGAGAGGCTTCCGGGCAAAATAAACGGATGGTCGCTGAGCGACAGGTTCGTGCCGGGTGAAGGCCCTCTTGATTCCGATGTAATGATGATAGGCCAGGCTCCGGGGAAAAACGAGGACATCGAGAGAAGGCCATTTATCGGAGCCAGCGGTAAGTTCCTTGACAGGCTCATTCGCATTGCGGGGCTCAGAAGAGAATCCGTCTACATAGTAAGCGTGGTGCAGTTCTTCCCTCCCAGGAACAGGATGCCGACAAGGCGGGAGATAGATACTTGCAAGGGCTTCCTGTTCAGGCAGATCGACATAATAAATCCAAGGTTCGTGATATTGCTTGGCTCGGTTGCATGCAAAACTGTGCTTGGCTTGGACAATATCGCTGCGAACCACGGTAAGGTCGTGAGGCGCGGCGGCAGGACATATGTGCTTAGCATGCATCCCGCCGCGGGTGTGAGGATAAGGAGCAGGATGCCGATAATAGAGGGCGACTTCAGGAAGTTCAGGAGGATACTCAAAGATTAGCGCTATGCGGCGCTTCCACTATATGGAATCGTTGAGAAGTGCGATTCCCTGTTTGTCCAGGTCCCTTGTGTCTATCTTCAATGGAGTGTTGAATTCGTCTATGAGGACGGTATAGTCGCCAGTCGTGATTATGTCCTGCCTGTTCCTCGTCACGAATTTCATCGTGCCCTTGTCCGTCTCCAGGACCCATTCTAGTCCGTCCCCGGTTATCCTCACGCTCCTTATGGAGGTGACCCTGGGATTGAAGCTGTTTACCTCCAGCGCCCTCTCAAGCACCTCCCTTGACTCCTTTGCTAGGTTATTGTAGTCCCTTATCACGAAAAGGTCCTTGTCGTGCTTCCCGTAGAACACTATCATTTTCGGATTTGATATCGGGAAGGGCTTCTTGGGAATCAATCTCTTCATGTGCCTGCCTTTGTACGTGATGTTCACAAAGCTCTTGCGCTCGCCATCGCCTATCGCGAGAGCATTTTCTTCGACAACGAAGTCGCTTACGAATGATTCCAGACTCTTCCTTCTGAGTTTCGGCTTGCTCTTCGACCCCGTGTTCAGCCTGTACTTGAACATCTTGTACAGCTTGCCGCGCCTTCTAATGAGCTTGGAGGGCTTCCCCTGCTCCACCACCTTGCCGTCCTCCAGCACCACCACGAAGTCCGAATTTATTATCTCGCTGAAGTCATGGGTCACGAACACCATCGTCTTGTCGCTCTCAAGGCTCAACAACGAATGGTTCACCTTCCTGGCGTTTATCGCGTCCAGGTTTGCGGTTATCTCGTCAAGCACCACGATGTCCGGATCCCCGAGTATGGCCCTCGCTACCGCTAGCCTCTGCCTCTGGCCTCCCGAGAGGCTCATCCCCCTGCTCCTTATCCTGTTGTCGTAGCGCAACGGGAACTTCATTATCTCGTCGTACATCTCCACCGCCTTTGTCGCGGCGATGAGCCTGATCGGATCCGCATCCAGCTTCGAGAAGTACATCAGATTGTACGCAATCGTGTTGTCGAAGAACATAGAATCCTGGGGGACATATGATATCCTGCCCCTAAGATGCCCTACGTCTATGCTGTTTATGCTCGTATTCCCGAACTTGATGTCCCCTTCGTCTATCGAGTAAAGCCCGAGGAGCAGCTTCGCCACAGTGCTCTTCCCCGCGCCGCTCTTTCCGACTATGGACGTTATCTCGCCCCTTTTTATCGTGGTGTTCGCGCCCTTTATTATCGGGAAGAGGGGATCATAGCCGAACCACACGTTCTGGAACTTTATGTCCTTGTTTATGTCTGCAAGCTCCTTTCCGTGCGGCTCCCTTCCGGTATCGTCGGAGTCGAATACCTCCCTCAATCTTTCAGCCGAGGTTACCGACTGCTGTATATACGGCATCCACGAGCTTATCTGCTGTATCGGCCCGTAAAACATCCCCATATATGCCAGGAACGCAGTCACGATTCCGAGCTGTAGTGTACCAGCTATTACGCTTCCGCCACCTATCCACCATATTATCACTGTGGATATGGAGACAAGGAACCCTATGGGCTGCCAGTGCTTGAGCTCCATCTTCGATATGCCTATCTCGCTGTTGTAGAACTTGTCGAGTCCGGAGTCGAACTCCCCGCCCTCGAAATTTTCCTTGTTCGCGCTCTTGACTATCGTATAGCTGGGTATGACGTCGTTTATCTTCGTTATGAGGTCTGCGCTCCTTCTCCAGCTCTTGTAGTATATGACGTCAGCGCGCTTGTTGTAGTCCATTATTATGAATATTATGAAAGGTATGGGTACCAGCACATACAGCGCGAGGCTCGGGAACAGGAGGAACAGTATGACCCCTATGCCTATTATCGTGAGCGCGTTTGTTATGACAGTGCTAAGCCCGTATGTCATAAGCCACTGCGTGTTTCCTGCATCTGATATAAGTCTAGACTGTATCCTGCTCGGGGTTACGTTGTCTATGTCTGTCGCGGAAAGCTTCACGGCGTGCCTGAAAAGCCTGCTCCTGAGCTCTGTAACTATCTGGTTGCCGGTCTTGGTCAGCACATACGACTGTATCCCGGATATCGCCGTGGACGCGGCATAAGATGCAAGCAATATTATCGTAAGCTCCTCGAAGAGCTGCTGCGAGTGGGTTTGCGACAGTATCACGTTGTCTATGAGAATCTTAAGCATGTATGGGGGAACCAGGTTCAGCCCTATCATTACAACTGACAATACCGCCCCGACTATCAGCATCTTTTTGTACTTTGCCATGAACCCGTAAAGCCAGTATATCGTGCTTATTCCGCCTGCCTTCCTCTCCCTGGTCTCGAATGATGTCTTGACCGTCCTGTTTTTGACAATATACTGGTTTATCGCATCGGCAAACTTCTTGAAGTTCTTGAAGTGGCTCTTGGTGAAGTAGGATATCTCCTTTTCCGTGCCACCCTTGGTCTTGATGACCAGCTTGCAAACCCCAAGGCCCTCCTCAACGAAGGCATTCTCTATCTCTTTAGTGCCTGTCTGAAATACAACCCCATCCTTGCCGGTAACCGTGAGCATTCCCCCGGCTATGGTTATCGCTTCCTCCGCGAATTCGAGCCTGTTGTTTAGATTTGCCTTTATTTTCAGCATGGGCATCACGTTTCCCGTAAATGAATTGTGCATTCCTGCGACTCGCCATGTATTTTTCCCTTATAGGTTTCTTGCTGTTAAGATATATAAACTTGCCGCATGCCGGTCAACTCGCCCAAACCGTTAACCTGTAAATC
>CAZFUA010000062.1:0-6156 GCA_964521995.1 Microcaldota archaeon
TATACGATATATTGCCATCTTGAAACATTCAAGGTGTATGCAACAATTAGACGATAGACTGCCTTTATGTCGTCAGTTTGCTAAACTTTGCAAAAGTCCCTAAAGTATTAGAAACTGCAAGAGAACTAAAATCATCACGAAAAATGCTACAATAAAGGTATTCCCTTACTTCTTGCGCCTTGAATATGCGTATGCAAGCACGATTATAACCATGATCACCACAATCGCGGCGTAAATGGGGGTGTAGTTTCTTACAGATTGACGACTTGGCTGTATTGTGCTGGTGCTTGGCACCGAAGAAACGGTGCTTGCAGTTGATGATGTTGAATTGTTCTGCTTTATTGAATACAGCGCAACCACCGGATCTGCAGGAACAGTGAACGAGAGCGTGCACGCGTTCGCGTCTACAGTGAATGGTTTGATTGGTTCCCAGGTGTTGTTTGCCAATATATATGGTGCTATTGAATTAGAGGCTATGCCGCATCTGTACCCGACTGTGATATTCACTGTCGTGTTTTCCGGGGGCGCAACGCTTACGTTGATCGCGAGATCCCTCTCCATGCCCGTAAGCGATGGGAGCGACAGGGAATTCGTTATGTTGGTTACTATTATATTTGCGTTGGTGCTTGCAGTGGAATTCAATCGTATTTGCAGCAGCAGCCTTGAATTGGTGAAGTTTATATAAAGCGGCATGTGCGCTGATATGTTCGCGTGGCTGTTGAATGATATGGAGCCATTTATCCTTATCAGGTTAGGCGATGCAGGGATGGTTGTTGTGGCGCCTGTGGTGCTGACTGTGGTAGATGCCTCTGAGGGGCTGTAGAGTGCCTCGATCGTGCCGCCATACACGGTATAGTTCTGGTTGCATCGTGCGCTTGCGCCGATGCCGTATACTATGCCTGTAAAGTCGTAACGCGTGCCGCCGGCATAAAATGAGCATGCGAATGATATGTTAAGCAGCTGGCCTGTGGAGAATCCCGCAGCGTCCGGCAGCTGCATCTGGTATATCGCGTTGGACGCGACGCCGCTCTGGCTTACCGCATAGGTGGTGAATACCGGTGTTGTGGAATTCGCAGTGCTCGCTATGTTGTCGCTAAGTGTCACGTGTGTGATCCCGGGTCCGCCTCCTCCACCGGACGAGGTTTGCTGGGAGAGCACATCCAGGGTTATGGACGGATCGACTGCAATGTAATTGCCATTGGAAATGGCATTGAATATGAAACTTTGCGTTCCGGAACCGAGCGAGTTGTAGGTCTCGCTGAATCCCTGGCCGAAGCTGTTTACCGTCACGCCGTTAAGGAATACGTTTCCCGGAAGCTGGTTGCCAAACGTCTGTATGTTGGCTGTCAGTGTCATTGGAAAGATGGCACCGGGCAGGCCGCTTAACGATAGGGATTGGCCCTGCTTGTTTAATGTTATTATCATACCATTCGCAAGGGTCAGTGTCATCTGTATCTGCGGGAACGAAGGCATTATGTCAAAGCCCTTTGCAATCATCGAGGGGAAATAGTTGGCATTTCCTCCGGTGGAAAATGCGAACATTAAGTTGTTTGTCGTTGCAGAGTTGAACTGGTATGATATGATATTCGTTGTGGTGCCTATCGGAATGAAATTGCCCGGACTAGTCATTTGCGAGAGCGTGGCAGTAAGCTGGTTTCCCGGGCTTGATACATTGAACACAACATTTGAGGGTGCGGTCCCATTGTAGAAGTAGTTAGAGAAGAGGTTTACCCCTGTTGGTTCGTTTGCTGGTAACGTGCCCTGTATGCTATAGTCTGACGTGCTCAACACAGATATCACATTCGCCCCGAAGTTCGAGACATAAAGAAGCGCCCCGTCCGGCGATACTGTAACATAATTTGGATTTGAGACGGGAAGCGAATTCACCGCTACCTCTTGCATTATGTGATATGACATGCCGTCCACTATCGCTATGGTATTGCTATTGTAATTCGTAACATAGAATTTTGGAGAGCTGTAATCTACAATTATCGACTTTGGGCCATTGAAGGCCATCGGTCCGTCTCTTACTATATTGGCAATCACTCCGGGGTTAGATGATGAGGCATTTATTACGCTTATCATGTTGGTGCCGTAATCCGCAACGTAGACATAGCCGAAGGGCGCCGCAGCTATTCCCTCAGGCATCGCCCCTGCACCAAGGTTTATCACGTTGCCCACCTGCATGGTTGCAAGGTTTATCGGCACTACCGAGTTGCTGTCCTTTCCTGCCACCCACAGGGTTCCGCTTCCGCTCCTGTCAAAGAAGGTATCAACCGCATCAGGTCCATTAATCTTGCCTGCAAGCGATATGCCGAAACTGGCGAAGCCGTTTTGCGATGGGGTGACTATTACTATTTTGTCGGTGCCGTAATCCGCGAATGCCATTCCCTGCGCCACGCTGTTGGCTTCAGGGGCAACAGCGATAGGCTGCGAACCTGCGCCGAATGACATATTGGTCATCGCCTCCTTGATCGCCGTGTTTATCATTGTTACGCTGTTTGAACCATAGTTCACAGTCCCGACTATCGAGGGCGCGGTGGCGCTCATCTGTTGCGGCGGCGCAACAAGACTCACCGGCTCAGACCCGACAGGTATTGTGGCTATGACATTGGAGGCAGGGATATTTGAAGGGTTTATCTTTGTTATTGTCAAGGTATTGTTTCCGTAGTTGGTTATAAATGCAAGGAAGCCGCCCGGTGCCAGGAACTGAAGCTGCGGCGTAGCCGGATTGATGCCTATTATGGGTATTGGTGCAGGCTGCAGCGTCAACGCCATGACATTGGTTCCAGAATCCGCCACTATGCCGTTGAATATCCACGGACCGTATACGGTATTTGCAAATACGGCGTTGGCAGAATCCATGGAATTTGTCGCGGCTATTATGTTTGTGGTTATCACGGCATTGGTTATTATATCATAAGTGGTGCCACCGAATGCCACCTGCATTGTATTATACGAGAAGGCGTTTACGGTAAACGTGAGGTAGTTGCCCGTTGGCAAAGTACTCCTTATAGTATTGGCAAGGACTCCGCTTGGCAGAGCGGCGCACATCGGAGGGTTGCTCGGGGGGTTCAAATCCATTTTGCACCAGATCAGGTTTGCCGTGTAGGGTCCGACACCCCCGTTTATTATCATGTTTACGACAGTATTTTGAGTGTACGTAATGAATGTGGGGCCGAAATTAAGGTTGGATACGCCCAGCTGCGCATTCATCAAAGGAATAAACGCCGGCAATGCGATTATAAGCATAAGAGCTAGGAGTTTTGTTAGACGCATAGTATCATTAATAACACTAAGTAAAGATTTAATAACCTTATGCTATCTGTTTGAGTGGCAATTGCATTGGCGATCACATGCTGCTTCCCAATACCATTAAGCCCACGGTAATTATCAGGAGTATAAGCTCTGTCCTGCTTATCCATTCCAGTTCCTTGAGCCTTGCAGGCGCCGATGCGGTTTCGGGCCCAGAAGCACCCAATTTTGCGGTCTCCATTCCAAGATACATCCCGAACAGCCATGCGATAACGCCCACAACAGCACCCAGTTCTATAACTAGCGTGCCATTGCCCAGTTCGGACATGTTATGGGTTGCATAAAGATATGCAAACATGACGAACCCTACTATTATAGTAGTCAGCGAGGCCGCGATCATGTATCCTGTCAGGCGCGGCCCGGCATGGAAGAGCACAGCCTGCTTCTTGTGCGATTCAACGACTATCTCAAAGAACATTGCGAAGCCGACCCATGCAATCACTGCAATTACATGTATGATAATCAGGGCTACAAATATTACATCCATCATCAGACCCGATATGCCTTTTTATGTCATACAATCAACAGATATATATTTAGGATACAATGCGCTGAAGCTTAGTACTTAGTATATGGAAAGCAAGTAATAGCCATCATCGCTGAATCCCAGCTTTTTCGATAGTTCCAATGAGGCTATGTTGCCCTTCTTGATCCCGATGTAGACTACGCTGTAACCGGACCTCTTAAATTCCGCCAGGCAATTCTCCATCAAGCTTCTCCCTATTCCCAGGTTCCTGTATTCCGGATCAACGACAAGCCTTCCCATATAGCCGTAAAACTTTGGCTTTCCGCTTCTGCCGCTATCATCGTACCCAAATATATAGCCGACAACCTTGCCGTCCCTTTCAGCGACCAGGTTGTATTTGCCGAAATCAATCAATGCATCTACAAATCTGTCCCTGGTGAAAAAGCTGTCATCGGTCAGCTTTGCATTAGTTAGGAGTTCTATCACTCTTCCGTAATCACCAGCACTTGCGCGACGTATCGTTGTCTTCTCATTTGTCTCGGTATGCCTAAGTTGTTTGAATGGCATTGTATCACATTGTTATATATTTACTCTTATAATATGAATATCTTTCCCCAGATGCCAGCTTCGCAAGCAGTTTTTACGCATTCCGGCTTGCTATCTGTCCCTATGCTTCCGTCAGGATGCTCTGCTTTGTCCTCTTTCACTTTTCGTTGCCTAACTCCGATAAGTTTAGCTAATTGTATACAAATGTTTATTAATGTTTACATTTATATTATATTATCGGTAGTTGTATGGATAGCGTGGTAGTTAGCGTCAGGGTGAAAAAAGAGACCAAGGCAAAGCTGGAGAAGGAGGGTATAAACGTAGACAAATTAATCAAGGAGTTTCTTATGCAGAGGGCTTCACAAATAGAGCTGAAGAGGGCAATACGGAGATTAAAGCACGTAATAGAGAAGAACGTAAAGCCCTCAAAGAGGGGATTTTCTGTAAAATCTGTGAGGGAGGACAGGTATGCTGCTCATTGATTCGTCTGCCATTGTCAAATTCTTTTCCAAAGAAGACGGTTGGGAGGCGGTAACGGAATATATAGGGTCTTCGTTAACGATCCCACTTGGGCCGGTCGAATTGGGAAGTGCATTGCTGAAGAAGGTGCGCAAGGGAGAGATCAGGATGGAAGTAGCAGTGGAGCTGCTCTCAGAATATTCAAAAAATGCGGTATTAGTGGAGCAGAGCAAGCACCTAGGCACCGCATTGGAGATAGCAATTAGCAATAACTTGGCGATATATGACAGCCTGTTCTTGGCCGCGGCACTGGATGAGGGTCATGATCTTCTGTCCTTCGACAATAAGCAGATCAAAGTGGCAAAAAGCCTAGGGATAAAGACCGTAAGTCTTTGACATGAAAACTATTAAAGTAGGCAGATACCGGCACTACAAAGGCAAATTCTACATGGTAATCGGAACCGCAAGGCACAGCGAAAACCCAAGACAGGAGTTTGTCGTATATCGGGCCCTGTATAAAAACAGATTCGGAAACAGATCCCTATGGATAAGGCCGAAAAAAATGTTTATGGAGAACATGATTGTAGAGGGCAAAAAAGTCCCGCGATTCAGGTTTGTAAGATAGGTGCAAATCATATGCAGAAAAGAATAGTAATAGTGCACAGGTGGGACGGAAGCCCGACCGCAGACTGGTACCCTTGGATAAGGAAGATGCTTGCTGAAAGGGATTTAGAAGTGCTTATACCTGAAATGCCCAACCCCGAAACGCCGCGCATATCGGAATGGGTTCCCTACCTGTCAAATGCCGTGAAGGAGGTAAACGAGAACACATATTTTATAGGCCATAGCGTGGGCTGCCAGACGATCATGAGATACCTTGAAACACTAGACAACGGTATAAAGGCAGGCGGAGCGGTTTTTGTCGCGGGATGGTTCAACCTTACGGAAAGCTCACTGGAATCCGATGAGGTAAAAAAGATAGCAGCAGAGTGGACAGGGGCGCCGATTAACCTGAAGCTCGTCAGGGAGCATTTGGATAGGTCCGTTGCGCTTTTCTCCGACAACGATCCTTATGTCCCGCTTTCAGACTCGAAGATATTCGAAGGAGAACTAGGATCGAAGATAATAATACACCTCAAAAGGGGCCATTTCACCTCGTATGACGGGGTGCTGGAGCTCCACGCCGCGCTGAATGAGATATTGAGGATGGCAAAATGAACTACCATACCAGTGTGGCATCCAAGCAACGCGGGTAAAGATTGTGGAAAAGAAGAAGAGAAAAAATATTATTTTGATTGCGGGTTTGATAGCAATACTCCTAGCAGTAGTTCCGCAACCTTCTCGTAAAACCTGATAATTCCGCTATTCGT
>CAZFUA010000063.1:0-6149 GCA_964521995.1 Microcaldota archaeon
AAAATATACTCCGGTTTTATTAACTATAATTTGCCATCCAAAAGCAATTAATAACTATAAATCCAGTAAAGATAATATGGTAGCTTACAAGGAATTCAACGATACTGGGGAAAAGATACCAGAACTTGGCATAGGGACATGGAAGATGGGAAAAGATCCCGAAAAGGAAGAGGGGTCGTTAAGGACTGCACTAGGGCTGGGAATGAGATTCGTCGATACTGCTGAAATGTACGCAACAGAATGGATTGTGGGTAACACAATAAAGGAAAGGGAAAAAGTATTCATCGCGACAAAGGTTTCACCCAGCAATTTCAGCTACGACGACGTTATAGAAGCGTGCAACAGGAGCTTAACGAACCTAAGAACAGAGCAAATAGACCTATACCAGTTACACTGGCCGAATCATCGGATACCAATCAAGGAAACCATGAGGGCGATGGAGGAACTTGTAGACACCGGCAAGATAAGGTATATAGGCGTGAGCAACTTTACTGTCAAAGAATTGATAGAAGCACAGAACGCAATGGAAAAGTATGAGATAGCCTCAAATCAGGTGGAATACAGCGTACTTGTGAGAGAGGCAGAAAAGGACCTTTTGGGGTTTTGCACGGATAACAAGATAACGATTATAGCATACAGCCCACTCGGTGCGGGCGCACTTTACGACCCCAAATACTCAAAGATGTACAGGGAGCTTGGTGCTATAGGAAAACTGCATAATAAATCGGCTACGCAGGTCGCGCTGAACTGGCTAATATCAAAGGCCAATGTGGTTGCGATACCAAAAGCCAGCAGCAGGGAGCACGTAACTGAGCTTGCCGGTTCATCTGGATGGAAACTTACGCGCAGCGAGACCGAGGAGATAGAATCCATGAACGAAAGAAAATGGCCGATTGCTGGAATTTTGCATCCCATACTTAAAAATACAAGCTGGTGGGCCAAGGCCATGCAGTCGTTCAACGAGAAAAGGGCTAACGCGCATCAAAACAGCAGTACAACAATATCCTCAAAGAAGTAATGCCCCTTTGCTACAACCTTTCCCTTAAGCCTCTTTACATCGTTTTCATACCTGTTGAAAGAGCTCTCAACAAGCAGAACCGCATGTTTTTCCAGCATGTGGTCCTTGTATGAGAGGAAAAACCTGTCCATATACTCCCTTCCGTTGCCTCCGCCATCGAGTGCAATGTGCTTCTTACCTTTGCTTATAAGGTATGGCGGATTAAATATTATGGTGTTGAATTTATCGTAGATACGGTCAAACATGTCCGAACATACAAATTTTCCCGTGACATTGTTCGATGCAGCGTTCATCTCGGCGCACCTGACAGCCCTTTCATCTATATCAGAGAACGTTACGCTGCATCCATTCATTCCAGCGACTATTCCCTGCAATCCTGTGCCAGTACCAAGGTCGAGAACCTTGCCGAAAGCATGCTCCTTCACTGCACTTGCAAGCATATACGAGTCCTCCCTGCACTCATATACACCTTCGCAAGCCTTTATTTTCAATTCCTGAATGTTCATGGAATCTCCATAATCCCTAACTTTGGATAAGCCCTCCGCTGTAACTCAAAAAGTAAACTTCCCTTCCGTTACTCGTTATCTTTTCCACGCCCCTGAAAGTTTCAAATCCGCTATATTTGTCCGTATACTCCAAACGGCCGTTTTTGTACGGACCTATTACTCTTGTGCCGTCTGCCAGTGTTGTTTCTCCGCCTTCGCCAATTGTCTCATAACTGCACCTTTCCTTTGCCTCGGCAAGGAATCCTGCCAACTGCTCTTTATTCATCTTGCTTTTATACACCATAAACAAATTACGCATGCAACCCTTTTATATATAATAAAAAAGAAAAAGAAGAAAGAAAACCAAACAAACCTTGGCTGGATATTCCAGATGACATGCGTCGCGTCTATCGTGCGACTGTGTACTGTATGCCATTTCTGCAGACCTTTACATTGATGCTGTACGTTGCCTCCTTCTCCTGCTCCGCTTTTATCCTCTCGCATATCTTCTTGCAGCGGATTTCCTCCTTTATCTGGCTTATGATATCATCTCGCAGTCTTATGTCGTTCATACGTGATTCTATCTTTGCGCTTTCAGTAAGGTCCGCACAGTACATGCCATCCATTTTTTCCATCAGGGAATCTATATACTTCTCGAGCTCACGCTCGCATTTGTCTCTTGATTCCATTCGGTAACCTCAGGATTCGCACCTACGCTACATTACAGGCTCCAACCTCAGAAAAAGACCCACGATTACGGGCAATTACCTATTTGTATGGCGCAGGCATGCGCAATTTCCTTGATACTATTCCTCATGCAAAATATTTATACCTTGCCATAAATGTTTATTTAAATATACAACTATATAATAAAAGAAACAATTAAATACTTTGATGTACATAATATATCTGTCCAAGCAAAACTTGGTCAACCTCAGAAAACGCGCCTGCGCTACGGCGCAGGCGATTCAGTTGTTCTTCAACATCCTTTTTGACAGGAGCCTTTTCGCTATCTCCTCCCCCATGTCCTTCCCTGCCGTGCTCTCCATGAATACGGTCTTATAAGCTCCTGCCTTCTCAAGCTTGTCAAGGTTCTCGTCGTCGTTCAGCCTTGTGATTATTATCATATCAGGATCAGCGGCCTTCGCGGTTATGGATATGAGTGCATTTTGTATGTCGTCCTTGCCGCAGGCAACAACGCACCGCGCTTTGTTCAAACCCGCAATATTGAACGTTTCAACCGATCTTAGATCTCCTTCCAGCACAAGCTCGTTGCTCTTATATAGCTGCATAAGGTCCTTTTTGCTGCTTGCGATTATCACGTACTTCATCCCAGTCCCTTTGAGCTCTGACATCACCGATTTTGCGAAACTATTGTACGGGACCACGATTACATGATTTTTCAGTTTTTTTATCTTTGTCAATATGAGCCGTTCATTGATGTTTATGTTGTTTATGAAATCAAAGAAGACTGTCGCAAGTATCACCGTCAATATCGGGAATATGGTTGCGTCAAGCAGGGTCGCTAAAAGGAAAGGAGGGTTGGAAGCGGAGCTAAATTGTGCCAGGCTGTAGTTTACCTGCAACGAGTCCAGTGCATTGTCTATGAATGCCTCCTGGATGCCGATGCCTGATGCCACAGACAACATTACCGAAAGCATGAAGAAAAATACCACTATCACTATGAGCGTATGTATCGTTCTTCCTGTGTTTACCATTGTTGATCACATCTTTACTATCTTTTCGCCCAATTCCACTCCTGCAACTACCTCTGGAACTACGCACAGCGACGCACCGCCGCGCTGCATCTTCCTCACGCTCGTTTCACCTCTTGACCTTGCTATTATGTTCGCCTTTGGGTCTATATGGTGTGCTGTCACTATACCCAATAAGTTTATAAAATCGCTTTCTGTTGCGAAAACTATCGATTTTGCTTTGCTTATTGCCGCGTTCCTTAGTGTATTTTCCTCCGTAAAATCCCCCTCTATTACGTTCATTCGCAAATCCCGTAAAAGATTCACCTTTTCGGGATCTTTGTCTACTATCACGAAATGCACGCTGCTTTTCCGGAGGTCGCTGCACAACCTTTCCGCAAGCATGGAATACCCGCATATTATTACATGATCCTTGAAATGCTTGGCCGTTATGGTCTCTATCTTCGATTTCAGATCTATATTGGACAACAAATTTATGAATGCCGCAATCAGGAAACCTATTATGATAACCTTTGCAAATCCATCAACCAGCGAAACGGCGATGAACCCGTAGAACGAATACGGCTGGTTTGCAGATATGAAAGACGATATGAAAAGCGGGGCACCTTCATTGTTGGCATCAAAAAGTGCGGATATCGAATAATAGCTCGCCGCATAGATATTATGGGACAAGATCCATATGACCAGAATGGAAGAAAGTGTCAACAACACCGCAGCGATAATCAGAATTACTATTACCTTAGCCGCCACATTGTACGTTACTTCCTTGCTAGTTTCAGCCATATCTAAGACTTATATTTGGTTATCTCGTTTACAATCTCCTTGCTCGCGGTTCTCTGCGGCATCACTATGTAATCAGCCCCGACCTCTACGAGTTTTTCCCTTACGAATTCATCGTTGGCTCTTGCAGCTATGAACAGGCGTTTATTGATGTCGTGGGCTGCTAGTACGGTGAACAGGCTCTTTGCATCGTTGTCGAGTACTACCGCAATGGCCTTGGCCTTGTCTATGCCCGCCCTTTTCAATACTCTTGAAACTGTCGCATCGCCCTCTATTACGTTGTAGCCTAGCTCCTTTAAACGCTCCACCTTTTTTGCGTCATTATCTATGACGACAAAATGTATGCCGTGCTCAATTAGCACGTCCACTACTTTCTGGCCCACCACCCCGTAACCGCATACAATGACATGACCTTCAAATCCAATCTCGCTCATCATCCAATCACAGGCCTTAATCCTTAACCTATATTGGAAAATAACGCTTTAATAATTGTTGATATTGCAGCTAGAATGCCTTGCATCTGACTTGCATCAGAATCTGACGTTTATGTTGAAGCTTATGCCTCTGAGCGTGTCATATGATACGGAGGGCACTATCGCGCCAAATTTCGGCTTGTACATCAGTCCTATACCAAAGCTGTTGGTGCGGGTGTTTAAGATTGTCGTGACGCTGCTGAAATTCTCGTCAAGCAAGAACATATGCCTTCTGCCTGGGCTATTTACTACTATCCTGTTTTTTATTGCATAGTCCCTTGGTATGCCACGCCTTGCATCATACAGGCATCTAAAATTCAGGACGTCTCCTAACATGTTTTTGGAATTCTGTGGCGCAGATTCAAATGCGCCCTGCAGCCCTATTGGACTGTTCGAAATGACGTTTGTCTGCTGATCCAGCAGGTTGGATGCCGTGTAAGATGCGGGCTTGTGCCCTAAGGCAAGGGAGAAAGATGACCCTACCTCTCCGCTTCTCTGGTCATAAGACAGGACTATTCCCTTGTTGCCTGTCGCCATAAGGAAATCCAGCCTTGAATTCTTACCATCGTAATTTTCGGTTATGGCGGTAATGGCCTTTTTATCCGAAAGTACATAATCCACGTTATATCTTGATCTTCCATTTATCTTCGAGTAAGCGAATAGGATGCTGTTGCGTTTGTCCAGGCTGAACTGCTGCGCGGCTCCAAAGTTTGTCCTCATACTCCTGTCTTTGCCGCCCTTAATGTTGTACATCTTTATTATTGTGGTAAGGTGTCTGTTAGCCGAGCTCCTGATTGAAGATTCCAACGACACGTTGAACTTATTGTATTCTACCTCCGAAGAGTGTATTATGCCGTTAAACGTGTTTTTGCCTCTGTCGATCTTCACCTTTTTGGAGAAGGGTCCTGCAATCGTGCCGGGGGCCGCAATAACTGCGCTGGGAACCGCAATCAATGGCCTTGCATCTGGGATGCTTTCTCTCGCATGCCTTGAATCGTATCTTAGCAATTCTGTTATACTCTTCATATGGTGTATTTTTACGCTTGTTGCATGCTTTTTAGTTCTGAGCGCTTTGGTGTAATCCTTATGTCTTACAATGTGTGGTTTTCTCTGTGCCAGACCATACGGGCCAAGGCTTGCGGCCAAAAGGGCTGTCGCTATTCCTACATTTGCCTTGCGGATAATGCCCTTGATGTTGCTTTCCTTTCTACCACTACCTAACTCTAGTTCTTTGTCGTGCATGCTACCAGGTCTATGATAAAACTGCGTCTATCTGTGAATTCTTTATTAAGGTTTAAAAACCGATAAAATTGGCAATAATTGTGGAAGTTTTGAAATGCTTCGATAGTTTTTCCAGTATCTCTAATATTTTGCCCAAGTCGTCCGTACGGTTTGCCGTTCCATCCAAGTTGCTGGTTAAAGAATTCAACCATGCTGGTGCTTATTTCGGAAATCGAAGGGCTTATTGGAGAATTACCAACTTGGCTAAAGCCATGCCAGGAATTTTTACTAATATCAGCTTTGCCGTCACCCCATCCGAAACAAGCTTGTCATATAACTGTTCAGACTGCTGTGGTGGTACAACTGTGTCATTTAAACCCTGCATGATTATGAATGGGGGCGGGCTGTTTGACACACGAACCTTCCATTAAAATGGAAGGCTATATATATCAAAACC
>CAZFUA010000064.1:0-6118 GCA_964521995.1 Microcaldota archaeon
GTGCAAAGCCTTTAGCAAGGTAAGCAATAAATACCTTTAGTTTTGAATTAATATAGTTTAAAATTAAACCATAACATGTGGTGGGTGCAGTGCAGAGGCGGACAACTAGAGAGGAGATACACAGGAATCCTTACATGACCAAGGACATGGCACGCATAGTGCTCAAGCTGATACTCCTCCACAGGATAAAGAGGGAAGGGGCATATTCATACGCACTGATAAAGGAACTGGACAACCCTAGGATATCGAAACTGCTCAAGAAGCGTTCCAGCGCGAAGAACGACATATACAATACGGTCAACATACTCGAAAGATCTGGATACATAAAGGCAAGGTCAAAGATAGAGAACGGCAGATTGAAAAAGTATTACCATATAACTGCAAGAGGGAATGACATACTCAAGGAGTCGAAGAAGCTGTTCATGAGGACCATGCGGGACCTTATGGGAATACTGGGGTGAATGGGTGGCCGCTTCAAAAAACATAATAGAGATAAAGGATCTAGTGAAGAAGTTCGGAGATTTCGCCGCGCTTGACGGGGTCGACCTCAACATAACCAATGGGGAGGTGTTCGGCCTGCTCGGACCCAACGGCGCAGGCAAGACAACCATCATAAACGTGATGCTCGGGTTGCTCGACCAGACCAGCGGTGGCGTCTACATAAACGGCCTGGACAACACGAAGCACATAGAGGAGATCAAGAGGACAATAGGGATGATGACGCAGGAAACGGTGGTCGAGCCGGAGCTTACGGCAAGGGAGAACCTCATGCTTTTCGCCGAGCTTTACCATGTAGATCCCTCATTAAAGAACAGCAGGATAGAGGATGCATTGATGGAAGCGGATCTGGTGAAGTTCGCAGACGTCAAGGCAGGCACGTTTTCCGGGGGGATGAAAAGAAGGCTCGAGCTTGTAAAGTCGATGGTGCACAGGCCCCCGATACTCATACTCGACGAGCCCACTACAGGGCTTGACGTCCAGAACAGGACGCAGCTCTGGCAGAGGATAAAGGAGCTCAACAAAGGAGGAGTCACTGTCATACTCACAACGCAGTATCTCGAGGAGGCCGACGTGCTTTGCGACAGGATAGCGATAATAGACCACGGGAAGATAAAGGCGATAGGGACAGCATCGGAGCTAAAATCCCTTGTCGGGAGCGGGAACATACTAGAGATAGTTGCTAAAAACGGGGACATAAACAACATAGTCAAACTGCTAAAGAGGTATAACATAAGCCCGGAGGTGAAGGGCGACAGGATAATCGCGGCGCTGGGCAAGGATTCGTCCAAGGCGTTCACGAAAATAGCGAATGCACTTGAAGACAACAGGATAACGGTGCTTGCAATAAGCGCGCATCTGCCTACGCTCGATGACGTGTTCATAAAGCTCACTGGTTCGCAGCTAAGGGACACTACGGGCACAGCCACGGACGGCCGCGCAAAGGTGATGAGAGGCAGGAGATGAGATGGGACTGATTGACGACACAGTGAGCCTTTACAAAAGGGAATTCATCATATTCAAGACGAACATAAGGACCAACATAATAAGGGCGATAATATTCCCCCTGATAATATTGCTGATATTCGGGAGCGTGGGCAACACCATCAAGGGAGTTCCGATAGAGGTTGTAAACTACGCCAACAACCCGCAATCCGTTCAATTCATCAACGCGCTGCAGCAGCAGAATATAATCTCCCTTAAATCCGTGACAACGCAATACCAGGCGCTGCAGGACCTTAACAAGGGGCACGTGGACGTAGTTGTCATAATACTCCCGGGGTTCCCGAATTCAGATCCGGGAAGCACCACGGTCACAGGCCCGAGCGTTTACGTTTACTACAGCAACAGCTACGTTAACCTGGGAAGCTCGCTTCAGCAGATAAGCAGCGCCGCTGCGGAATTCGGCGCCAGGGCCAATGCCGCGCTGCAGCAGGGCTTCGCCACGAATCTGGACCAACCGCCACAGAGCATGGTGCAGCTTAACCCTGCATACGGCACCCAGGGAAGCTACCAGACGTTCGTTGCCGGCGGCATAATAGGGATGGTGGTCGTATTCGGCAGCATGTTCGGAGGGGGCATGTCGATAATAACGGACAGGGAGCTCGGAAACCTCAAGGCGTTCCTCATAACCCCAGTGCAGAGGAGCGCGATAGTCCTGAGCAAGATACTCGCGGGGACGACAACAGCAGGGCTCAATTCAGTTGTTACGATCGTATTGATACTTGTATTAGGCATAAAGATCGCAATGGGATTCACCGGAATACTCTGGATAATAGGCCTGTCGCTGCTTGCCGCATTCGGATTCAGCGCCATAACAGGCATACTCGCATCAAGGATAAACAAAATAGAGGTGTACGCCATAGCTGCGCAGTCGATCACACTGCCATTGTGGTTTGCATCAGGGGCCTTCTCGCCAGTAAGCGCCCTGCCGGCGTGGCTCCAGCCGCTGAGCGCCATAGACCCGCTTACCTACATGACAATCGGCATACGCGACGTGATGATAAACGGGTACTATCCGATTGGCGCAATGGCGTACGACCTGGCAATACTCGCTGCATTCGTAATTGTATCGACGATAATAAGCATAAAGGTGTTCAAGACGAAGGTCGAATAGGTCATGATTATGTTAAAAATGTGATGGCATGAAAACAGATCATTTTATGAGGATAATACTCCTCGCAACGATAGCGACATCATTGCTTGCGGCAGGCGCAGGCGGACAGAGCGTCAATGCTGCAGCCAACGGGGCGCTTTCAATAGTGGACCTGAAGGTTCAGCCGCAGCCGGTCGTGGCCGGGGACAACGTCACGATAATATTCCAGCTATACAATTCGTACTCTTCCGCGCTTACCAACGTCAACCTCCAGTTGACCGCGCAGAACCCGATACTCAATGTATCGCCGTCAAGCTCGCAGCTGATAGACGCCATAGGCCAGGGCCTATATGGTGGAGGTATAGGATTCACAAGCTTCGTGTACAAGTTCAGGGTGCCATCCACGCTGAGCGCCGGTGAGTACACGATAGATGCAATAGCAAAGTACCAGACCTCGCAGCCTAACAGCTACGGCGGCACGACCGCGCTGCCCGCAGAGAGCGACATGCCCATATACATCTACGTTTACGGGGTTCCCGATGTGAAGCTCAGCGCAAGCCCGCAGGCGCCCATAGTACCCGGACAGGCTGCCAGCCTGCCGGTGAGCGTGGTGAACACGGGCACTGACATAGCGAACAACGTGACAGTGACGCTGTACAGCACAAACGCATTCAGCGTGTTCGGAACGAGCAGGTTCTATGTCGGAACGATAAAGGAGGACAGCGCCTCATCGTTCACTGCGACTGTGCAACCCTCACTGGACATAGCGAACGGCACCTACCCGATCAATGCAACGATAACATATACTTCCCAGTCGGGAAACGTTGTCAACGAGAGCACGAGCATACTGCTAAGCACCCTGATAAACAAGCCCAACATAGTTGCAAGCATAGAGGGCGCCTCGCCGACAAACCTGTATGCGGGGGGCAACCAGACATTGCAGGTCAGGCTGCAGAACACCGGCCTTGGAACCGCCAAGAACGTAACCGCAAGATTCCTTGACGGCCCCGGAATAAATGTGGGGAGCACCTCCCAGTTCTTCATGTCATCGCTTTCGCCGAACAACTACACAACGGAAACTGTATACATAAGCGCCAACAGGAGCGACATAATCGGAAACTTCTCGCTCCCGGTCTCGTTGACCTATTACAGGTCGAACTACTCGGGAAGCGTAATGAGGCTGCAGTACATACCAATAAACATACAGAAATCCGCGGTATTCAACGTAACGGGCGTGGCTGGCAGCCTTCAGCCGGGTGCGGCCTACAAGCCGGTTACGTTCACGATAACGAACATAGGCAACGAGGCTGCGGAGCAGGTAACCCTCAGCCTTCAGACAACATTCCCGATAACGCCGGTCAATCCGAACGTATACATCAACGCGCTGCTTCCCGGACAATCCACCAACGCGACATTCTACGTGGGGGTTGACACGAGCGGAAACCCCGGAAGCTATCCGGTAACACTGTTCGAGCAGTGGAGGCAGCCCAACGGCGCGGTAAGCCAGGTGTTCTCCGGCTCCAACGGCTATTACGCGGCAGTGGCCTCGAAGTCCGGAACCAGCAGCCTGGTAAATACGGCGATAGAGGCCGTGGTTGCGGTAGCTGTTATAGGATTCGCGGCATATATGATAAGGAGGAGAATGGCACCTAGAAAGAAAAAGGCATAAAAACATCATAGTGCAATTCTGTTATGGGTGGGGCTTTGAAATCGCCCGTGGAAAGACTTGTCGATTCAGCACTGGAAAAATACGGCCTGCCGGAATGGGTCAGGCCGTACGTGTACAGGTACGCAAGGGACAGCCCGCTGAGCGCCGTGAAGTTCGCGATCAGCCTGATAGACGTTAAAAGGAGGAAGGGCGAGATAACGAAAAAGGCGATAAGGCTGCCCAACGGCACCACATTCAGCATGCAGTCGGTGCTCAAGCTGCTTAACCTGTTTTTCTACGGCGAGGAGAGCATAGCGCACATAGAGAGGGAATGGGCGACGAACTCGATGGACAGAAACGCGGAGTTCGAAAAGAGATTTATGGAGATGGCCGAGATGGATTCCAAGCGCACCAGGGCCATAAGGAACCTCATCGAGGGGCTCGGCCATTCGGTAGGCGTGCAGCCTGATTCGCTGGAGAGGACGTTCAAGGAAATATCGGAACTGGAGTCTTGGCACGACAGGATAATAACAACGGGCATAATCCTGCGCTACTCGTATGCGGCCACCTTCGGGCTCATCTTCTACAAGGTCTTTTATCCAGTGTCGCCGGAATTCATGCGCTCGTTCGGAAAGGCATTCAGGAACAAGGACGACGGGGAGCGATGGGACACAATGGAGGCGGTAAGGATGTTACAGAACGGCAATCTGGACAAGGACCACGTTCTTGGCCTTGCAAGAGGGGTTCTTGCCGGGGTTATGCTGTCCATAGAGGGCAACATGGGCCTTGCAAAGGAGCTGGGCCTCGAGAGGGAGGTAAGGCTTCTCAGCGACATATCCATAGCGTATCCGTTCCAGAGGCTTTCAGAGATCGGGATGCAGATTGAGGTTGAGAACGAGGTAAAGCTGGTGAAAAGGCTGGCTTCCGGCAAGTAGTGTTCGGTGGAGTTCATATTGAGGGCCGGCCCTCATTTTTTCCGTATTTTGATTTCAGCCTCTTAGGATCAGTCTCCCTGAAGTATATGTCGAATACCTCGTCAAAAGTGCCTTTTAGCGATGACCAGTATATCTTGGCCATAAGGTGCTTCATGAAAAGGTTCATCTGCGAGATCGGATATTTTATCACGGGCTCGTCATACGACCCTATGACGAACGTGCCCCTGCCGTAGCCGGTGTCGAACGGGCAGTTCGTCCTTCCGTTGAATCTCGCGTCCTTGCCGTTCAGAATGCTCGCGACCACCTTTGCCTCAAGATGCGCCCCCACCCCGGATTTGGCGGTGGGCAATGCGGATGCGTCGCCGAGCGCGAAGGCGTTGCCGAAGCCCTTTACGCGCATCGTGTATTTGTCCGCGAGTATCAGCCTGTCCCGCCCCACTACATCGGATGGGTTGTACTTGATGTCGATTCCTGAGCACGGCGGTATCACTATGGGAAGATCGTACTTTATCGACTCGCCCTCTATGGAGTATATTATTCGCTCTTTCGTGTCTATGCGGTCGACATCGAAGAATGTTTTCACCTCTATGCCGCGCTCCTTGAGCAGCGGCTCGACAAGCTCATTTACGGCCTCTGCGGGATACGGCCTTGGATACGGCGTAAAGAATACGATCCTTGTCTTGGGCTTGAGCCCCTTTTTCCTTATCAGCTCCTCTGTCAGGAAGGCGCCCTCAAGGGGCGATGGGGGGCATTTGCACAACGGATAGGACTGGCCTATGGCTATAGTGCCGCCCTTGAACGAATCCAGGCTGCGCCATACCTTCGCGGCCTGGGATGCGCTTGTATGGTAGTCGCCGAATTGCCCGTTCACCTCGGCAATTCCGGGTATCAGCGAGTAGTTGCCGATTATCCCCGTCGCTATCACTATGTAATCGTATTTGT
>CAZFUA010000065.1:0-5977 GCA_964521995.1 Microcaldota archaeon
TACTTAATATACTTAGATGGTATTATGACCAACATGACGCTTGCCATACCGGAGGAGATTATGGCAGTAATGAAGAAGCACAAGGAGATAAAATGGAGCGAGGTTGCCAGGGAGGCCTTGGCTGAGAAGGCCGAGGAGCTAAAGCTTATGGACCAAATCCTAAGCAAGAGCAAGCTTACCGAAAGGGATGCAATAGAGATAGGAAGGAAGATAAATGAGCGCGTAGCAAAGAGACACGGATTGCTATGATGCTTGTTATAGATGCAAATGCAGTTATCTCAGCGTTGCTTATGGATAGCAAGGCCCGTCAGATAATAGTAAGCGGCAAATTCAATCTTGTAGCTCCTGAATTCCTAGGCGAGGAGCTTTACAAGCACAGGAAATACGTTGCAGAGAAGGCTGGCATATCTGATGATGAAGTCAGGCTGTTAATCACCTTGCTGTTCAGGCATATCCGCATAATTCCAAAAGCAGAGTATAAGGCGAAATTTGCCAAGGCAGAAGAAATTATGGAAAATGATGTAAAGGACGCACCTTATGTTGCGTGCTATCTCGCATTGAAATGTGATGGCATTTGGACTAACGATGCACATTATGATAACAAGGTAGGAATAAGGATTTTCAGTACTGGTTATTTGATGAAGTTGCTGTGAATCTGCCTTTTAGTTTTTCTATCCGTTCCAAAGAGAAAGTGTTGTCTATCTCTTTGTAGAGTTCTTCTTTCTTGGTGCTTATATAAATCATGGCAGTATCTGGATTTGCATGCCTGGCAAATCTGCTAGTCAATACAAGATTGCCGTTCGTTTGCTTGGCAAAGCTGGTAATGGCGTAATGTCTTAGGCTATGTGTAGTAAGCCTATGGAGGCTTCTTGGTCGTCTATTTATAACAGACTCTTCTGATGAGTCGTAAATCTGATCAAGTCCAGCCTTGACTACATAGTATCTGAACTTATTTCTCACGTAATTTTGCTCAACAAAATTCTCAGTTCTATTGCTTCTGTTTCTGAAGAAGATATAACCAAGAGCTTCACTTATCTCAGCTTCGTGCTTCGCTATGAAGGCCAAGGTGTCCTTGAATAACGGAGCAGGTATCAGCAATGTGTCTATCTTGGCTGCCTTCTCCGTTCTCAAAGTAAGCTCTCTTGTTCGGAAGTCAATGTCCTTTACATTCACTTTGACAGCTTCTCCTATCCTGAGCCCAAGCTGCGCTTGGTATTGGAAGATAAGTCGAAACTTGTCATCGTCTATAACTCTGAAGAACTGGGTTATCTGACTATCGGTAAACGCCTTTGATAATGAGCCGTATTTCGGAGTTCTTCTTTTTCCTGCAAACCTTTTGGTTTGCGTTTTATGAAGAACCGACTGCATTTGCTGTAATTGGTGCCATGACACCAGCATGGACACCTGCCTAATTTTCTCCGAAAATTTCTCGAAATCTTCCCTCTTGAAAGATTTCCGCTTCGGATTTCTGAACCCTGCTTTGTCGTCGTGATTTTCATTTGCAGGGAGAGAGATTCGAACTCTCGAACCCTCTAAGGGAGCGGGCCCTAAACCCGTAGTTATACTGATTATTCAACTGCCTTACTTATCAATTACCGTTATTTCGTTAAAGTTGTTAAATTCCTTATCAAAAGTTGCAAGATTGTTTATTCCATGAATATGCATCATAGAAAGTGTGGTGCAGTCAGTAAAGCTTAGTTTTGTTTTCTTTTGATTGGCAAAGAGTCGCCAGGCAGCATCTAAGGCTAGCTCGTCAATCTTGAGGATCTCCATCGATTCCTTCAGCCTATTGCCTATTTCAACTGATTTCATTACGGATTTGGACCTAACAAGGCTGACAGTTACTGTTTCATCAAAAATGTAGTCTGTGGCAAATGCGCGGCCAAATTTTCCGCTTGCAATTCTTTTGAATATTTCCTTCGCTTTTGCGTTGTTAGAATCGCCTGCTATTTCGTACGAGACTATAAAACTTGAATCAAGTACTATCATTGGCTCAGCCATAAAGAGTTTTGTCTATCTCTTCACTCCATCTTACCTTTCTGCCGGCCTTTATTATCCCTTCTATTTTGCGAAGATTCCTAATGTCCGGTTTGTTACTATGGTTCTTTTTATTGATCCACTCCAACATAGCGGCAGTTATGGCGTTGCCTATTCCCATGTTTTCTTCCAATGCCTTCTGCTTAAACTTTTTAAAGACTTCCCTGTTTACCTTCCTGATAACCAGCATGTCCCCCTTTGC
Source organism: Microcaldota archaeon (assembly GCA_964521995.1). Lineage (GTDB taxonomy): Archaea > Micrarchaeota > Micrarchaeia > Micrarchaeales > Micrarchaeaceae > UBA12276. The sequence continues at coordinate 2,240 of CAZFUA010000065.1, forward strand.
ACCTGACATATGTATAACATGTATAACAAAATATAAATAGCTTTCTATGAAACATAAACATGCAGGGAGAGAGATTTGAACTCTCGAACCCTCTAAGGGAGCGGGCCCTAAACCCGTCGCATTTGGCCAGGCTTTGCTATCCCTGCATAAATGTTTATTCAAACTCAAGATTAAAAGACATGCGTGCTGTCGTTGATACAAACACATTCTTTATATTCCTTTAGGTGACATCCTCCCACGGCTAAAGCCGTGGGCTTCCCTGATTGCCTCGGGGTATGTTCTCGGTTCAACGGCAACCGCTTCACGTTGAAGTCTTACACTGTCTCCCCGAGCGTGACTTCCCGCATGTCCTGCGGTAGCTCTTTTTAGTATGTTTATCGATGCATTTATGTCCCTGTCTATTTTCGTTCCGCACCTTCTGCATGTGTACGTCCTTTCCGAAAGTTGCATATCCTGAATGTTGCCGCATCTGCTGCATTCCCTTGTGGTGCTGTGCGCATCTACAGCTACGATCCCCATACCGGCGCTTTCAGCCTTGTACTAGAGTATATTAATGAACATGCCCCATGATGCGTTGTGTATCGATTGTGCAATGCTGCGGTTCCTTGCCATGTTTTGTATTCGAAGTTTCTCTACCGCGAATGATGTGTATTTCGAATTGACCAGTTTATGCGAGAGCTTGTGCGCGAAGTCCTTTGACTGGTTTGTTATCTGCCCTATTTCCTTTGTAGCCTGAGTTTTGCCTCTTCCCTTCTTCTTGAACCCCTGTGCCTTTTTGCAAGGATCCTCTGCCACCTTGCGATTTTCCTGCATTGCTTTCTCATGAACCCTGGCTTCTTTATTTTTGTCCCGTCGGAAAGCGCGATGAACGAGTGAATACCTAGATCCATGCCTACGGGATTTGTATTTTCGACCCTTGGATTGGCGTTCCCTGTTTCCGCCGTGAATATCGCATAGTATTTCCCAGCTTCCTTCTTTATGGTCATCGTCTTTATCTTTCCTTCTATGTCCCTGTGCTGCTTTATTTTTACTTACCCTATCCTTGAAATCCTGAGCATGTGCGTTTTCCTTTCAGTTTCGATTGAAAAGGAGCCGTTGCATTGCGGATATGTTATTGAATGGTATCTGTCCCTTAACTTGAAGCGCGGAAACCCAGCTTTCACGATTTTGCCTTCTTTCCTTGCCCTGCCATCTCCTGAAGAAGTTTTGGAAGGCCTTTTGGAGCCTTATGAACGTTTCCTGCCTTGTCTGCGAATATAGTTTCAGGAAATCCCTGTTCTCCTTTATCGCATCTTTCATGTACCTGTTAAGCGTTGACCTGTTTATTGTTGTATTTTTGCTGTTCCTGTATTCAGATTTGACCTTTTCCAGGATTTTATTGTAGAGCTACTGCGCAAGGATTAGTCTTCTGTCTATCTCGTTGGTTCTTCTTGCATCGGGGTATATTCTGAACCTGTATGCAATTTTTACCCGCATGCCAAGACCTTTATATATTGCGGCAAAATACATTATTAACAATTGTGCAAATTCACCCAATCGCTTTAGCGATTGGTTTTCTTTGCCGAATTGTATAAAAAGAACTACTAATCAGCAAGCAGGTAATTCGGATGCTTACCACGAAGTACGTCAGGGACAACCTTGAGGCCATAGAGCAGTCGCTGAAAAAGAGAAAAAGCGATTACCCTATAGGGAAGCTTCTCAAGCTTGACAAGGAATGGAGAAAGGACAAGACAAGGCTACAGGAACTGCAGGAGAAACGTAACAAGGTAAGCATAGAGGTGTCTGAGCTCAAGAAGAAAGGCATGGATATAAAGGGGAAGGTGGGATCCCTTGGCTATCTCAAGGAGCAGATGGAGGAGCTTGAGAAGGGAGTTGCAAAATATGAACAGGAAATAGACAAATTACTATGGAACCTACCTAACATCCTTGACAGCTCCGTGCCTGAAGGTGCACCTCCGGGCGGCAATGTTGTGCTGAAAAAATGGGGAACAATAAAACCAAGGAATGTCCCAGTACATGAGGAGATACTTTCTAAACTTGATTTGCTTGATATGGACAGGGCGGGCAAGACTGCCGGTTCCAGATTTTATTTCATGAAGGGCGACCTTGTGCTCCTTGAGCTGTCATTGCTTAGATTCACCCTTGATTTCCTAGGGGAGCGCGGATACACGCCAGTTCTGCCGCCATTCATGCTGAAGGAGAGATATTACAGGGGCACTGCGCCGCTTGCCACTTTCGAGGATGCGTTGTACAGGGTCGCAGAATCCAAGGAGGCCGAGAAAAATAAGGAGCTCGAGCATGTCGAAGAGGAGCTTTTCCTGATAGGGACGGCAGAGCATGCGCTCGCTGCGATGCATGCTGAAGAGCTGTTCTCCGCGAGCGAACTTCCGAAAAAATATGCAGGGATAAGCCCGTGCTTCAGGAGAGAGGCCGGTGCACATGGAAAGGACACCAAAGGGATATTCAGAGTGCACCAATTCGACAAGGTGGAGCAGTTTGTATACTGCACCAAAGAGGACGAACAAAAATACTTTGATGAGATACTTAAAAACAGCGAGGACATATGGAAGGCGCTTAACATTCCCTATCGGCTTGTGCTGCTGTGCAGCGGTGATACGGGGCATCAAATGTCAAAGACCATAGACATAGAGTGCTACATGCCAGGCCAGAAGGCTTATAGAGAACTTGGCTCATGTTCCAGTGCGGCAACATGGCAAAGCATGCGGCTCAATGTAAAGTACGATGAGAAAGGCGAACGAAAGTACGTGTATACGCTCAACAATACAGGCATATCAGCCCAGAGGGCGCTTGTATGCATAATCGAGAATTACACCAATGAGGACGGCACAATAACCGTTCCTGATGTGCTTGTGCCTTATATGGGAAAAGGCAAAATCGGTTGACCTGATTATTCCCATTAACAATGGAAGAAATTGACCATTATTAATAGACAGTTTTATCCATTACTAATGGAAAGATATATATATTAGACCACACAAATTTATGTTATGATATCTGAAGGAGATCTGCGCGAAATTGTCAGGTCGCAAATAAAAAATCTGGGTCTTTACGAATTTGGTGTTGAAAGGGAAAAAGGCCGCAGAGTAGAGATGGAATTGCCCCACGCCTTGATTATATCGGGGATTAGGAGATGTGGAAAAAGCACATTTTTGCACCAATTATCTGAAAGATTTCCGCATTTCCATTACCTTAATTTTGAAGACCCCAGACTTTCAAACTTTAAAATAAATGATTTTGAAAAACTCGATGAGATTTTTTTAGAAGAATATGGTGATTATCGACTTTATTTATTTGACGAAATACAGGCGGTGGAAAAATGGGAGCTTTTTGTTAGGTCACGATTAGATAATAAAAAGAAATTTATTATAACGGGCTCGAATTCGTCTCTTTTGAGCAAGGAATTAGGAACAAAGCTAACGGGAAGACATGTTAATCTGGAATTATTTCCTTTTTCTTTTAGAGAGTTTCTCTTACTGAAAAAGAAGGGGGGCGGTATTAACGCATTTAGGGATTATCTTAAGGATGGAGGATTCCCAGAATATTTAAAATACGGAAAAGCAGACATTTTACAACAATTATTTATTGATGTGGTTCAAAGGGACATTGTTGCACGTCATAAATTAAGGGAATCCAAGATTTTAGAGCAGATGGCGCTTTATTTAATTACAAATGCAGGGAAAGAATTCTCTTATAATAATCTAAAGGAAATATTTAATC
>CAZFUA010000066.1:0-5712 GCA_964521995.1 Microcaldota archaeon
GTTTACGAATAGCGGAATTATCAGGTTTTACGAGAAGGTTGCGGAACTACTGTTTCCATATTTGAATTCCATGTAACTACCATCATTTCCAATTTTCAAACCAGAGCCATCTGTCGCTAATTCAAAGCTCTTTTTCTTGGCAATTTGATTTCAGGAGCCAGTTTCGAAACACGATGCCATATGGTTGTGTAATCATCATATTGTGGGATTATATTCATTTTCTTGAATCTTCTTGCAATACCTTCCAATCCTCTATAGTCAACCCATTGGTGCCAAACTGCCTGCCACTTTACAAATCCGTCAGGAAACGTGAAAGGCCTTCCGACTTTGCCTTCATTCATCCTCTTTAGTTCATCCATCCAGTTATCAACGAAGTCGAAATCAAGGTAAAATGTACCTCTTATCACCAATTCTTCGTTGTAATCTGGCCAGCCTACTTTGGGTCTCCCTTTTTTGGTCATCAGATCGCCTTTTTGAAAGAGAAATCGCAAGTTTATTAACTTTTTGCAGAAAGAAGAATAGAGGAATTATTCAACAATGCAAATCCGCGTCTGATGTGGACGCACATACACTAAAGGACTATGGCCACCAACAAGTATGGCCAGTGTATTTAAAACTTAAATCCTATATCGTTGTGGTTGCATGGCAGATATCAGCGTTGAGGATGTAAATATCCTTAAGGAAGTAGGTAAGGCATCGGCAGACGCCATGCTGCATGCCGCAAGCATGGTAAAGACAGGGGCAAGATTGCTGGACGTGGCAGAATCTGCTGAAGGGTTCCTAAAGGACATGGGATTCGGGACGGCTTTCCCGATCAACATTTCCATAAATGAGCAAGCTGCACACTACACCCCTTCTCTTGGGGATGAAAAAGTCTTCGGGAAAAACGACATTGTAAAGATAGATTTCGGAGCGGAGCGTAACGGGTTGCTGGGGGACGGTGCAATTACCGTTGACCTTTCGGGAAAGCATCAGAAGATGATTGATGCTGCTGAAGACGCTTTGGCAAACGCAATAGGCATGATAAGGCATGGTGTAAGCGTGTGCGACATAGGGAAAGCGATCGCAGAAACTGTAGAGAGCGCGGGTTTCATACCTATCAAGAATCTTGGCGGACACGGGATAGGGCTGCACGACCTTCACATGGGGCTCTTCATACCGAACTACGACAACGGGGACTTTACCATTGTAGAGGAGGGGATGGTAATAGCGATAGAGCCGTTCGTGACCACAGGCAAAGGCATGGTAGTAGATAGTGATGTCTGTGAGATATACAGCTACGTAGAGGAAGGGCAGGCAAGGTCGGCAGAGGCCAGGGCCATATTAAGCCGCATATCACAGAGCAACAGTAAGGAACCCTTTGCAGTAAGATGGCTTTCGGACCTTGCGGGATCCAAATTCAGGCTTTATGCCGCAATATCTGAACTCGTGAAATGCGGCGCGATAGAGCCGCATCCAACCCTTGTGGAAGTGAGCGGAAAGGAAGTGGCACAGGCTGAGGCGCAGGTAATCGTGACCAAAGACGGGTGTGAGGTAATAACAAAGGTAAAAAAATAACATATGATTGTGCATTAATCCTTGCATGATATGCCATAGCTTCTGTACAAGCATGATAACATCCAGATACACAGTACTGAATGATGAGTTCAGGAAGGGCGAAATAGACAGGTTAACAAAACACAAAAAGGATAGACAGCCTGGATCTGGTTGATGCATTATTAGATCCTGCTTCTTTGAACGCTTATGCCATCGCACTCCTCATCAAACTGCTGCTTTAGTTTGAACCACGCAAGTTTATACTTATCCCTGTTTATCTTGTCAACGTTTATTGAAAGCCACATGTAAAAAAGGTCGTCTCTTATGTTCATGCACGACACTTCCTGTATGTTGGTCGGCTTTATCTCTTTCCACTTTTCGGTTTTTGCTGTCAGGAATTCGTTTTTTAATTGTGGAGAATTAAGCGAATTGGCATTTCCCTCTACTATAATTTTATAGGTCTGCCATGAATGTGATGAGCTGAACGATGCAATGAGTACTGCTTCGGCTTTCTTTACTTCTTCGTCTTTACTAAATGGCGTATTTCTCTTCTGCGAAAGTTCGTGGATCTCTTCTGCCAGCATATCGTATTTCGTGAAATTATATTTTATAGGCATGCAATGTCCTAAAAATATTGTATGATCTTCACAATATACATCAATATACAACAACAAAGTATATAAAGACATCAAGCAATAGAATTAATTGTCGCAGGTGAAAAAAATGGGGCTTTTAAACATATTTGGAAAAAAGGATTCTGCATCAGATATAACAAAAGGCCCGCCCTACAGCGTTTCAACAGAGTTGATGCCTTATAAGTTGTATGCGAAGAAGAGCAGTTCTGCAACGCTTTCAATAAAGGTAAAAAACATGACAAAGGATGTACTACTCACATCTGTCGTTTTGGAATCCTCGGGCAAGATAGGATTTGACGAGATGCTTGTGGCAAAGGAGAGGGAATTGAGAATCGGGGACATGCAACCGATGGAGGAGAAGGATTTAAGGGTGGCAATCTATAGCGGAGTAGGATCAGATGCTGGCCAGTACACGCTTACGCTTACTACGATAGCGCACTACAGAGATTATGCCCATGTCCTGAATACTGTAAAAAAGCGCGTAATGGTTGAAATCGTTTAAGCATCCGGCTTTGGCTGCTTCTGCTGCTCTTGTGAGTTTATCAGCGTGTTTACTGTTGTAAGCAGTTCTGCCAGTTTTTGGCCGAGCTCGGTAAGCTTTATTATTTTTATTTTCCCGTGCTTTTCGCTTGTGGTTATCCCAAGAGTTTCGCAAACCACAAGAAAATTGCACGTGTGCACGTATGTAGTGCTTGTGGCCTTTGCAAGCGTGGATATGTACCAGTTTTGCGAATTGTCACGCAGTGCAAGAAGTATTTTTGTATGTTTCTGCCTAAGGATTATATTGTTGTTCATGTTTCCTTTATAATATTAAAGAGAAATTTATAAATCACCGTAATGCCTAATTGATTACAATGGAGCAGGATTCAATCGGTAAAGGCTTCCAGAACTTCGCGCTTTTCGCCATATCGATAGGAGTACTCCTGGTGGTTGCGGGGCTTATAGCAGGAACCAGCATATTCGTGGCCCTAGGCGACGGGATTTTGATACACACATTGAACGACGTGAGAACAAACGTAATAAGGTTCGTGTTTTCGTTCCTCATACCTTTGGTAGGCGGCATTGTGTTAATATCGGTGGGAGTGAAACTGATCAAGATAGACAGCGCAACAGTGCAGAAGCACATGACTACAAGAGCAAAAAGGAGGATCATACAGCAAAAGGAGCACATGATGAGAGTATTCCTTAATAACGATGAAAGGGCGGTCATGGGGCTTGTCAAGGAGAACCCTGGCGGCATCCTGCAGTCGGACCTGGTGATAAAGACAGGATATTCGAAAGTAAAAATGCACAGAATACTTAAAAGCCTGGAAATCAAAGGGCTTGTAAAAAGAGGAAGGTTTGGGATAACGAACAGGGTGCTTCTTAATAGTTGATTCCAAATTATGTTGAATTTGGGGCTGTACGCTAACCTGGCAGACTACCAGATTCGGGTTCTGGTTATCCGAGTTCGAATCTCGGCAGCCCCGTATTCTTAAATCATCGTCGACAAAAATGTGCTTGCCGTCTATGTAAAAGATTTGAATTTCAAAACTGGTTTTAGGTCAACTACGGATTCTTTTTATGTGTTTTTAGAGATAGATGATGATTTATATGAGTAAAAACAGAGACGTTATAATTGTAAACATTACAAGCAAATACGCACAGTACATCACTTAAATTATGCAAAAGCGTTGGGGCATGACAAAACATAGTGCAGTTAGTGAGGCACAAAGATATATAACCCAAGATAAGTACCGCGCGGGTTGGATGCGGTTTCTCGAGATAAACTTATTGGTGTCTATTTGTTTGATTATAGAAATGACGATGTTTCTAAAGATTATGGTCCTTGGTTGCTTCTCCTATAGGTAGAACCAGAGTGCCGAGGGATGGGCTTGGTATAAAACTGACTAAAAAAGGAATGGAGCATGCGAGAAAGTACGGTTATAAAACCATTTATTTAGATACCACAGATGCATTACCATACCACCTGAAACTTGAGTGGAAGGTTATTTGCATTATTGATTATCTTGAGGAACCAGATATTATAATGGCATATGACCTTTCCGGACCTTTTCCAAAGATTAGTAAGCCTTAGGCATTTCTATCTGCTTTGTATCTTTTTCATCTGGTGGAGCTTGATTCCACATATCAGTAGGTACTTACCCAGATCCCTACGTGAATTACAATTAATGATAGTTTGTCTTATGCTTTGCTTGCCACTACATTTTGATGAAAATACATATATTTATAAATGTGTAGGGGCAAGTATTACTTATGGTAGAAATAAGACAGAGGAAACGTGGTGATATTGGCTATTACTATCTGGAGCACTCTTTCAGGCTTGATGGTAAAGTTCTGAAGAAGGAACTTTATCTTGGAAGGCAAATTCCCAAAAACATAAACATGATAAAACGGAACTTTCTCAAGGAAGTCTATAATCAAAAATGGTATTCGTTGTTTGATAAGATAAGGATTAATTACAAAAAAGACATAGCTCCTGCAACCAAATCTGAGATAGAAAAAGAGCTTGAAGTCTTCATGATAAAGTTTACTTATGACACACAGAAAATAGAGGGTTCAACTTTGACCTTAAGGGAAACTGCCAATCTTTTACAGCACAGTATAACACCTTCCAATAAGCCAAGCAGAGATGTTAAGGAAGCTGAATCCCACTCAAGGATATTTTATGAGATGGTTGGCTACAAGAAAGATTTGAGTTTGCAGGTAATTCTTAAGTGGCATTATGAATTGTTGAAGGATACAAGACAGGATATAGCAGGAAAGATCAGAACAAGGCAGGTATGGATTGGGGGAAGTAAATTTATTCCGCCTGCACCAGTAGAAGTGACTGTTTTAATGGAAGAACTTTTTAAATTTTATAATAGACAGAAGGACAAGTTAAATCCAGTAGAGCTTGCAGCCATTATGCATTTGAAATTCGTAACAATTCACCCATTTGTAGACGGAAATGGTAGGATCTCAAGAATCCTGATGAATTTTATCCTTAAAAAGAATGGTTTCCCAATGTTAAATATACCATACAAAAATAGGGCAGGGTATTATAATGCCTTGGAAAGAACACAGGTAAAGAAAATTGACTCTGTTTTTGTTTTGTGGTTCTTTAGAAGATATTTGAAGGGCAATGAACGGTATTCAAGATAGTGCGTATTTGTTTATATCGGTATATGCTTGTCCTAATTCTTACTTGAAGGTCAATTAACGGCATTCTCGACCTTTGCCTTTGCATTTTTTGATTAATGCCTTTATAGCCCCGTTCGGTTCCGGCTTTTCTACGTTCTTTTAATACAGATACCCATGTGAGTCTCTGAAGTATGTTTAAATGGTTTCTTTATCTATGTACCAGACCAAAATGGGGCGCGCATTGCAGTTACCTTCTAAGAAATTCCGATATATAATTTCTGAGTTCATCGGATATCTTTATATCCAATTTTCTTGCCTTGTACTGCTTAAACGGCGTCCTTATCTTTGCCATCGTATAGTTCATTTTATCTATTGTCGATTTCGCCTTTCTAGATATATATACTTATGGCCTTAATAA
>CAZFUA010000067.1:0-5363 GCA_964521995.1 Microcaldota archaeon
GTACGACAAGGGCATACCTGTATCGAAGATACAGCGCGGCCTTTCGGCTGGCATCTTCGGCCTTGGCAGCCGCAGGAAGTTCGTTCCTACGAGATGGAGCATAACCGCTGTTGACGACACGCTTTCGAAGTGCAATCTTGAGGAGGTCAAGGACTATGAGCCTGTTGATGCAATATACGCTTATTACAACAACGCCCTTGACAACCGCTGGCTCATATTCCTCATACCCGGAAACTGGCAGTACGAATCCATAGAGGCATGGTACCCGAAAACCGTGTGGAACGAGGACGGCGTTAATATATCGATATTCGGCTCGTATGAGCAGTATACAGGAAGAAAGACCTATGCGGAGATAGGTGGATGCTACTATTCGGGAAGGCTTGCGATAACCGAGAAGCTGCAGCTCTTGAGGAAACAGGCGGTCGCGCTCATATTAAGGGAGGTGCATGACGGCTACATAATGCCTGTAGGCGTGTGGAACGTAAGGGAGCACGTCAGGGAGACGTTGCAGAATGAACCTGTAATAATGCACACGACAAAGGAGATGCTTGACTACATAGGCACAAAGCTAGAGATAGGAAACAGGGACTGGATAAGGAACAGCATGATACTGAAGGACTTGCTAAGGCAGAGAAGGATAAGGGAGTACCAGGCAAGAGGCGTGAACTGATAAGTTCATCACTATCTATTTCACGCTTGCTATCAGGCCATCTATTATGCCGTTTACCCCTATGCCGCCTGTTGACCTCACGACCAGCCTGTGGCTCAATACCGGCTTGGCCAGGAACTTTATGTCGTCCATGCTTACATCGTTCCTGCCCTCTATGTAGGCCTTTGCCTTGCCGCACCTCATGAAGGATATCTCCGCCCTTGGGCTCCCGCCCATGACAACGTGGATGTCCGACCTTGTCTCCTCCACAAGCCTTGTTATGTATTTTATTATGTCTTCTGATATGCTTATGTCCTCCACCTCCTTCTGCATCTGCAGTATCTCGTCGATGCTCAGCACCCTTTCCGTCTTTATGTTGGATTCATGCTCCACCAGCTTCAGCATCTCTATCTCCTCGTCGTTCGACGGATAGCTCACCGCGATGCGCATGAGGAACCTGTCGGCAAGCACCTTCGGCAGCGGGGTTGTCCCCTCTATGTTCAATGGATTCTGCGTGGCGAACGCAATGAAAGGTTCGAGGAGCTTCTTCGTGGGCGAGCCCGGGATCGTCACCTGCCTCTCCTCCAGGGCCTCCAGGAACCCGGCCATGGTCCTTGCCGGGGCCCTGTTGAGCTCGTCTATGAGCAGTATGTTCGTGAATATGGGTCCTGTCTTCAACTTTACCGTGTGGTCCTTATCGTCTATGTATGTGAATCCTATTATGTCCTTCATGCTCAGGTCCGGCGTGCCCTGTATCCTCTCGAACTGCGCGTTTATCGCGTCTGACAGCGCCTTGGTCATTCGCGTCTTCGCGACACCCGGTACCCCTTCAAGCAGGCAATGACCGTTGGCAACAAGGGCTATGAACATGAGCTCTATTATGTCTTCCTTCCCAGCTATGTGCTTCTTTACCTCATGCAAAACCTTTTTGTATGCCGCATTGGCGTCCATGATCAGATACCTTACAGATTTATAGACCGTTGCTTTAATATAAAAGAGTTAAATATTTAACAGTTGCATAAATATACGGGTCAAGAGTGATCTAGATGGAGGTAAAGGAAACTAAAATAGCATCGATAAACGAGGTCATACAGATACTCGAGGGCGGAAAGTCGGATCTTACGTACGAGCAGCAGTTGGCCCTTCAGCACGCGAAGAAGTTCGCCGCTTCGAAGGCCAGGAGCGAGAAGATGAGAAAAGAGCTAGATAGCACGAAACTGCTCAGCGAGAAGAGCGTAATAAAGATACTGGAGGTAAATCCGAAGAACCAGATGACCCTTAGGCAGATACTTGTTCCGGAGCGAAAGACTTTTTCTGATGAGGATATAGAAAGGATTCTGTCTATAACAAAGGAGAAGTAATAAAATCAACTGTTTATTGGGTTGGGAAGATGGAAGGAGAGGAAAAAAGGGAGGAATTCGCATACGTTCTTGACTTCATGGCCACTGGCAAGTCTTTCTCCAACAGGCCGGAGCCGCTTACCCAGCTGATAGGCGAGGAAAAGTTCACGATCCTTGAGGCAACGATAAAGCCCGGGGCGAGCCTTGTGCTGGAGGAGCGCGTTTACATAGGAAGGGAGGAGAGGGAAAAGATACTGCTCATAAAGTCAAGGGTAGGGTTCGATGAGCTCACCCAGACAGCGAAGAACGTCCTGCCCAATGTCGTCTCGAGAATAGTGAGGGCTAACGAGAAGAAGTTTGTCGATGTGTTCAACAACGCAGGGCCGCTGAACATAAGGCAGCATTCCCTTGAGCTGCTTCCCGGCGTGGGCAAGAAGCATCTTGACGCCATAATAAAGGCAAGGAACGTGAAGAAGTTCGAGAGTTTCAGTGACATAGAAAAAAGGGTGCAGCTACTTCAGGATCCCGTCAAGCTCGTAAGCGAGCGGATAATAAACGAGCTGAAGGGCGATGAGCGGTTCTACATGTTCACCAAGCCCTACAGGAAAAGGGAAGGATTCGGCAGGTACTAAGCAACCAATGCAGGAAAGAAAAGCGGTCAGGCAGAGCGCATCAGATGGCTGTAGTTATGGGCCGATGCCGCTGGAAGGCGCATAACATTATTTTTCCTGTTGACCCTATTCAATATCTCCCTCGCGTTCGTCCTGCCAAAGAGGCTGCCGTTATCCCTCAGCTCCTCTATGGAGTGACGCATGTGCGTTGAAACACCGGGAATTCCCATCTCCACGGTGTCGATTATGATGTTTTTTGCCGCCTCAGTCCTGCGATAGGGCGAAGTGTCCGGCATGTTCAATATGTCGCACAGCGTTGCCGCGAAATACATCTTCTTGGACTCCATGTAAGTGGAGAGCGCCTTCTCTCTCAAGTCTTCCACTGCCCTATCAAATCCCGCGCTACTTGCGTCCATTTCATACAGCTTCAATAAGCCGCTATCCAGCTCGCTGTTGAAATGCGCCTGCTGGCGATCGGCCTCCATCGTACCCATGGCATCGCCTTATATAAGAATAGCGCCATGGAAAATATATATAACTTTCCTACATATAGACGATCAACGGACTATGCACCGCTTATACGTTTATCTAGATACAAAATTAGGTACGGCTACATCTTCCTAAGATGCAGCGCGGGCACGACAAGCTGCTTTGTAGCCCTGAATACCCTCAGCTCTACGACATAGCCATTGCCCCTCCTCTCTATCACCTTGCCTATCTTCCCGCGGTACCTAGGATGCGGTATGTTCTTGAAGCTGCCTTTGGGTATTATCGCGACCATGTCGCCGTTCTTGAAGCTTTTTATGGATTCGCTTACGCTGAGCTCTGAGGGCTTGTGATGCCTTGCGAGATGCCTTGTCCTACCTGAAAACAAACCCTGGGATCTTCTTGTCATTAAACCACTCCTTCAAATAAGCAGATGATTCAATACTATATCACTCACAAATCTATTTAAATGTGTATGTGGAAGTATTATCACAAATACAAAAGTGCATTATATGGCAAAGCGCTCTGGTCATTCCAACTCTCAAATTTATCCACCGCACAGGAAGGCGGTACTGAAGCCAACGTACAAGGTGCAAAACATAGTCACGAAGGCAGAATTAAACGTTGATCTCGACCTTTACGGGCTTGCAAAGCTCTCCCACGATGTTGATTACGAGCCGGAGCAGTTTCCCGGCGCCATTTTCAAGGTTCACGAGCCCAAGGCCGCGCTACTTCTCTTCAAGAACGGCAAGATAATATGCACGGGCGCTAAGACGACCGCCGATGTAAAGCGGGCGATAGACAAGGCGGTGGAGCTCGTCAACAAGTACATAGCCAGCAAGGGCAGGTAATCATTCTATCTCTTTCAGCCAGTCAACTATGATATTTGCTGTTTTGTTCTCCTTGCCCGAGAACCCATGGTCCGCATCATTTATTATTAAGCCCCCAAACATTCTGGATGTGGCATTCCTCCTGAGTATTTCCATATAGTCCTTTACGGGCATAAGGGCATCATCCTTGCTGCCGAACATCACAAGCACTGGCTGCCTTATTGCGCCAAACTCCTTTAACTTCGGCAATTCATAATTGAATATCCTGCTTTCAACAAATCTAAGGTCCGAAAAGCTGAGGAATCTGCCCGCGCTGAAACCTCCTATGACGTTCAGCGTCTGCAATTGTGCGTCCCTGTCCTTTTTGTAAAGCCTGTTTGCATCTTCAACTACCTTTTTGAATCTCCTGCCCAATTCCTTTCTCTGCACATTGTAATCATCTACTGGTGCAAGCAGTATAAGCGCCCTGACCCTTCTATCTCTCTTTTTATACTGATAATATGTTATCTTTTGGCATCCGGTGCTGTGCCCTTCCAGATATATTTTGTTAACGCCCATGCTGCCAAGGAATCTTATGGCCCCTCCAATGTCGTATACGCAGTCCTCAAATCTCTCAAAACCGCCCCCTCCAAGGACCCATTGCAGTTTCTTTCCCTTCTTCCTTCTGAGGCCCATCGATGTGTAGCTTCCCCTTAGCTCTATAGATAGAAAATTAAATCCATTCGCTACCAGCTTTCTGGCAAGCACTTTTGAAAGGTGACTTCTGTAGAAAGAGCCCATTAGGCCATGTATGTGCACCACTGCCTTCTTACTCTTTCTTTTAGATCTTGCAAGGAAACCATGCAGTATAATTCCATCCTTCGCTTGAAACGATACAAGTTCGCCTTTCATGCTTTTGTACATCAGAACACCTACTTTATCTTTACCTCTCTCTTCTTTCCCGGGATCTTTATCTGCCTCTCGCCCCTGAATTCTATTAGGCTGTTCTTTGCAAGCTCATTCAATGTCACTATGCTCCTGGGATCATGCCCTTTTGCTGAATCGGACAGCGGTGATAGAGTAACAGTGAGTATTTGATTTGCATCCAAGCCTGCAGAGGCATACCATCTTACTACTCCATCATTGCTCACGGATCTGGCAACATTGTATTCGTGTATGTAGAACGGCCTTCCACCAACGTTGACTATAAGCGTTTGCTTCTTGAACGGTCCCTGGGTTTCTGTGGATCCGAACCTTTCGAACAATTTCTTCGTTTTTACCAATTTGTATATTTCCTTTTTCGTGTTTTCTCTATCATCCGAATGCCTGTTTACGTTTGCTGTAGATTCTTCATAAGACCTGAGCATGCCTTTCAGATTGCTCATAGCGGCCTCAACACCCTTTATCTGTGCCTTTCCGCTTGTTTTCGTCCTTGCCATTCGATCACCTATTAAATATATTGTAATTA
>CAZFUA010000068.1:0-5363 GCA_964521995.1 Microcaldota archaeon
TTGTTGGCCTTGGGCCGAATGCGACAGCGCCTTATGTGCTCTTGAGCCAGATATCAGATAACAGCAGCATCAGCTCACAAAATTGGGTGACATTGAATATGAGCACGAGTAGTACGGGCGGCTTTAGCGAGGCCCATAATAACGGTTTCAGTAGTGCTTCTGGTAATAGTGGGAATTATAATTCTACGATAAATGGAAGCATAGGCAACAGTACCGAGGAGGAACTTTTGCACATGCCTGCAAATTTGCCCGCGTGTGGAACCAGCAACACCTTCTTCTCCGTGTCCGATATCACATTATCTAATCTCACGAACATCATGCCTCTGGGCCACGTGAATCCTTCGGGCCATGTATTCCCGATAAACCATGTATACTTTTACCTTACACTTTACCCAAATAATCGTACGCCCATAAAGACCACCGTAGTGTCGCCAGGCAACATTACAATCTATAAGATTGAACGCTGGAACGTGTTAAGTCCGAACGGCACAGTCCTCTGGACAGAGTACCAATTGGCATTTGCCCCTTGTGCGCACGTGGCCGGATTCCTCTACCACTTCTCTTCACTGTCCAACACGCTGCTCAGCAATTTTACTCAGCCATTTGCGTACTGCACTAACGCTACAGCCGGAACAGGGACATGGTACGATTGCGGCAAGTATGTGGACATCAAGGTAAAGGCCGGTGAAGTGTTGGGCACTGCTGGAGGCCAGAAATCTCAGTCTCTTGATTGGGGGCTCTATGACTTCAGATCTACCCCAATGGTCTTTGCAAACAATTCAAGATTTGTTGGCGTTTCGCAGGATTATTCGCGTTATGTTGTCTGCCCGCTGAACTATTTCACTGCGAATGTTAGTAATTCTCTCTATGCACTGCTTGGAGGGACCCCTGTAAATGGAAAGGTCGACTCGTTTATGAAGCGCACAACGCAGCCCCTCTGCGGTAGCAGCGACCAGGATATACCAGGAACGGCACGGGGCAACTGGTTTGCCGGAAATGCGCCGACGGGCGGAGCGTATGTGGAAGATCCCAACCTGGCGCTTGTTCCAGATAACGTGAATACTACGCTTCAGCTGTTTTCGGTAGGTACCTCGTTGTCGACCAGCGGACTGCCCGTTGGTGTCTACTATTTTGTCCCCTCACCTTCCGGGTTAGTAAACAGGAACTTCGACAATGTTACCTCCGATGGAAATGCGTATTGCTACCAAACTACTGAAAAGAGCTTAAATAGCACGCAGTCTACGCCAGTAATCATAATGCAACTTGTCACACCTACTCATTTGATGATCGAAAGGCTTAATGCCGCCAGCTGTGGCAGCGGACCGTGGTCGTTCACTTCGAACCACACCGATTTCTACAGATGAAAGGATGCGTATCTCCGAGTCCACTATACTTAATCTTCTACGACAAAGATTACGTTTGCGCCGAAGTGCAGGATCACACCAGACTCAACACATCCTGAGGAAAGCATTAAATCAATGCCGTGCCAAACTAAAATTTGAAACGGGAATTATGGCTCATACCACTTTCGACTGGTTACTATATGCCACTTTTGACAAATAAAATATATTTGATGCAATTATGACCGTTATAGCGCTTATATGGTATAAAAATGGCATACTGCTCGTATCTGACAGCAGGGCAACAAAGGTTCACAACTCAAAGACCAACTCCGGTTATAAAATAATCGGGCACGATTATACGCAGAAACTGTACAGATGCTCAGAGGACATTGTGGTTGCTCAGTCTGGATTTGGCGGCCTGGATTCCATGCTCAAAGGCGTTCTCAGCAATGATTCATCGTATCTGGCAAGTCATAGATTGGACATCGCAGTTGACTACAAAATAGAAGCACACATTGCCAAGGAACTGAGGAATGAGCAGGATGCGGCAGAAAACGCTGTAAAATGGCATCAGGGTGCTCTTCTCTTGGGTGTCATAAAACTTAAGGATAATACACCGGAAGCCTTCGCCGCCCAGATAATGCCCGACTTCAAAAATAGGGAATTGGTACCGATGGTTGGTGCGCTAAGCGGCGGTAAATGCCTGGCGCGCGGAGTGCCTGGTTCACAAATAGAGCTGGAGCGCCTGATGAGGAAATACTATTACGAAGCCAATAACACGTCCGAGTTGGAGGCCGAGGTTTTGGGTTACAAGCTTATAAAGCACATGGAAAAAGGGTCTATGGGCAAATTCGTCGATGGGCCTATAGAGATGTTCGCAATCGACAGCAATGGCGCAAAGGCTTTCTGGATTGACAGAAGCAAGGCATCGGAAAAAGGTCGATGGCTTTATAAAGATAACATGCTTGCCATTGATAAAGAAAAGGAGGCCGGGATCAAAGACGGCGCCGCCCTAGAGCCAGAAGTATTAAAAGCAAGAGAAAGGCTTAAGATAAATGGCAAGGCAAAACGTCCGGGAGCGAACAAGAAGCGACAAAGCAAAGATATGAGTGAATAAAATGAAGCGAATGTCACCCCAAAGTCATAAGGCGGCAACAACCGCAACCATATGCTTTGGCAGTGGAACTATGGGCATGTGCGACAAGGTATTCCATATGAAGCGCGATGCAGAGCCAGACAAAATGATCCACGAAATCCAGATATTCGCAAAGGATTCAATAAACTTTGAGGAATTCATCGGAAGACTGCTCATTGCATGCGGGGGCGAAGAGCCTCCAATTGATTTCGGGGCAATAAAGAAACCTACATATTGTTACTGCGTAGACTATGATTTAAATGCCGTCCGCGTCGTACTGGACTATGAAATAGAACAGAAGTACGCTAAGAGGTACGTAAAGAAAGAAAAGCATAGATATGGTGGGCTCGGGAACATAGATTACGTAAAGGACGAAAGGGACGTGTATCTCATAGCAGAGCTCCAGCCTGGAAAAGAGGCACCCATAAAGAAGGAGCTTTCTGAATCCAGGTAACTTTGTCGATTTTCTGAGGATGTAACTGCACGAAAAGCTGCAGGCACGCCAAGTCCATAATCACTGTACGCCCTTAAGCGCCTGCCGAATCATATCTGCGGCCGCTTCCTTATTTTCGACCTCGAAGATGACCTTCTTGTATCTTTCTTCATCCAACTCTACCGTGACACATTTGTCCGGGTCATGCATCTCATAAAATAGGAGGCCGTCCTTGCCAAGGAATCTTCCATCTATCACAACTCCGGGAAGCCGTGCCCCTATGACCTTCAGCATGCTGAACATATTCCAGTCTGCCTTCTCTGTTGATACAGATTTTACATGCCCTAGCGGTACTTCGAGCCTGCTTTTTAGTGCAAGCACCTCGTCCACGCCGGTAATCCTGAATACCAGATTGCCGTTCTCTATGTCAATCCTTCCTGCCATGATATCACTCTATAATCATGTGCGTTCTCATATAAAATGTTTGTCTTGCTTCACTCGCATGTAAACTACAACACTCATTAATTCCCGCCGGATGAATCCTTTCTTCTGTTCCTGACCGAACTACCATAATAAATGTTGAAAACTATCGCGGATATGAAAGTCACGATTATTGCAGCTATAAACGTATGGGCGTATCCCATTGATTCGGACAAGATTCCAGAAAAGAGCGAACCGAGAACCGCAGATACTCCCAAGACCGAGACCCAGACGCCTACGTAGTATCCGACGTTTTTGCCCCTTATGTAATTGTACAGGAGCACAGAAGCGGCTATGTTCCATAGCGCGTATGATATCCCGGAAAAGGCATACCCAACTACGTTTGCGTAGAAGAACGTGCCGAACGCTATAAACAACGGAATGATTACTATTATATACGATGCGCCCCTAATCCAAACAGATAATCCGTAATACCCGTGCAGGTCGCTCTTTTTTGAAAATTTATAAGCTACGAAAAGGTAGATGGCCAGTTGGCCGAGGGTGTTTACTATGTTTATGGCGAATATGGAGTTGTACCCCAAGCCGAATTTCCTCAGGTACGGTATGTAAGAGGTATTGAATAGGTTCATGGCGCCGTTGAAAAGCGCTATTGCAAATAGCAGAAGCATGAAGTTCCCACGCCTACCGATGAAGACCTTGTGTATCCTTTCTATAAGGGCATGCCCTGTCAGAACGTTTGGAAGGGTGCTTAGCATTTTGAGCACTGGGAAGGATTTATGCACTGTCACTGCCTTCTCTTTCGGTACCTGCTTGTGTTTCAACTCCTTTATGGACACCCACGCCGCAACCAATCCCAGAATGTTCACTATAATAAGGAAATAAAGGTAGTAGATTATTCCGTTCTGTCCGATCAGCAGGCCGGGCACCATTGCGAGCAGCGATCCGAATATGACGTATATGCTGTATCTGCTGAAGAATTTAGGAAGGCTTGGGTCCTTCTTAGTGCCCATGATCAATATGTTTATTGAGGGCGAGGCAGCAGTTGCCATCAATGCGTAAAGCCCGTATATCGCCTCTATAGAATGCGGTCCTCTTGCGAAAAAGAGCAAAACAAGTATTGCCAGGACCCCGATTATCGAGCCGACTATGAAAAGCTTGTTCTTGTTTCTTCCGAACCTGTCCGTCATCTTTCCCCACAGGAGCGAGGACGGTATCGCAACAAGGTTATAAAGCGTTACGGCGAACCCTACATTAAGGACATTGCCATGAAGTGCCAGTATATAAAGTGGTATTATTACGCTTAAGCCGCTTCCAACTGCGGATATCGGTATTACTGTGAGCAGCCAGTCTGATTTATTGTCCTTCAAGCGATCAACGTATCATTTGCTTCAATGAATCCAAAATAAAAGAAAAATAACCCTTATAGCTCTTTGGTTTTGAAGCTGCCCCTGCAAGGCCACATTCCATCATTTAGTGCAATGCCTTGCAACATTATATGCAATGACTTCAGATGGACTGCAAGCGTCTCTTGGCCTTGGATTCATACTACAGTTCTTGCAATTCGGGAAAGCCTATGCCCCTTTGCCCTTAGCTCTATCTCGTAGAACATCCCAAACGCGAGCTTCATGACAGTGAAATCCCTTTTAAGAAGCTGATCACGTAGTCCATCAAGCATGTCCCTGGCTACATCAAGCTGCGCGGGCTCTGCAAACAGGTGCGCAAACGGGTTGAGCACTACCTCTGTGACCTTTAGCTGCGCGGCTATGGCGGCGATCTCGTCCGCTGCCTTTGCTATCACCTCCTCTTGATGCGTTTCGTCGCTCTTTTCGAAATTCGCAAAAACCAACAATGCATTCTCCGCTTTGACGGGATTGGCGTCTTCTACTAGCGTAGAGCGCCCCTTCTCTGTGGGCTTCGCCGTTACATAATCCACATGCCATGCAAGAAATCTCATGTTAATACCATTCATCCAATTGTTTGCCCATGCTTATGTCGCCTTGATTGTCTTTCC
>CAZFUA010000069.1:0-5301 GCA_964521995.1 Microcaldota archaeon
GGAAGACATACAAACTGTTTCACTTTTATTGGGAAGAAAAGGCAGGGAACTCTTATTGCACTGCATAGACCATCCAGAAAAATTAAAGATTAGAAGTGCGGATGGTTATACAATAGCAGACACTTTTGCGAGTTATGCTCCAACAGACGTTGTCAAATCACTTCTTGATGCTGCAAAAACAAATAACGCAATTAAGAGGATAATAGCTGAGACACATGAATTGGAAGGCGGTATTGAAATTGAGACTTTTGCTTTGGCAATTGCAACTATAAGGGAAAGAAAAGAAGATGATAAACCTTACATAGATTTAGCAAAAGAGATAGGGTTACAGTCCAGAATTACCGATTAAACACCATTGACTAGCCCCAAGTTATATGTCTCGTGTGCCTTTTCTTACCAGACCCAATAAAGTCCGAATATTTTTCTGACGATTTGATGAACTTTTCTTTATCGTTTAAGGCCTACTGGTTTTAAATAAACGCATAAAATAAGTATCTTCCATTTATTTGGAAAGTATTATAAGTTTAGGTTTCTTAGATCACTATGGTTCTATGCCTAAAGAAAAAGTCGCTGTCATAGATGGAGGAGGAAGGGGGCATGCGCTTGTAGATGCGTATTCCAGAAGCGAACATGTAGGCAGCATCATTGTGATACCAGGCAATGACATGATGAAAATCGGTAAGGAAAAGCCTGTTAAAACGTTTCCAAGGTTAAGAACGACCGATGTCAAGGATATTGTAAACGTATGCAAAAGGGAGGGCGTCTCATTTGTCGATGTCGCCCAGGACAATGCAGTATATATGGGAGTTGTTGATGCCTTGCATAGAGAGGGCATTTCTGCTTTAGGACCCACGCGCCTGGCAGGCAAAATCGAGTGGAGCAAGGCATTTGAACGTGAATTCGGGACCATGCATGGTCTTCCGCAGCCTGAATTTAGGATATTCGATTCCGTATGGTCTGGGATATCTTATGTGAAAGGTGAGGTAGAAAAACCCAGATTCATCAAAGCTGATGGCCTTGCTGAAGGCAAGGGCGCATTGCCGGCAGAAAATACGATGATGGCCATAGGCGCGATCGAGAAAATGGGCAGATTCAAAAATGGCGCAGGAAACATGTATCTTATAGAGGACTGGTTAAGGAACAAGGACGGGACTAATGGCGAGGAATTCTCAACTTTCGTTATCAGTGACGGGCAGAATTACAGGATCTTGGGAAGTGCGCAAGATCATAAAAGGGTTAATAACTTTGATTTGGGGGAGAATACCGGTGGAACCGGATGCAGTACGCCGCCTTTTGTTTTGAATGCAAACGTTCAACGTGACATCAACATTATATTTGATAAAACAATCAATGGCTTGGATTCTGAAGGCAAAACCTACAGGGGCATCCTGTATTTGGGGGGTATATTAATCCATGAAGATAACGGCCTTAAGGCCTATGTTGTTGAATTTAATTCTAGATGGGGAGATCCTGAAGCGCAAGCAATAGTACCCGGGATTAGGAATGATTTCCTTGATTTAGGCATGCAGGCAGTAAGTGGCAACATAAAGGATCTGAAAACAGAAAGTGACGGAAAAGCAAGGGTAGTGATTGCCGGAATGTCAAAAGGCTATCCCGGAAACTACGATGGGGTAAAAGGCAAGCAGATCTTCGGGTTGGACAGGGCCATGAAAACCGCTGGTGTAAAGATATACGGGGCAGGAGTCGAAGTAGTGGATGGCAAGTATTATGCCTCTGGTGGAAGATTGTTTTACGCGGTGGGCGAAGGAAAAGATGTGATAGAGGCAAGGGAGAGGGCATACTCCGCAATGTCCAACATATTCATAGATGGAAACAATTTGCATTACAGGACAGACATAGGGTGGAGGGACATGGACAGATTATTAAGGAATGGCTAGAATCGCTTAAGCATCGAAGTTGCAAAGTATAACTTTAGCAAATATGTTAAATGGTGATGACATGAAGAAGATTAGGACTTATCTTGATGTGGTGCCTGAAGACAAGAAGGAGGAGATATCCAGGACGTGGGGAGACATGAAGAGGAAAACCTTTGTTGCCGCAAAAGACAGGATAGTGATAGATCAGGAAGATTCGTTTAACAAGGTGGTTGCGTTCACATTGGGCAGGGGCCATTACCACATGTCCTCAAGCATCACGTTCGTAAATGATGTTTCAGACCATAAGGAGATACGCTCAGAAGTTGGGAAATTAATGCGCAACACTGTCAATGCCGAAAGGGAGAATGGCTTTGTTCCTCTGCTTGCGTCAAACATTTGCGACTGGGATTCCGGCTTTGCAAAAGACGTTGGGGCCGATACAGTATTGATTGATGCTGTAATAAACGGCTGCATTGAAAACGGCATGGTGCTTACCGGAGGGGAAACCGCCAATCTCGGCGATCAGGTGAGGAAAAAAGGCATAAGCTGGATGCTTACCATACTAAGCATGCACCAAGGCGGCGCAGAGAGTAGCCAACCAAGGCGTTTTAAAAATAATATAGACCGCAGAATGCAGTACACATTCCAGCGCATGAATGACGGTTTGGGGAAATTTGAAATGGCTTACGTTAATGGATTCCCAGTTTTGCACGTCAAGGAGGAGTCCAAGTTCATAATGACTTCAGACGGTACTGGCTCGAAGTCGATTATCTGCGAGCTGGTTAGGAATAGGTCGGATCCTTTTTGCGTTCTTGCGATGGCAGGGGATGACGCCCCAAGGGAGGGGGCGTTCCCAGTAATTGCAAGCTTAGGCGTTGACGCCGAACATCTGAGAGGCAGAAAACAAACGCTATCTTACATGGCGGAAGCTGGCGGTAGGTGCTCGATACCCATAGTCGGGTCTGTTTACCACCAATCGGATAACGTTTACACTTACATAATGAACGGCACCATTCTAAGCGAGATAAGGGAAGGCGCCGCGCTGACCGGAAAGGAGATTGTTTCAGGGCTGCCGCTGGTGGTGCTCCATGAGGAGCAGAGGTCCAATGGCATAACGCTTCAAAGGAGGATATTTGAGGACGCTTTCGGATCAAAATGGTATAAGATAAGGGCTGTCGATGCCTTCAAAGCCCTTAACGGCAGGCTCGGGTCTGCTCAACCTGAAATACTGCAACACGGACATTACAGTAGCCTTGGGGAGCTGGTATCCCGGCATTCTACCCCATATTTCAGCGCGGATACCCGAATGCCGGAGGAGCTGCTCGACAGCATAAAATTCAGGGTAAACGTATCAAGCGGCGGCATAATAGGCAAGACCAGAAGACTGCTTGAGCCACATGGCCTTGGTGCCGACTATGACAAACTATTTGATGCGCCTGAATTAATATTGCTTCTGCAGATGGCAAGCAGGACAAGGGATTCGAAAGGAATCATTCCTGACTTGGTTGCATATTACACCTGGGGCTGCGGCAACGGCGCGGTGATAGGAACAGGGTTGCCGGACAAGATCGTCGAATATTATTCTAAGAGTGGAATCAGGGCCAAGAAGGCAGGAACTGTGATAGCAGATCTGGAGATAAGAATAAAATCAAGCTGCCTTGATTCGAAGATAGAAACTGAACCGCTGATAGTGACTCACAGGTATTCAGAAGCACAGCTTGGGTAATAATAACAAATAAAAATATCGTTGTGATTGTATGACACATGAGATGTTACATACGAAAGCCAGGAAAGGCCAAAGAGATGTTATACTGGTACTTGATTTCGGAGGGCAATATACTCACCTTATTAGCAGGAACATCAGGGAAAACAGTGTATACTCTGAGATAGCGCCGCACGATACGCCTTTTGATACCATAAAAGGACTCATTAGGAACTGGAATGTAAAGGGCATCGTACTTTCAGGAGGACCAGACAGCGTCTATGACAAGGATGCCCCCATGTTAGACCCAAAAATACTGGAACTCGGGATACCCGTCCTTGGCTTGTGCTATGGCCACCAGCTAATCGCACATTTATCGAATGGCAAAGTAGAGAAGATGCTTAGAAAAGAATACGGCGAGACGTACATAACAATCAATAACAGTACGGGCATCTTAGCAGGTTTACAGCGAATGGAGAGAGTATGGATGAGTCATGGGGATGCCGTTTTGAACATGCCTTCCGATTATGAGGTACTTGCATCCAGCGAAAACACACCTGTGGCGGCATTTAGAAACAGGAACAGACCCATTTATGGTTTGCAATTCCATCCGGAAGTCGTCCATACGGAAAAGGGCTCGCAGATACTAAGGAATTTCATATTCAATGAATGCAAATGCGAACCTAACTGGAAAGCAAGTAATTTTGTAGAGGAATCCATAAGAGGGATAAGAGATACAGTAGGGGAAGGTAAATGCGTGGTCAGCTTAAGCGGCGGAGTTGATTCAAGCACATCGACAGCCCTCATGGGAAAGGCGATAGGCAATAATCTCATAGTAGTGTATGTTGATACGGGATTGATGAGAGAGGGCGAAACCGAACAGGTGAGGAATACCTTCAATAAAATCGGAGTTGACTTGAGGATCGTTGAAGCCAGGGACAGATTCCTGAATGCACTTAAGGGCGTGGCAGACCCTGAACAGAAAAGAAGGATAATAGGCAAACTGTTCATAGAGGTATTTGAGGAACAGGCCTCTGGAATAGGTGCTGAGTATCTGGTACAAGGTACAATATATCCTGATCGTGTAGAATCTGGAAAAACAGGGAAGTCAGCGCTTATAAAGACCCATCACAATGTAGGCGGCCTTCCAGAAAACATTAAATTTAAGGCCATAATAGAACCGCTCAAGGATCTCTATAAAGATGAAGTTAGAAAGGTTGCGGCGGAATTAGGATTGCCTAAATCCATAGTTAACAGGCAGCCGTTTCCAGGGCCGGCGCTTGCAATAAGAATAATAGGGGAGGTAAACGCTGAAAAATTGGAGATCGAAAGAAAATCAGACCACATAGTCACGGAAGAGATAGAGAAGGCGGGATTAGATAAGGGATTATGGCAATATTTTGCAGTGCTCACAGATACGAAGGCGACAGGCGTAAAGGGCGATTCCAGGGCCTACGGACATGTAGTCGCATGGAGGGCCCTTAAAAGCAGAGAGGCCATGACCGCCAAGTTTGCCGAATTGCCATGGGACCTTATACGGAGGATATCGACAAGGATAACGAATGAGGTGCCCAACGTCACTAGGGTAGTATATGACACGACGGACAAGCCTCCGGGAACCGTTGAATGGGAATGACGGGACTTTCTGGTTTAACACCATTTTTCTTTGCAGTAGTTCCGCAACCTTCTCGTAAAACCTGATAATTCCGCTATTCGTAAACG
>CAZFUA010000070.1:0-5027 GCA_964521995.1 Microcaldota archaeon
AACTGTCTCCAGAGGGCTTCAGCCTAACAGGAGCTAAAGCCCTTTGCTTATCTTAAGAACATAATCTCTAATCCTTTAACTTTCTTAAAGTCACTATCATCAGTGAAAACTTTTGCACCAATTTCTAATGCCTGTCTTGCTATAAATGCATCATTTATTTTAATTCGGGCATTTTTAGATAAACTAATGGCACTTATAGAAGTTTCTCTTCCTATTTCTAACCATTCGATAGAAGGATTTTGTAGAATATTAGTAACCCTAGAATAAGCTATATTGCTATCGAATAATCTTGACAGCTTATGGAAAACCTCTGAAATTATTATTGCATTTATTGCTACTGTGTCTTTTTCCATAATAGATTTATAACCTTTAACCGCGGCTCCGTGTTCTGGTGCATTAACAATCTCTCCAAATATCCATATATTAGAGTCTATTATAATCACGATGACCACGCCTCTTCCTCAAGTCTATCGAGAAGCCTTTTTGTTAAGGTTGCTCCTTTAAGCTGTAATGGCCTTTTTATCATGTCTTTGAGCACACTGTCATTTTCTACTGTTTGCTTAGACGGTTTTGACAGGCGTATATCGTTCCCCTCTATTTCAACAAGAAAAACCTGTCTAGATTTTAATTTTAGCAGTTTTCTGACCCGTTTTGAGAGATGTATTCGTCCCTTTTGATCCATTTTGAGCAGTTCCATATAATCCCACTAATATAGTGGGAAATAAATATATAAATATATCGTTATGGTCATAGCCCCGGGAGGGAATTGAACCCTCGACCTCTTGTTTACAAGACAAGCGCTCTACCACTGAGCTACCAGGGCACTGCATTTGTGCTTTTCTCGAATAAAGGATTGTGCACAATCCAATATATATTTTGCTGCCGAACTCATTTTCGGTTCCTTACCGCATCGGCTCCGATTGTTTTTGCCGTGCATAGCTACATGAACATTTCTGTATATTTGACAAGGCAGTCTGCCAGTCTGTTTATTCTCAACGACTTGCCTATCTCCCTGATCAGTTCGGTGTTTTCCCTTCTGATGCCGCCGAATGCAACAGCAAGCGGCGGGAATAGCAGTACGGTTAGCACCAGATTGGTAAGGAGCGAATACACGGCATTATGCAGCAATAGCGTAATTGCGTAAAGCAGCGCAAGAAGCACAAGAGACGGTATGACCAGCCTGAGCATGCTTCCCATGCTGTGCCTGAATGAGAACTGCCTGTACAGTGCGTTTATGTAGATGATGTCCAGGATTATGGGAGATATTACGAACAGCGCGAGCAGCGCCCCGTTGGCCTGGAACAGCGGAGTCAGGACGAAAAGCAGCGCTATCTGGATAGAGACCCCAAGGAGCTGGTACGCCATGAACCTTTTCGTGTCCCCATAGCTTACTATTAGATTTCCCGCATACGTGCTTATTATCCCCATAGAGGTGCCTAGCACTATCACCGCAAAGTAGAACGGCGCAATGGAATACTGCGCGGAGAAAAGAAGCCTCATCAGCGGCCTAGCAACGGATACCGCGTATACAAGAACGGGCAGCATTAGCATCAGCGTGTACTGTATGCTGCTGTTGTATATCTTGCCTATCTTTAACGAGAGGTTCTTGTCCGAGAAGGCCATTGCAAAAGAGGGAAGCAGTATGAACGCGTTTGCCACGAGGAAGACATTAACAAAATTCCCGAACCTGAACGCCGCATTATAGTTGCCTACTATTATGGCAGTCGCATACACCCCGAGAAGCAGTATTGCGAGATTCGGAGGTCCCTGCATCGCGACATTGGACGCAACGACAGGCGCTGAAAATCCCATCAGGTGCTTGATTGCCTTTTTGGAGGGCATAACGAACTTGCCCTCTATGTATACGAATATCTTGTAGATGCCGAACAGCGATGGCACCAGCAAGGAGATGCCGAGCCCTACCATCGCGCCGAATACCCCGTATCCCGCAACCACCAGCGCAGTAGCGGCAAACAGCTGTATGAACGCGTATGAAAGGTACATCATCGTGCCCGTACGCACCCTGTCTATCGCTATAAGAATTGCAAGCGTAAGATTGAAAAGTGCATAAAAGAATACAAGCGATGATGCCAGCACCAGAGTGCTTGATATTCCCGGGTTGTGGTATATGTCGATTGCTATGGTGCTGCTTAATGCCATGGCGATCAGCGCAATGGCAAGCGCGACTAGCAGGGCTATGACGTAGCTGTTGCTTATGAGTTCCGCTACCCTTTTCCTGTTGTCAAGTATCTGGGGCAGCTCCTTTCTTAGCGCCGTGCCCATTCCGAAATGCCCGCCTATGGACAGCAACATGTAGAATGCGATTGCAATTGCGTAAATCCCGAAGTCAACGGGCTTGAGCAGCCTCGCGAGTATTACCAGAAGAAGCAGAATAGCGGACGACCCTATTATGTTCCCGATGGTGTATGTCAGCGTGCTTTTGGCCGCATTTACACCGAGAGTCCTTACCGAACTCTTTGGACCCTTTCCGGATTTAGAGGGCATCTATACACCTAATCCTTGACGATGAAATCATCAAGCATGCCCCTTGCCTTTTCCCTGTGTTTTTTGTGTTCGTCAAGGAAGGCGTTTATCCTTGTCGCAAGATCCCTCTTGTGCTCGCCCGCAAGTATCGTGCCCTTCCTTTCCGCCTCGAATATTTTATCTAACTTCCTGTCGTCCGGCTCGAACAGGAACCTGTAATACTGGCATACCATGCATTTCTCCGGGTTTCCCCCGTATCTCCTTTGCAGCTCTGCTGTCGACTGCTGACCTGTGAGCGCCCTTCCCACCTTCCTTTCAACCTCCTCATGGGTATCGCTCAGGTATATGGTGTTTGCCTTTTCGCTAGCCGACATCTTCGCCTCGCCGCTCAGCGACGGGAGGAACATGTTGTGTATTATCGCGGGCTTGTAATACCCCAGCTTCCCTATCACGTCCCTCGCTACCCTGAAGTGCACGTCCTGGTCGACCCCGAGTGGTATCAGGCACGGGACGTTATGTCCTTCTTCAACGGACCTCAAAAACGCTGGAACGGCCTGCATGCTCGTATAGAATATCCATCCTATGTTCGCGTCGTTGCCTACGCCGAACGCGTCCTTTATTGTCGAGAACGTTATGCTTCCGGCCACCCTCACGGCCTGCCTGTAAAGCGTCTTTGCGTAATCCGTGTCAAGGAATATCCTTGTCTTCCCTGGATTGAATCCAAGCGCTGCGATGTTCAGCGCCGCATCCTCCGCAAGCCTGTGGTATTCCTCGAGTTTCATTCCCAGATTCTGCCTTGCCCAGTATTTTTCCTCGTCCGGTATCTGTATGAGAACTTCCGCGTCAAATTTCTCCTGCAGCCATTTTGCAAGCAGGAACGGGAGAAGATGGCCCAAGTGCATGGGGCCTGACGGCGCTAGGCCGGTATAGACGTAGAATTTGTTGCCCTTCTCGTACTGGTCGAGGAGCCAGCCCAATTCCCTTTGCGCGAAGAATATCTTCCTTCTTACGAGCCAGTGGAGTTGCCCGGTATGGTCCTCGAGTCTTTTGAGCAGCTCGTCGCTTACCGGCTTTATTCCGAACTGCTTTTCAAGGGCCTCGTAATTTATCTTGCCCTCTACCTTCCATGGAGTAACCGAAAAGGATCGAGCCATAAGATCAGATTATTATACCTAAAGAAAGCTTTTATGCCTTTTCGGCTCGGCTCATGGGATATGCAGCTTCGAAAATGGGTGCAATAATTTTCTTAGGATGCCTTTGTTGTGCTTTTTGGGAACTGCCCGCGCGCCTGTTGCGGTGCCGTTTTGCATGCAGTCGTCGCATACGTAAATGTCAGGCGTGGGCGGGAATTTCGGCTGTGCTGCGGCTTCAGAAGATGGTTGTTGAAGGTATATTATCGGGGGTTGCGTGTTCTGTGCCCCGGCTTGCGCTCCTTCTTGCGGCCTTCTCAACGAGTTGAGCTCTTTCTCGAGCCTTTCCGTCCTGTTCCTCTGCCTTTCCAGCTGCCTGAGCAGATAGTAGTTTTCGGATCTTTGCGGTCCTTGATACTGTGTTCGCGTTTCCGTCCTTCTGGTGGATACCGGATGATGCTCCCTGTAATTCCTTGTAAGCGCCCACAGCACAATTGCTGCGCCTCCGGCTATTGCGAGGTTCCTAAGGAAATGGCCTTTTTTCTTGGCCTCTTCCCCCTCGTCCTGAGCGCCATGTTCACCGTTTTCGCCAGTATCCTCTATGCGGCTTACGCGCCTTGGGGTCGGTGTTGGTGTCGGCGAAGTCCTTACGCTTATGCCGAATCCCTTCGGTCCGAGAGGCGGAGGCAGTGTGTTTATTCGCATTTTATCACCGTACTATTTTTAGCTTTGTGGAGGGTCATTTATATACCTTGCGAGGCGAGAATGGGGCGATTTTTAAACCTTTCGAAGAATCTATGGTTGAACTTGCTTCAATTATGCATGCAGGCCTAAACTTATGTTCTAAGCACGTCGTAAGTTTTTTGCTCTAAGTCAAAATGGACGGCTTCGCCTTTTCCCAGTACTGGAAGCCAATCATTTACTTTTAGCGTTGTCCTTAAGAAATGCGATGGGAAGTTTTCCCCTACTTCAAAATGTGAGACCAATATAAGAGAACTTGCCCTCCCTTTCCGTTCATCTACTAATTTTTGAACCCTTTCCGGATTTCCGTTTATGTTTTCTCCCTCTATATTATAACACCCGGATGTAAGTTCTGGCGATTTTTCTATGTCGCTAACCCCTAATTTTTCCGCGATGATTTTAGCACTCTGAAACGCAGCGCCTTCCGGAGAGGAAACTACATGAAAATCAGGACTGCCTTTGGCCCTTATCAATTCACTTAGAGATGTAATCTGTTGTATCCCGAATCTGCTCAGGAGGCGTTCATGTTCTCCATCTATATAATATCCATGTCTTACGACAAATAGGTGCCTCATTGCATTCCTACCATTACCTATTGGCTTTTGTGTATCTGGCATTTTATCACATTACTTTAATTTTTTATATCCAAATATATAAGGCTTACTGAAAGCG
>CAZFUA010000071.1:0-5009 GCA_964521995.1 Microcaldota archaeon
GGTATTGTGGGTCGATGTCGTAGAGGCGCTGTTTTGGCCCAATGAGTATATGCTTCCGGCCTTGATCGTGTTCCCTTGTATGTAGATTCCGTAACCTCCGCCTCCGCCGTTGCTTCCGCTTCCGCCGCCACCGGCACCGGATAGATAATTTACAAATCCGCCATTGTACCACGTGTCTATATTTCCGTTGGTCATTGCGGGCTGTGTCGGTGTCGAACCCGGACTGCCGCCGCCACCGTTGCATGCGCCGCCGCCTCCGCTTCCGCCATATGATGAGGCATATGATCCGCCGTTTGTACCAGCACCAACTCCCCCGTTTGCAACGTTGTTTGATGCTATTGTTCCGTCGTTTGTAACCGTGCCGTTGCAGATAATGCTGTACCCGTCAGTCGACAAGGTCACGCCCGAATTTATCGTAACCGAACCGCAGATCAGGTCACTTGAAAGTATTGTATTGGCCGATATCGTTAGCACAGCATTGGACGGGGTGTAGTAAATGGTGGGGTCTACAGCGGTGTAGTTGCCGTTCCCTGTCGTCTCTATTGTTATTATGCTCGGTTCTGTCAATGGTATGTCGCTGTAGTTGAATGACATATTTAACGAACCTGCATTCAATGCCCCGCTTTTGACAAGCGAGTGGCCTATGTACAGCGAATACGTGTACGTGAGTGTGTTGTTCTGCTTTATTTTGCTGAATATTGTCGCACTAAGCGCGTACGAATTCAGCAATGTCAGTCTGTTTCCATTTTTTATATAAGGCGAGAACATATAGGTTATATTTCCCGTTGAGGAATTCACAAACGAGTTTCCGACCTTTATCCCTATATTCGGTGTTTCCTTTTCCACCTTTACGTAGTATATGGTGATATTCTTTTTGAACATCGGGGAGAGCATGTATATTGTGCTGCCCGCGCTCGCGTACCTGCCGGCAGTCTTTACTGTACCGTACGGCGCCGTTAAGTTTATTTCTGTTATGTTGAATTTTTGCGCGCCTAGCACTGCAAGTGCGTAATTAAGCGTGCTATAATTCACCCGCGTGGCATTGTTTATTGAGGTATAGTTTTTTGCTTGGGGCATTTGGCTGTCTGTCGTATGTATTATGCCATTCGCAACCAGCAAGCTTATCCCATCATTGGCGCTTGCGTTATTGAAACCCGTCTCTGGTGCTGTGGCGTTTGATGCAGGCGTAGTGAGGCTTGTCGTGGTTGACGAGGTGCTTGTCGTCGAAGTTGTGGTTGATGTTGTCGGAATAGTGCTTGTGGTAGTAGTGTTGGTGGCATTAAGCGTTACATTTGGCACGGTGAAAGTGGCGGGCCTTACCACTGCTATGCCGCTGTACATGGCCAGCGCTACGAACAACAACGGCAATATCGCGGCAAAAAATCTTGGTTTCATCTCACTCCCAGAATAGCTTGCTTATTGGGCTGCATTGCTAACTAATCCGGCCTGAAGAGCCTTCTCAGGAACTGGACTATTCTTGCCATTATCCCGCTACTCTCAAACCCTGCAGTTAATCGTGAATCTCGTGACGCGTATTTTCTTGCTATGGCCCTTACGGTGACCGAAAATCGCGAATTGGGGCTTATAACATATGCAGGGATGTGCTCCGAGACGCTTATCGGCACCACATCATCCTCGGGAATGGCACCCCTGACCCTCTTCTCGTATATTTCCTCTATCTCCCCAACGCTTATCTCGTACCTCTTGTTCCTTATCCTGTTAACCACAATGTTATGCTTCACCCCAATCTGATCGTATTTTTGCGCCAGCCTTATCGAGCTCGTGCAAGCTGGCATATCTGGTGTCGTGAGTATGAGCGCCTCGTCGTAATACCTTGATAGGTCGTCCTCGACGAATCCCGGGGCCGTGTCGAATATGACGAAATCGTAGTTGCCTTTCCTTATATCGGTTAAGAATTTTGCCACTTTCGCATGAACTGGAAGGCGCCGCGCGCTGAGCGTCCCCGGAAGCACGTGCAGGCCCGTGGTGCCGTGTATCGCTATCGCGTCGTTCAGGTCAGCTCTCTCGGAGAGTACGTCCATGTAACCTATGTTTGCCTGCTCCAGGCCCATGTGCAGCCCTATGCACGGATTGGTCGTGTCGGAATCTATAAGAAGAACCTTGTAGTTGAACGACCTGAGCACCACTGCGAGGTTGACTGAGATTGTGGTCTTGCCCACGCCTCCTTTTTGCGAAGATACGCCGATTACATAGGGATTACCCACCGTCGCCACCTTGACGCTTCATTTGTTCTTTTATGTTTGCAAGTTTCTCGGCCCTGTTTGAATCGTATTTGGGCCTGTTTGCTAATACCATTACCACGTATATTAATAAAACTATTAGTAGGACAGGTATCGCTATGACGAGAAGCGTGCTGTAGTTAGTTGGCAGATTTATACTGCTAGCAGATGTAATCGTTGATGTTTGCGGTTTGGTAGATGGCGGCCCGCATGAAGGGCAGAGGACGACCACAGGAAGCGAATACGTGATGTTCGCCCCGTTCGTGTCTATGTATAAGGTGAAAAGAAGAGTACCTGAATCCTTTCCGGTAGTTATGGTGAACCTCCTTTTTATAAGCTCGTTAGGCGTCGCGTTTACGTACTGCGTCGAGTTGCGCACGCCTATTCCGAGCGGTGCGGTTAGATAAAAATACACCTCCTGCTCCATCGTGCCCGTATAAAGCACTTCAGCGGATATGTTTGCCGTTGAGTTTACGTACAATGTGGGAAGGGAGAAGTTTACCACCCTGAGCATGCTCGATGGCCGTAGAACTGAGGGTATTGTGAGTATGTCCTGTATGTCCGAAGGGAACTGCAGGTTCCTGATGTTGTCTATGCGGTAATAGGCATAGACTACCTGCCCGGCAGGAAGACTTTGCACCTGCCACTGCATCCTGTATTTGCCGTTTACAAGGGAGACATTTGACTGAAGGCCGTATGTCTTTATGTCGGATACGTTGGCTGCAACGTTTGCGGGAAGCAATGCGATCAAGGTGGCATTGCTTATGCTCCTGTTTGCCGCACCGTATATTTCGACAATGCCGGTTGTTGAATTCGTTGAGTTTGTAAGGGTGACGTCGTTGAGAATAATCGGCTGTCCGTAGATGGAGTTTGATATGGTGAACTCCATTTTTTCAGTTATGGTTGTTCGGTTTCCGTTTATCGGATTTATGCTGAATGTCACAGGTATGCCGTATGAGGCTGTGTCCGCGTTGTTCGCCGTTGCGTTCAGCACGAATTGCACATAAAGTGTGTCGTTGGGCTTAAGGAATATGCTGTTTGCCGACAGTTTTATGAAACGCGTGTAATTGTTGCTTATGCTGATGTTCACGAACTCCGGAGATAATCCAAGATTCTCCATTCCGATATCCGATACCTCCTCTTGGCCCGTGGACAAAGCCGCATAAAGCGGTGCATATGTTATCGCAAGCCGTTTAGTCCTTATTGCAAATGTGGAATTGGGAGGGATTTGATTTTGTGTCTGCACGACGCTGTAGCCGCTTGACAGCGATTTGGATGTGTGTGCATAGCCGTTGGCCGTGTAGCTCGCGTTTATCGTTACTATGTAATTCCCTGTAACTGGAGTATTGTTGAAGGCGAGTATTGCGAGCGACTCGTTCTGATTGGGAGAGAGTGGGTCGGTATCGTATTCGTAGCTGAATGATTTTGATACGCTTTTTATCTTGGCATTCAGCGTTATGTTTCCTGATGCAAGCCCTCCGTTGTTTTGCAGCTCCACGAACATGGTCAGCGGAGCGCTTACGCCAATGGTCCTTGGTGTGGAGAACCTGCTTATGGTGATGTTGGCCGCGCCGACCTGCAATTGCGGAATTCCGGTTGCCTGCGAGGATGGAGGTGCAATGAACAGCACGAAAACCAAAAATATGAGCGGCAGAAACTGCCTCGGAATTGCCATGTATATAAAGGTACGAGTCAATTATTTAAGCTTTGCCCTTGGCCCGCCCGTCAGTCATGTCGTCGTATGGCCTATTCATTGGTATTCTGCGCCCGCAACCCTTCCGGAGGCGAATATGCGGGGAGTTATGGCCCTAATCATCATGAATCGGTCATTGGCTGCTGCGGGAATGCTTTTCTCAAGCCTTACCCTCACCATGCTCCCATCGACCTTTTCCACCGTGGCCATAGTATAGGAGAAACCGATTGCTATCGAGTACATCTTTCCTTCCTCAATGATCTCGTTGACAAAGCCGCTAGTCTTTACGTTGAGTTCCAGCCTTCCTGAGCGCCGCACCGGGGTTTGCGACAGTATGTCGCCCTTCTGCATCTCGCTTGCATCTATTCCCTTCAGCGCGAGTCCCACCCTTGTTCCAGTTATCGCTTCCTTTATGTCCACATCCTGGCTCTGTATGGACCTTACCGATACATTCTTCCCGGAGCTGTGGTACAGGTTGTCATGGATTTTCACTGCGCCGCCTGACACTATGCCTAATGCCACGGTTCCTATGCCCTTGACGTTGAACGCCTTGTCTATGTCTATCCTTGTCACTGCTCCTGTATTCTCTGGCTTGAATGACGTTATTGAATCCAGCAAGTTCTCCCTGTCCGCGAACAGTATCTTCTCCAGCGTTATCCCTGATATGATCCTGCTTATATCGTTGTCCTTCGTGAATATCGTGCGCTTGTTAAGCAGCGCCGCTGCTATTAGCACCTCGCCGAACAGCTTGTCGAGCATCTTCGTGCTTAACACTATCTGGTCCGCGAGAAGTAGCGACTGGGGCAATGCATGGAACTTCTCCTCTATCGAGGTGGGCATCAGCCCCACGATTACGTTGTCGTTTACCTTCCTGTTGTAGAACGTGATGCTGTTTTCCGAGCCTTTCTTGCCGATGTACTCCGCAAGCTCCTCGTCGAACGGTATGGAGATTATAGTGTTCATCGCATTACCATTTGCTGTGCAATTCATATTTATTAAGTATTTATGATATCATGTTTTATGGGAATTGGGACATAAGTCTGCTCTAATCCTTTACAATAATTACATACGCCCTT
>CAZFUA010000072.1:0-4917 GCA_964521995.1 Microcaldota archaeon
ATTCTCAAGTGCTTTTTCGTTGGCTTCGACCAGTTTGGCATGCGATGGGTCAAGAGCCACTGTAGATGCACAGTCAGTAAGATATGAATCATTTCTTGCACCAAGGTCTATCTTTATCACGTCCTTTTCTCCGACAGTACGCCCGTCAGAAAATTCGGGAGTATAGTGCGCCGCTTCTGAGCCTATGGAAAGATTTACAGGGAATGACATTCCGAATCCCGCATCGCGTATGAATTTCTCTATGCCGTTTGCTATGTCCAGAAGCTTGGCTCCAGGCTTTATCAGGGTTGCGGCATGCTTAAGCGCGCTTGCAGACGCCTTGCCAGCATCTTTCAGTTTTGTATAATCATACTCTTCTTCATACGCCATTACAATCTCCTCTGTGATCCTGTTCCCTTAAGCTCCTCCTCGCTGAATCCGAGTTCCTTTAGTATTTTCATAGTTGCAGGCAGGACCTGGTGGTTTATGTAGTAGTCAGGGTCATATGACTTTGCGGTCTCTTCTATCTCTGCTTTTTCTGATATCGAATTTCCGTCCTTTGTTATTATATAGCCTATGGTCGCTCCTTCAAGCTCGTCCTTGGCCTTCACATTCCCTGCTATGGCCTTCTTTGCCGCTTCGAGCTCTGGAGATGTGTTGTCATACTTGTCTATGGCCTTACGGAGCTGCGTGTGTATGACAAGGTCCTTCAGCTCTGCGTTGCCGTCCTTGAGCATTTTCACAGTATCCTTTACTATTCCGAGAGCCTTCTCCTTGCTTCCTTCCTTGAGTATTGCCTCAAGCACCTTCTTCTGCGTCTCCCTTGCAATATTCGACCAGTCCCTTCTTACAAGCTCGAATCCTTTTATCTTTATGCGCCCGGATTCTGAGAGAAGCGCATATTTCTTCTTGGCTCCGGACTCTGATTTGCCCTTCTTGCCTACAAATACCCCACGCATGTAGAAGTCCTCGAGCTCAAGTTCCATTGCACCTGGCAGCTTCCTGTTTATCGAGGTCATGAATGACTGCGCCTGCTCCTTTGTCTTGCCCTGCATGAGAAGGAATATGCTGTCTGTATCCGAGTATATCACCTTGAATCCGTTATCTTCGGCGTCCTTTATTGTATTTGTTATGGTTTCACGGCCATATGCTGTGACGCTTGCAGCGCAATCGCGCGAGTACCATCTCGACCTTGCATATCCAAGGTAGCCATAGAATGAATTCGCAATTATCTTGAGCGCCTGAGACCTTGCGGCAAGCGATTTGTTGTCGGGATCTTTCTTGTACCTCTTTTTCACATCGGACCTTTCGGCAATAAGAAGCTTCAGTGCCTTTGGTATTATGCCCTGCGGTGATTTCCTGAAGCGTATTCCTATTGGAGATTCGTAGTAGTCGCTGCAGCCTTTGCATATTGTTGAATTGTCTATATTGTTTGCGATTATTATTGAGGGATACAATCCCCTGAAGTCAAATACCGCCATCTCGTTGTATATGCCGGCCTCGGGGGTCTTCACATATGCGCCCTCTATGGGATTTGCTATCCTGGCGCTTATCTCAGCCTCCCCGGGCTTGTTTGGTATAATCTCATTGTTGATAGAGGCATACCTCATCAGGAAGAACTCGACAAGCTGGCCGGTAGTAGATACAGCAGCCTCACCCAATGTGGTTCCCGATACCTTGGCAACCTCAACTTCAAGGGGAAGGAAGAAGTTATACAAAGCGCTTAGTGCGCGTGAATCGCTCAGCGAGTAGTCTGAAAGGTTCTCAAGATCTGATTTGCTTCCATCCCATAACTGCCATATGTTCTTCTTTTCAACGGTGCGTTTTGTATCTCCGGTGATTGCACTGTATACGTCCCCAAGCGTGAAGCGGTTTATCTTAAGCAGGGCCTCTGACGCCCCAACTATGGAGATGAATTTTGTGACATTGTATACGTCAAGGTTTATCCTTCCAGGTATCTTTATTGCTTTGAGGAGGCCATGGTTCTCCTCGCGCGGTTCTTCGCCGTACCGCGTTATGTCAAAGGGTATGCTGAGCTTCTTGGCCCTCTTCATGAGGTATGGTATGTCGAAGTTGGATGAATTGTATCCGTCTATTATGTCAGGATCTATTTCCTTTATTATGCCTATGAACCCTTCTATCATCTCCTTCTCGCCTTTATACAGGGTTACGAAATCACGGTCCACAGCCTTGGTAGTAAGGACCCCTTCCCTTCCGTCCGTAGCATAACTTATCATTATGCACGGATCCTTGTCCGGCCTTGGGGCTATGGTAGGATTGTACGTCTCTATATCGAATGATATATGGGTAAGGCCATGCAACTGCTCTGTGTCAGATTTCCTTATCTCATCTATTATGAGCTTGCCGGCTTCCCCATGATACTTGACATGGATCCCGGAAAGCGGTGATATCCTCTTGTCTATAAGGTATCTTTTCCAGAACAGTATGTCGTATTCATATCTTTCGCCAAACTCCTCAAGCCTCTCACTCAGCAACGGGATTGCCCGAGTGCTGTTTGCAGTCACTTTGATTGCAGGTGCCTCATCGCCATGCATGCTTAGTGTCTCTCTTTCAGCGGACACTATGCCTATCTTCTCACCGTTTGCAAGTATCTCCATTTTTCTTATTGATTCTGGGTCAAGATCCTTGTTGAATGGAACAATGTAGAAATAGGGATGGAAATTCGGATCAATAAATGAGAAGGTATTTCCTTCAGATTTGCATGTGACACGTATGGCGCTTTTGCCGTCTAGCGTAATATAGTCAATATCAATTATGACTCCGTCTAACTCTCTGCTTTCCATTAACTCAGTAGAATTTAGGTATATTGATTATTAAGCGATTAAGATACGTTTGCCGGAGTGCTTTCCTGAAGCTTTGCCCTTGAAAGCGGAAGAGGTGCAACAAATCCTATCGAATATGCCACAAGGGTTCCCCTTGCACCACACTCGAAGTTCAGCATATTTATCACATCCTCAGCGTACTTGAGTGGCAGTGTCTTCTTTGAAGACCATGTCTTCTCTATGTCATCAGCATCCTTCTTCGACTCCTTTGAGTCAACATTGCCCATTATGGTAAGCTTTCCTACATCGCCGTTGCCCTGGGGCCCGTCATAAACTGCAGGGAATGTAAATGCGACATTTACATCCTCCTTGTCAACCTTGACATTGTCGAAGTTTATATTGAACTTCATGTTCGAAATGAGCTCCTTGGAAGCCCTGTTTGCCTCGATCTTGGTTACGTCTATACCTGTTATCATAAAACCACTACCCTAATATAGAAGTAGAATGTTTAAATGCCTTTCCTCGGCGGCAAGTGTGGTTATTTATTGGTAATGTGAGATAGGTATGCACGGGCATGTAGCGTAATTTGGATAGCGCATCGGGCTTCGGACCCGAGGGTTGCGGGTTCAAATCCCGTCATGCCCGCTCATATTTTGGGGTTATATATAGAGCCCCGAAATGTTATCTCTATTTTGTCGTCGTAAAATTTTCTGTTTTATAGGTCTCTTTTTCTCAGGCAACACAAAGTCTACGAAGCCATTTTCTTTCTGAACCCTACGATGCTCCACAGCTTTCAGCGGAGTTATTCATAGACTTTGAGTCCATTACTTTCACGGTTTGCTATAACTTGCGTGCATGTGCTTGCCAAAATGTTGGGTTTTTTCCCAGAATATGGTTTTATCGATGTATTCCTGCTTCATCGCTCTTATGTCCGCGAGCCATTGCATAACCCAGTAAATAGGTGTCGTGACAGCTACGAATAACGCGCCCGCAAACCTGTGCTGCCTGTTCTTGTGGACGGCATCATAGTAGCCCTTACCGTTTATCGCGCAGTAGTAGAACAGCATCACGAAGTTGAACCCAAAAATTAGGTATATCCAAGATGGGAGTATGGTATTCGTGAAGTAAATGTAAATCGAAAACAGTATTCCGGTGATGTTTATGAAACCAAGATGTGGCAGGATGCTGACAAATATCGAATGCATTTTTTGGTTTAGATTTTTTGGGGGACGGGCTAGTATTTTCTTCATGGTCTGTATTTTTCCCCTCTGCCATCTTGTTCTCTGATGTAGCCAACCCTCCCAGGTGACTGGTGATTCCTCTTTCGTGACCGATTTTATCAATCCCAGTTCATATTTATTATGAAAAATGCTTTGGGGATTCCTAACCCTGAGCATATCGAATGCGACTCCTACTTTTTTGTGCTCGTTGTAAAGCCGAATACCGAGATCAAAATCCTCAGTCAGATTATATGGATCCCAGCCATTTAGTTCGTGCAATACAGATCTTTTGAAGAAATTTGTTGTGCCACCAAGCGGGACAGGGAAGTTGGAATGCACAAGAGCAGGCAGATAGCCCCTATACCAGTAGCGGTATTCCGCTCTAAGGTGCATATTCTTGAAACCATCCCTATCATTTACCATGTCCAACACCCCTTGCACCGCATCAAATCCAGAATTGAGCATACTTACAACTTCCTTGAATAGCCTTTTGTCTATCACATCCTCTGCATCCGTTACGCCTATTATCTCACCGCGCACGTGGTTCAATCCGAAATTGAGTGCTCGCGGCTTACCTTTTGGCAACTTATTTTGTTCTACCATTACGTGCCTAGTCCCATATTTGACAATTGTTCTTTTCGCAATCGCTATTGTTTGGGTATCGTCAGGCTCGGTCAACACAATCACATCGAGTAGCTCTTTTGGGTAGTCGGCCTGAAAAATGTGCTTTATAGAATTCTCAAGCACAGCCTCTTCGTGGTAGGCGGGGATCAAAATAGATATCGTAGGCAACTTTTGCGGTAACTCACGCTTCTCTGTCTTCTGATTGATGCCCTTGTCGAGTTGGTAACTTAGCACGGGATACAGGTTGTAAAGATTTATTGATGCCCAAATAACACTATACAAAATCAGTATGATGAAGAATACTATAGGCA
>CAZFUA010000073.1:0-4719 GCA_964521995.1 Microcaldota archaeon
GTCCAGTATGTTGGGATGATCGACTTTCAGTATGCCCATGTTCGCGCCGCGGCGCTTGCCTCCCTGCTTTATCTCCTCCGTCGAAGCGTCGAATATCTTCATGAAGGATATAGGACCTGATGCTACGCCATGGGTCGACCTCACAAAATCATTAGACGGCCTCAGCCTTGAAAACGCGAAGCCCGTGCCGCCCCCGGTCTTGTGTATCAGCGCCTGGTATTTTATCGCGTCGTATATCTCTGGTATTGAATCCCCTACAGGAATGACGAAGCACGCGCTCAGCTGGCCTTCCCTCGTGCCCGCATTCATGAGCGTGGGCGAGTTGGGCATGAACCTGTCGGTTGCCATCATGTCGTAGAACTTATCCTCGTATTCCCTTTCTATCCCCTCCTTTTCGCTGAATTTCTTCTCGGCGGAGGCGACGGCCCTAGCGACCCTTATGAAAAGCTGCTTCGGCGACTCGACTATCTTTCCGGCCTCGTCCTTTATGAGGTATCTTGCAGCGAGGACTATCAGCGAGTTTATCGGCACCTTCAGGTCGTCGTTGGGTATGCCTAGCGACCTCCTGAAAGAGCGTATCTCGGAACGCTTGTTCCTGTATAGGATATACGCTTTTGCGACCCGCGGCTCGTTCTGCATCAGAACGTTCTCCACGGTGTCCTGTACGTATTCAACGTCGACCTCACTTTTATTTATCGAATTGAGCCTTTCGACAACAATATTCGCTATCTCCGCAGCCTTCCTCGCGTTCTCCGATTTGTCCTTCATAGGATATACATCTATAAACGCTTTCAGAACCGCGATCTCCACTTTCGAGGAATCAAAATCCACCTTTGACTTATCTCTTTTTATAACAGATTTTAGTTTTTCATCACCCATGAAAACACCACAACAAGGTCTTATATACATACCATTAAACTTTAAATATGCTTGTCATGAAATCTTTGAGCACTTGGGACACGCGCAAGCAGAAACCATTTATTAACTTTCGCTTTTTCAGCTGAAGTCTATGGCAGCCTCGTAGAGCCTTCCGGTTTCGGCCTTTATCTTGCTTTCATCGACCATCCTGAAAACATTTATTATTTCGACGTCATCCATGCCCATGCGCCTGAACACGTTGGACATCTTGTCCCTCTCTATGCCGAGCTTTTCGAGCAGGTTCGCGAACACGATTATGTTTGTGTGCCTGTGGGTCCTGTCCAAAGACCCCAGAAGGTTGTTTATCTCGCGCTCGTTTATGCCCAGAGCTATGAGCACGTGCCTGAGCTCGCTCCTGGTTATCACGAACGTGCCCTCGTGCTGCTGTTCCTCCCTCTTTTCGGGCTTTTCCTTTTTCTCCGATTTCTTGGCCATCCACGCACCATGCGGCA
Organism: Microcaldota archaeon; assembly: GCA_964521995.1. Classification (GTDB taxonomy): domain Archaea; phylum Micrarchaeota; class Micrarchaeia; order Micrarchaeales; family Micrarchaeaceae; genus UBA12276. The sequence goes on from CAZFUA010000073.1 coordinate 1,371, forward strand.
TGTACCGCACGCGATCATAAATAGAATAAACGGAATAATATAAATTACGTGCAGGTTGCACGTGGCGCCGTTTTATCTCTGCGCCTTAAGGACGCTCATCGCGTTATCGTAGTACTTGTATGCGAGGACGCCCAACGATATCAGGGTGAGGCGGTGCCTTCTTGACCATTCTATCTGCCTGTTCAGATAGGTGAGGTGCTCGCTCGGGTCTTTTTGTCCCATATGCGGGTTTCCCCTCATGTAATCATGTATGTTCTTTATGAGATGCGATGAGGTTGTACTGTCTATTGCGTTCATCTTGTTTGACAGTTCAACCATCTTCATACCGGCGACGTACGTAGCTTCGACCATCTCACTCCTGCTCATCGCGTCGCTTTCGTAATTCAGATAGTCCTCCCAGCATTTCCCCCTGTCGAGCGCGTTATAGAAATCCATCAGGTGCTTCCCGTGTATCTTGTATCCGTACTTCTCCGGCATTTCGAAAATCATTGAGCCGGGGTCTAGGAACGGGGCGAGGGGCGCTATGAACGGATACATGTCCATGCCTCCGCCCCCGTATTTCCGCACCATCATTGCCGAGTAGTCCACGTCCGCGAGCACCTCCTTCTTTCCCTGCGTCGGCAATCCGATTAAAAAGTAGACGTCGAATTTCCTGCAGCCCAGATTTTTAGCCGTCTCTATGCTTTTCTCAAGGGCGTTATTGGTGTAGTGCTTGCCTATGATCTTCCTCACGCGTTCTACCGATGATTCGGGCGATATCTCGGCAGTGAAATCGGGGAATGCTTTGGAAAGCAGTTTCAGGTATTCTGCACCAGGGGGTACGAAATATTCGGTAAGAAGAGGAAGGTCTATCCCCCTTTCACGTACGCTCTTGAAAAACGCGTTGTAGTACTTTGGCCCGGCCGCGTCAAGGTCCCCCGCGATGAATACCGGGGCCCCTATCGTCTCATCTACGAGCTCCATTTCTTGAACGACTGTGTCCGGATCGCGGAATATCGGGGAAAATGAGCCGTATCTTCCGCGGTATGCCAGGTTAGATCCGCCGCAGAATCCGCAGTTGAACTGGCAGCCATGCTCTATTATCGTGAATCCCTGCGGGTTCTTTATCCAGGAATGGTAAGGGAGGTGTCCTTTGACATCGTGATATTTTACGGTGTTGCTTATCAAGAGCTTGTAATCCATGAACACCCTGTCCATGCCCAACCTGCTGTCTTCCTGGTTGGTCTTCCGCACATGCGAGTTTGCATCCCTGTACATGAGTCCTGGAACCGTCGAGACGTCCCTGCCGCTCTCAACCACCTCTGTCAGCCTCATCAACGGGTCCTCCTGGAAATCCCCGTACAAAACGAAATCCACCCATGGCCACCTTTCCATGATCTCTTCCTTGAAGTACGTGGCCGAGAAACCGCCCAGGACGATCCTTGATTCCGGATGAATTTCCTTTATCAGCCTTGATACGTTGTGGACGCCATGGACATGCGGAAGCCAATGGAAATCTATGCCGAAGACGGCCGCGTCTATATTCTCGATGTACTTTCTGGCGTCGAATTTCCTGTCGTAAAGCATGAGCACTGCAAGATTGGATATCCTTGCCCTGTAACCGTGCTTGACCAGGTACGAAAGCATGCTGACAAAACCCATAGGGTACATCTCAAAAATCGGAGTTGATGGAACCACATCGCTGATAGGGCCGAGCTTGAGGCTTTTTTCCCTGAAATCGTAAATGCTCGGCGGATGCACGAGGCACACGTCGATTCCTTGCTTTGCCAATTATATCATCTAGCCATGGGCGCGGTAATAGCCAAGCGCCCGGAGTATTCCCTTGTAGAATTGGAGCCGTCCCGGAAACCCGCCTGGACCGCTTTGGCGTTTGGCATCAGGATAAATTCTGAATTTGTATGCCTTTTGGGAATCCATGTTATATTTTCCGTTTTTCATATTTATATCTTTTTCTGTGTTCGCTCTCATCCCACCCATAAATGGTATGGGATTTCCTGCTCACATTGTTAAAAATGTTGTGAAAGCAGCGGGTTTGCAGAGGAGCGCTACCATAATTTATTATACTTTCTTCCAAAGAGTCTATTGGTTGGAATGAGGATCCACAAAAAAACGATGAATAACGGCATGCGCGTTCTTGTAGCCCCTAAAAGGAGCCTCGAGTCGGCGAGCATAGTGGTCGGGATAGGCTTCGGCTCCATGGACGTGGGCAGGAACCATGAGGGGCTTGCGCACTACCTTGAGCACATGCTCTTCAAAGGGACGAGGAGAAGGAACTGGTCGGAAATAAACGAGATCACGAGGAAGTACAACATATACTACAACGCGGAAACAGACTACGAGACTACGCTCTACGAGGCTGAGGTGCACAGGCGCTACACAAGGAACGCAATGGAGCTGATATCCGACATGGTGAAGGGACCCAGCTTCGACAGGGAGGAATTCAGGCGCGAACTGGGGCCCATAATACACGAGGTCGCGATAAGGAAGGAGGATCCGGATTCGATAGTCTATGACAACATGCCAAGGACGCTATTCAAGGAAAAGGGCAGAGTGATGCCGGAGAGCGAAAGCTCCATAGAAAGCAACATCAGCATAAAGAACGTCCTGAATTCCTACAACAGGTATTACAATCCTGGAAATTCTGCTATAGTGATATACGGAGGGATAGATGTTAATTCGGGCATCGCGCTTGCAAGGAGGTATTTCAAGGACTTCGAGCGAAGGTTCGGCAGGCCCAAGAGGAGGAGCCTGACGCCCAACGGGCATTCCAGGAGCGTAATAGTGCGGAGGAGGGACATAGGAAGGGGGGAGGTCGCGATAGGCTTCGGCTGCCGAGGCATAGGCAAGTCGAATATAGGGGAATACGTAGCGATGAACGCAGTAGCTGGAATACTGAACAGTAGGCTTTACGACCAGATAAGGGAGATCTACGGGCTTTCATACGACCCTAGCGTGGAGTATTACGCATACGGCACCTTCAGCTACCTTTTTGCCTCCGCGGGGGGCCCCCCAGTAAAACTCAACGAGATAAAGTCTGTAATGCTGGACGAGTTCAGGAAATTGAGGAGCGATAGCATAAGAACCGAGGAATTGAAAACTGTGAAGCGCGGCCTTGAGATAAAGTACTCGGTGGACTCGGACGATTCAATGGGCACCGCGGTGAAGATAGCGGAGATGGAGCTCATGTACGGCGACGGAAGGCTCTATGAAAAGATCCCGGCGCTCATAAGAAAGCTGGATGTGGGGATCGTGGAGAGGTACATAGACATGTACATATCCCTTGGAAGGTACGGCGTCATAACCCTGAGCAGGAATTAGTATTGCACCGGCAGATTGATATTCTTCTAGT
>CAZFUA010000074.1:0-4616 GCA_964521995.1 Microcaldota archaeon
GCAGAGGACACCCTTATCACATAGTCTTCCTGAGTGTTTAGGTGGTTCTTCGCGTCCTTTATCGCGTTCTTTACGTTTTTTGGAACGCTCCCATCGCTCAGCAGAAATTCCATCTGCTTTTTTATTTGGTCTATAAGTTCAACTACTTCTTTGTCATCCATAAAAAGCACCCACAGAAGCTGCTCTGCTTTGATTGTTTATTATAATCCGTTGTTTACGTATTTATTCCTATGTGCAACTCCTAAATACTTAAATATTTATATGAAGCACCGCCCTTGCGTATATGCCAAGAGTTATTGTAACAGCGACTATTCCAAGAGAAATCAGCAGCGTTCTGAATATGCGCCTCCTGATGCCCGTATCGCTCACTATGGATATTATCGTGGAAACGATGCCGAGCACTATGCCTGTTATTATTACTGAAATCGCTATGGCATAGTAGCCGTTAAGTCCTAAAATGAACGGGAGAAGAGGGAACAATGAACCTATTATATATGCTACTCCAGTATAGAAGGCAGCAGAGGTGGCGGAGCCGCTCTTTTTTGTCTTGTAAAGGCTCTTTTCATATTCTATGGAGAGATACGAACCTCCGGTCATCGAGAGCGTTCCCGCGATAGCTGTTATCAACCCAGCCACGATGATCACGGAAGGCACCCTCAATGCCACGGCGAAGCCCGCCACGGCGCCGAGTATTTCTACAAGGCCGTCGTTCATTCCAAGTATTATGCTCCTTATGTTGTTCAGTATCTCGCTGTACTTCAACAATTTGTCCTTTAAAGGATCTTCCTCTTTTTCCTCCGAACCCCTTATCCTTTTGACCGCAGCAAGTTCTCTCTTGTTAAGATTCAATTTTTTTAGGTCGCGATCAAGCTCTACCTCCTTGGACATCTCGCCGTATTCCATTATTTTTATGGTCATCTCAAGCCCGAAAATTTTACGTATGAGAGCTATGGAATCTATGACTAATGGGTTCTTGCGGTAAAGGGGCTTATAATCGCTTGCCCTGACAATCCTCTTCCACATCAACGAGTGTTTCATTTCAAGATCGGAGAGGCGTTCCAATAGCGGTTTCAGGTTGTCGTCCGTCTCCATCTTCGCGAGCCTCTTAAGCACGTCGTAATGGAACATCTCGCTCGAATATAGCTTTTCGAAATAGTACGATTTTTCATTCATCTACAGCACTTTGGTACATGGTATCGATTTCATAAGCTTACCCTGCTATTCATGTTATCGAATGCCTGCTCTGGATTGCTCCTCGAATTCGCTCTGAGGCCCCGGGCTTCGCCTATTGCGCACTCGAATTCATCATTGGCCAGCGCAGCCAAAGACGCTTTTGCTACCTCCTCTGCGCTCACACCGCGTGGCGCACCGCGTCTTGAGCGCATACCCTTGTCAAGCTCTGTATCCGTGGTAGGTGGCACTATCTCAAATACCTTTATGGGTGTGTTCTTCAACTGGTGTCTTAGCGACATGCTGAATGAGTGTATGGCCGCTTTAGTTGAGCAGTATACGGGAAATAGCACTATCGGGACGAACCCGAGACCCGATGATATGTTCACAATCGCTGCCTCGCCCTTTTCCATGAGAGAGGGTATGAAATGCGCTGACAGCTCTATCGGCGCAGTTAGGTTTATTGCGATCTCGTCCTCCCCTTTTTCCAGTTCGGAAATTCCGTGCTTGAAGTTTATTATGCGCTGTATCCCTGCATTGTTTACAAGCACGTTGATGTCTCCGAAGTCGGACTTTGTATGTTCAAAAAGCCTTTGCCTGTCTTCCCTTGATGAAAGATCGCATTGAAACGTACGTATCTGCGGCAGTTTCTGCTTGGCTTCAGACAGTCTTCCTTTCCTTCTTCCGCATATCATGACATCGTTTCCCGAATCCACAAGTTCCTTGGCCAGTGCGAAGCCTATCCCCGTGGCCCCTCCAGTGATCAATATGAAGTTGTCGCTCGTCCTCATGTAATCAACATCGATACCTTATATTGTAGTTGTTAAAAAGGTTATTAAGTTCAACGTTGAATTCCGGAGATTTGGTATTAGCCAATCGGGTCGCATATCGCGCCTTACGCGCTGTTTGTCTAGGCAGTACGACACGGGAATTGCGAAGCCTCTTAGCTGTCAATGGCCGGTTAATATCCTTTTAGCCCCAGCATATATCTTCCTGGAATTTTCCGACATCGATGAATACCCCGATAATATTGCCTTTGTGATGCTTAAATTCGTGCCCAACTTCTCTGCGTTTTCCGCCTCCCATTTCACCATCTCTGAGATTTTCATAGATGGGGCATCAGCAGGCAGCTTATTCTCGTTTATAGCGCTCGAAATTGCCTTCATTATGCCAGTAGTTATAGGAGGACACGAACTGAATAGCCTCAATGCCTCCTTGGTGTCGAAGTTCATGCTTGGCTCGTGCTCTTTCGTTGCGAGCATCAGGCTTATCCCCTCCGCATATACCGGGAATATTCCGTAAAATATGCCGTTGTGCACCAGCTTTGCCATGTGTCCTGAACCCCGCGCACCAACATAGCCGTATGTTCCGCTGCCCGATATCGTCTTTAGGATGGGTTCAACCCTTGAAAACGCATCTTTGTCTCCCCCGACCATCAATGCGACGCCATCCAGCAGGTCTTCTGGCCCTCCCGCACAACCCACGTCAAGGTAAGAGATGCCCTTGGCATGAAATATATTATAGTTTGCAATGGAGTCCGTATAAATCGAATTAGATCCGTCAATCACTATGTCATTCTTGCCGAGTATATCAGACAATTCGGAGACAGTATCATTGGTCGCCGAACCCCCAGGTATCATCATCCATACCACAGTGCCACCGGAGGCCTTCAGCATCTCTGCAAATTCCTTTATGTTTTTAGAAAGATAGACTCGTTCCCTGTCTTTGAAATGCGGATAGTTCTCGTCTGTTTTGTTGTATAGTATCAATGAATACCCGTCATTGTGTAGTCTATCCGCTATGTTCTTACCCATATTCCCAAGTCCGATCAGACCAATCGTTTTTGTATCAGCCATTTTGTTCACCACTAGTATGAAATCATGAATCAGAGTTTAAACAAATTTTTAAAAAATGCGATTATGCTATTTATGAAGGTGGTTATTGGCCCGCTGGAATTTTTATTTGAAGAGTTAGTTATTATCGGAGTAGTTGCGGGTGTAGTTGATGACGTGATTGACGACACCGAGATTGAGGTGCTTTGGGGCGAGGCGCTTATGGATGTTGCATTAACCCGTATCGCGGTAATGTTTATCTTTGTAACCTCCACATACTGCGAAGTAATGTTTCCTGCAACGGCGTATTTCATCCAAATGGAACCTGACATTCTGGTGCCCGGGGCGGTTTGGGGAGGACTAACAGGCAAAGTAACCTCGTATCCAAAACCCGGATGCAGTACGCCAATGTAAGCCGCATGTGATATGTTAAACAAGACATTCGGCACGCCATCGTATATTCCGGTTCCTTCAGGGACAAATTCCATATACACATTCGTCCAATTTTCCGTACTGATTCCTTCCCCGGTCTCTAAGGTCAAGTTACCACTTGCTGCATTATAAACGGGCCACAGACAGTAGAACCCGATGGAGGACAAACTTGAATAACACTGGCTTGTACTCTGCCATACAATCGTGGTTGTGACATTGTTGGTTGCATTAGTCCATAGGGGCAATATCGTTGTCGTGCATGGTATGTATACCATTGTTGTTGTCCCATTTATTATGAAAGGCACAGTCGTGCTGGTGGAAGAAGATGTGGCTGACATGGTGGGATTATTGCTTGGTGCACTTGTTGCAGCATTCGCATTAGATATTAAACCGACTGAGATTACAAGTATAAGCACAAGATAAACAAATGCAAATTTAGAGTGCATCATATCATTTTTATTTGTCCACCAAAAGTTCATATTGAGTTTTAAAACACCATACTTTAGACTGTGTGGTTTAGAGTTTTTTTATCCTCGTTACTATGTTTTTTGGAAGCACCACGGCTTTCCAAGTCTTGCTGTCTATAGCAACCTGTACAATTTTGCCATCGCATATGGTATACTTGCCCTTATATATCTTGAAATTAAAGCACATGGCTTTTTTCCCTACGATTTCCACGTTTACATGTGTGCTTAATTTATCCCCAAGTCTTGCTGGTTTGTAGTATTTTGCATGCGACTCAACGACGACGAACCAGATCCTACTGTTTAGCAAAGGAAATTCCGACCCTAGCTTGCTTTTAGAGAACTGCTCAAAGGCATCGGTGAAGAACCTGTAGTAGCCTGCATAATGCACAATTCCCTGGGCATCAGTATCGTATATCCTTACTTTTTCTTCCCACACGAAGTCGTTGCTAAGCATGATAATAAAGTATAATGCAGCAATAATTATTAATATCATTTTAATTGCCTTACAATAGTCCACAGTGCTATGCCGTTGAGGCGCGATGGTTTGTGGGCTTTGACCGCATGCTGGTAATAGAGTATATCCCCCGTGGATAAAAGCCATATAAAAGCGCATGATAAAGGATAACATGCCGCATATCCATGGAAAGGTGGACTTCACAGTGGAAGTTTTCATCGTGTACAAGAATAGGGTTCTATTGCGAAAGCACGATAAATA
>CAZFUA010000075.1:0-4600 GCA_964521995.1 Microcaldota archaeon
CGCTCTGACCATGCTGAGCTATGGACCCACAAAAGATATTTAGTGTGGAAATATTAATATAATACTAACCAACTCCAAGCGTCTTCTTAACAACTTCCCTTATGCCATCTATGTCCTTTTTATCACACGCAACAATAAGCCTTCTAGAATCCTCAAGCATTTTCGACAATGTGTGCATGAGCGGTGAAAGCTCTGTAAGTTTTCCAACAATATTACCTTCCGAGTCTGCAACATCGATATCATCTCTTCCTCCTGCAAGGCTCACGATATGGACTATGAACCTGTTTCTTCCGAACCCGGCGTTTTCTATCGCGTCCTCTATATCGGGAGTATGCATGCCGTTGCTTATAGCGCCGTAATACGCTCTTTTGAACAGTTTCCTTTCAATGACCCTTCTGGCCATATACGAGGATTCGCCAACTCCGGAATTTATCAACGCGCCTACCAATTGCTCATCGTACATCCTTTTCAGGTCCTCCATATCGAATACCTCATTGTCAAGAGCCACACCTATGGCATAATGCAACATCCTCGAAGCTATCAGTTTGGCATGGTGCGTATATACGTTAGAGTGCATGAAGTACCTTGCTATCTGCATTGACTCTGCGCCTGATACGCCGCTTTCCAGTATCGCGATTCTGTTCCCTGACAGCACAATTCTGCTCTTTATCCTTTCGTAATCTATGATGCCGTAAGCCACGCCGGTATAATGCGAGTCCCTCATAAGATAATCAATCCTGTCGGATCCAAGTATGCCTCCCACAATGTCTATGCCGTCAGCCTCCTTGAAATAGCCCATTATCTTGTTGAAGGACATGCCGGAATCTGCTATTATGTCTTTAATCGCTGAATTTTTTATCGTTTCCTCCCCCAATTGCTCATGGCTCTTATTTGTGCGCTCCTTTATGAAATGCTCTGACAGGTGGGAAAACGGCCCATGCCCTATGTCATGGAGAAGGCCAACGTACGAAAATTCATTTTCGTCGTTTCCATATACTCTGGAAACCAGTTCCTTGGTCACCTGCATCGCACCCAAAGAATGCTCGAATCTTGTATGATTTGCACCGGGAAACACAAGGTACGACATGTCCAGCTGCTTTATGTATCTGAGCCTCTGCATTTCCGGCGTATCTATTATCCTTGATTCTGTATCGTTCAGGTAAATGTTTCCATGTATCGGATCCCTTATCTCCAAAACTTCACCGGATGTCATTTCTTTGAATATATAAACAATACTGCGCTCAGTATAATCAGAATGTCAAGTATCGTGCAATAAATGCATATCTCGCCTATTATGTACTGGGAAGCGACAGAGTATATCACCCCACCAAGGCCTATTATCATCCACACGTTCTTTATAATGTTTTTGTATCCAAAAGCCAGCATGAAAATGGACGCAACGAACCACGCAAGTCCGAGAACCGCCAGCGGTATTCCCATGATATTGGAAAAGCTGCTTGTCAGCACCGTTTCGCAGTTTACTTTAGCGCCCAAGGCGGGGCACTTCAGGGCGGCAGGCGCAAAATGCACGACAGTAAGATAAGATACATCGATTATCCCGATAATCAGCACTATTGCGAGTAGGGTTTTCCGCCTCATTTGTCCACGCTCTTCATGAAATCCTTGATTATTGCATCAAGTTCCTTGCCTTTCGGCCTTAACTCGTAACCTACCTGCACTATCGGCTTGTTTATGTTTATTATGTTCCTTAAGTTTGTCGGCGTTGCAGAGACTACGACATCGCAATCGGCGCTATTTACCGTGGCTTCGAGATCCTTTATCTGCTTTGCGCTGTAGCCTATCGCCGGAAGTTCTACATCGAGTTTTGGATACTTATTGTATGTTTTCTTTATCTCCCCAACAGCATAGTTCTTCGCTTTTATTATCTCCTTCGCCTTGTACTCTTTTGCTGCAACCATGCCGGCACCCAGCCTCATGCCGCCATGCGTTATTGTTGGCCCGTCCTCTATTACAAGAACGCGCTTGCCATTTATTAGCTTCGGATTGTCGGGGATCACGACCGAATCTGCGTATATGACCTTCGCATTATTGTTTATCTCCCGTATATTCCTGTCAAGAGTGTGCAGTTCTTCCTCTGTTGCGGAATTCACCTTGTTTATTATTATAACGTCTGCCATCCTTGCGACCATCTCGCCCGGGTAGTAACTCAATTCGTTTCCTGCCCTCAACGGATCAGCAACCGTTATGAATAATCCTGGTTTTATGAACGGCGCATCGTTGTTTCCACCGTCCCAGATTATCACATCAGCCTCCTTTTCTGCAGAATCGAGTATCTTTCCGTAGTCCACCCCTGCATATACCACGAACCTGTTCCTTATGTGCGGCTCATAGTCCTCCCTTTCCTCTATCGTCGTCTTATACTTGTCAAGGTCTTTCAGCGACGCGAATCTCTCAACTATCTGATCCTTCAGGACTCCATACGGCATGGGGTGCCTTATAACAACAACCTTTAGCCCCATCTCCCTGAGCAATTTGGATATGTATCTTGATGTCTGGCTTTTTCCGCTTCCAGTTCTGACGGCACATACTGCTATGACTGGCTTCTTGGACTTGAGCATGGTTCTTTGTGGCGCGACTAGCCAGAAATCCGCACCAGCTGCGTTTACTATGCTGGCCTTTTTCATTACCTCCCCGAAAGGCAGATCGCTATATGCAAGTATGCAGATATCTGCCCCGAATTTCTTTATCAGCCACTTCAATTCGGATTCATCGTATATCTTTATACCGCCAGGATACCGCTTCCCGCTAAGCTCCACGGGATAAATGCGGTCCGCAATATACGGTATCTGATTTGCCGTGAATGCCACAACCTCATAAGCTTCGTCTTCCCTAAAGAGCATGTTGAACATATGAAAATCCTTTCCTGCAGCCCCGAGTATTATTACCTTTTTCTTAGCCATAGAAAACGCCAAAATCTAATATAATGCTTTCACACCATCATATCTAAATATTTTCGGTGGTTTTCCAACCACGAATATGCCACCGCCGCAATTTGTGCATCCGTTTTCTTCGTCAATGTTCCATTCCGTTATATCAAACCCGTGCCTTTTTATTGCAACAGCCCCGCATCTGGGGCAGTACGTGTTCTCGTACTTGTTTCCGGGAACGTTGCCTATGTACGCATATTTAAGTCCGTTGCCTTTTGCAATCATGTAATGCTCTTCCAGTGTCACATATGGTGTGTAATGCGAATCCAACATCTTGTAATCGGGATGGAATCTTGTGAATTGTATCGGAGTATCGGATCCCAGGTTTGTGGCTATCCACCCTGTAAGTTCGTCACATGCGTCCAACGAATCCCCGACATTGGGTATTACCAGATCGGTCATTTCAACATGAATACCCATCCTCCTCATTTTTATCAGGGTCTCCTTTACGGGCTCATTTGAAGTAACCGCCTCGTACTTGTTGGAGAACTTCAGGTCCCCGTTTCCCTTTAGGTTAACGACAGCCGCGTCAACGAGCCCCCTCATCATGTTTACCGATTCGTCGGTCATGTAGCCGTTCGTGACAAAAAGATTATAAAGCCCCCTCTCGTGTGCCGCCTTTGCCACGTCAAGCGCATATTCCATGAATATTGTCGGCTCGTTGTATGTATATGCAATCCCCTGTGTGTTGTTTCTTATTGCAAGCTCGACAACCTCTCCCGGACTTACGTTTACGCCTTTCATTTCCCTGTCCCTTGAAATGTTGTGGTTCTGGCAGAACAGGCACCCCCAATTACATGAGGACGTACCTATGCCAAATACGTAGCTGCCCGGCATGAAATGGTTGAACGGTTTCTTTTCTATCGGGTCTATCTGCATTGCCTCCAGCATTCCGTAATTCGCAAGATAGAGCCTACCATTTTTATTCTGCCTCACATAACAGAAGCCCTTGGATCCCTCGGGTATTCTGCATCTTCTGGCGCACGCTGTGCACTCTACCTTTTTGCCTTCCAAAGGCACCCATAGACTGGCAAGCTTTCCTGTCGCCATATATAAATTATCCATTCAAACTATTTATGCATTATGAATTAGTGGCACATATAAGAAGAATCGCAGTACATACCCAGAGCAAGAGATATATATTCGAAGTAATATTGAATTTGTGATAAAATGGCAGAAAGGAACATTAACAAGGCATTTGAATCGAGCATGGCCGAAGGAAAATTCCATGAGAGAAAAGGTGACTACCCCAATGCACTAAAATCTTATTCAAACGCTGTAAAGCTAAACGCAACAGACTCAAATGCACATTATTGCAAGTCCCAAATGCTTAGTAAGCTCGGTTTCAGAAACGAGGCTGTTGCCGAACTCGATATCGCCATTGCGCTGAATCCGAAAACCCCGATGTTTCGTGTCATAAAAGGCCTGTCCCTTGTAACTTCGGCAATAGAAAAGATCGGAGATATTCCATCAGACGCAATAACCGAAGAAAAATTAATCGAATGCGCAGTATCCGAGGCATCTAAGGAGTTCAACGAAGCGGTAAAGCTAGATCCGGAATGCGCTGCCGCGCACATGGCAAAATGGTCCATGCTATCTATAGTATAGGAAATTAATATTCGGATATATCAGGCATTAAAAGATTCCTCCGT
>CAZFUA010000076.1:0-4462 GCA_964521995.1 Microcaldota archaeon
AGGTTTGCGTATGCAAGATTTGCATGGGCAAGGTTCGCACCCTGAAGATCCGCATATTCGAGGTCTGCGTATTTCAGGTTGGAGCCCGAAAGTACTGCACCTTCCAAGTTAGACCCCTGCAGGTTGGCGTTATTGAAATTCACGTCCTCCATTTGGGCATTCTGCAGATTCGAGTAACTCACGTTTGCGCCGTTCAGGTTGGCCCCATTGAGATCCGCGTTTTGAAGATTGGATCCGTAAAGATTGCCGCCGTTGATGTTGTCCCCAGCCATGTCATAACTTACAAGATAGCAGTAATTTGCAACTATTCTTCTTAGGTTGGACCCTCCCCCGTTTGGCACCTGAGGGCAGTTTCCATATGATAAGGTCTTGTATATGGCAGTAACTGTGCATATGCGCGTAACAACAAAGTATACAGCTTCATCAGTGATTCCGCATCCGGATATTGAATTGTACACGTACACAGTGTTGCCTGTTGTCGTCACGATGGGGCTATAGAATATAGTATGGCCGGTGCCCGGGTCGTATGCTATGGACAGAGGTAATTGCCCGTACTGATAGTCGGTGCCGTCGATTTCAAGCACGTTCGATATGGGAGATTGCATGGACGATATTGCAAATGTCATCTTGACGGGGGGCTTTTCAATTGTTCCCTGGACCTCGAAGCTGCCGCCGTATGTGTACGCATTTGATGGAGGACAGCTGTAGTTAAGCAGATCTCCCGGGGAATTGGCGCAGTAGCCTGCCGACATGCTGAACGTGCCTATATACGTCTTTATAGCTGCGGTGCCGCTGAAAGTCGCTATGCAATAGAACTCCTGGCCGGATACGATGGTGTTTGGGGTGCAGTAGCCGCCCGTGCTCGGCACTTCGTCTATGATCGCGTTGAAGCTGCTTATATTTACAACCCCGACCTGCGCGTCGCTGGCCAGCACGACCAGTTGCGACCCTCCCCCGTAAGTGTTGAAGTACGCTATGTCGAGGCAGTCGAAGCCGCCGTAAAAAGTACACTGGAAGGGCAATATGGCCTTCGGAACGGTCGCATAGAACACCATTATGAACAGCACCAATGCTATTACGAGGAACACGAAGCTGTACGTTGACAGAAACTCTATCGCGGACTGGCCCTTTTGCATACCTTAATAAAACATGTGAAATATATAAATAGTTACTTGTTATTGGTGTCCTGTCAATTATGGAAAGCATAAACGTGGAAAGCGTCAATTATAGGAATCTTGCGAAAGGCCTCGGCTCCAGAAGGTCACTTGGGCAGAATTTCCTTGTAAAGAGGAGCATAGCGGTGATGGAGGCTGCATACGCCAAGGGAATGAACGTGGTGGAACTCGGGCCCGGCCTCGGGATCCTTACGAGGGAACTGTGCAGGACCGCCAAAAGGGTGGTCGCGGTGGAAAAGGATGCCGCGCTCTTCGACATCCTCAATAGCACGCTCATATCAAGTAGGCTCAGGCTCATAAAGGGGGACTTCTTCTCGATAGACGCGAAGGAGCTCGGGGACATCGACATAATGGTGTCCAATATACCTTACAACCTGTCGAGCAAGGTAGTGTACTGGCTCAGCTCAAGGAACATGCCCGCGTTGATATGCGTGCAGAGGGAGTTCGCCGACCACATGCTCGCCGAGCCGGGCACAAGATCCTACTCAAGGCTGAGTGTGATAACTGCGTTGACGCTCAGGGCACACCGCGTAAGGAATGTCGCTGCAGGCAGCTTCGTCCCCTCGCCAAGGGTCGACTCATGCATAATATACCTCGCACCGAAAGACGTGGTTATCGATAGGGGTGCAATACGCGTAATGTCGCTCATAATGAGCCACAAGAAGAAAAGGATCAGGAACGCGATAGTCGATTCCGCGAGGGGGCTCGGCATCTCCAAAAAGGATGCTGACAGGGTGTTCCTTGGACTGGGGATCGCCAACGAGAGGCCTTTCGCAATGGAACCAGGAAGGCTGCTTGAGATATCGGAAAAGATATGCGGGATCGTGCCTCAGAAAGAGTAGATAGGAGCCTGCACCTCTTGCATTATTCTTGAATTCTTTATTTTTGACCTCACAGCGGTTTCCAGCTCGTCCGATTTTTCCTTACCGAGTATCATCTTGTAGTGTATGGGCACGACCGTCTTCGGCCTTATCGCCTCTATCGCCCTCATTGCGTCGCTCATTTCCATTGTATACGTGCCGCCCATCGGGAGGAGCGCGATGTCTATGTCGCTTATTTCGTTCATCTCCGGTATGAAGTCCGTATCCCCAGCATGGTATATCCTGGTGTCCTCTACTTCCAATACGTACCCGACCCAGTTCTCGGATTTCGGATGGAACTGCCGTCTTTGCGGCGTGTTGTTGTATGCTGCTACGGCCTCTATCCCTATTCCGTTGAAACTCGTCCTGAATCCGGGCTTGGAAACCTCGTGCTTGCGGTCTTCCTGCCTCAGGCATTTGTTCGAGGCTATGAATTTCGTATCCTCTTTAGTTATCCTTTTTATGTCTTGCATGCTTGTGTGGTCGAAATGGGCGTGCGTCAGAAGAACGAGATCCGCGCGTTCTTTCATTCTGTCGGACACCCTGAAGGGATCAATGAATATCGTCGATTCCCTTGTCTTTATGTAGAAGCTCGCATGGCCTATCCAGAACAGCATATCCTCGAGACCCATCTTATCAATAGTTTAAGCAGGTATAACGCTAAATCCCTTGCCCATGGTTTCGTGCATCTGCCTACACGGACGACAGAATAGCCAATCCCATAGATAGATATTTATACGATTATTATGTAGTAATTACATTGGATACCGGTAAGATGATGAAGAGAGAATCCCACGCCCCCAAGTTTATAATACCAGTATTGGTAGCAATGGCGGTGTTCGCCATAGTATTCACGAATACAGCGAACGCAGCGAACGTGAGCTATACGACCCTAAGCATACTGATCACGAATACCATAACGAATTCCACGGTTTCCAACTACATCATATCCAACAGCTACGTCATGGGCTACCTTTCGACAAACCCGCAGGTGGTCGGCATCCTCCTGAACAATTCCGATGGGGTGAACACCATATTCACGTACCCCAAGATGAATATCGTAATGCCCAATGGCACCATACTCGTCAATTTCCTGAGCAACCCGTCGTTCGCCACAGTCGCGCAGAATCCGTACCTGTTCAACAACTTTACCAACGACACGCCCGCCAGCATTACAGGGAGCCAAATGCTCTTCGGATGCCTTCTCGGAAATCCCTCTCTTTCAACGCTGATGTACAACCCCTCAGGGCTCACCACCATCACCACAGATCCTGCATTGGGAGGCATAAGGAGCGACCAGAACCAGTATTGCGCGCTGCTCGGCAATCCGTCGCTGCCGCAGATCGAATCCAACGACATGATATTGACCTCGTACCTTGCAAATACCTCATCATCTTCGCTTACAAACAACCCGCAGGCGATGAGGAACCTATTGGGCAATCCCGAGCTTCTCTCCCTGGCAGGCAATAGTACCTTCGTTAAATTCGTCAACAGCCAGAGCAGCGCAACCCTATTGTCCTCCCAGTCGTTCGTGAGTTTCATAGGCAACGACGGCTTCTACGGCTTTGCGACGAATCCGTCATCGGTAACGATGGCGACGCAGAACCCTGCCGCGGTGACGAGCCTGCTGGGGAGCCAGGCGCTCGCGCCGATCACGCAGAACGAGATACTTTTAGGCAGCCTGCTGGGCAACCCGTCGCTTGTAGGCGTGCTGAACACGCAGAGCGAGAGCGCCCTGGGATCCATACTGACCAGCAACACAGTCTCCCCAGTATTGAACAACCTTACCGTGCTTTCGGTGATGCTGAGCAACCCGTCGCTTCCGACTATGCTGGGCAATACCGGATCGCTCTCCTCGTTTCTCGGCGCATCCAATCTAAAGACGCTGTTCAACAACCCGGCCGCATTGACCCTTCTGTTCAGCAACCCGAATGCGGGCAGCGTAATAACAAACTATGCGGGACTGAACAACGTCTTCGGCAATGCCGGAATGCAGAGCGCGCTGACTAATACAGGAACGCTCGCACAGCTGCTCCAGAGCCCGCAGCTCGGCAGCATTGCGGCAAACCCGAACAACTTCCTAAGCATATTCTCCTCCCAGAATCCGAGCATGCAGGGGATAAGCACCAGCACCGTAGAGCTCATGGGCTTCGTAAACAACCCGAGTTTCAATTCCATACTTGCCAACCCCGCCACATTGACATCGTTCCTCCAGAATCCCTCGTTCGGCACAGTGACTGGGAGCAATTACTACCTTTCAAGCCTGCTGGCCAATCCCAGCCTTACTTCGGTGCTTTCCAACCAGGGGCAGCTTTCAACCTTCATGGGCAACAACCAGCTGTCCCAGCTGTTCGGCAATCCCACTGCGTTCGGGAACATGATGGGCAACCCGTCGCTTGTGGGCGTGCTGAACAACCAGAACCAGCT
>CAZFUA010000077.1:0-4413 GCA_964521995.1 Microcaldota archaeon
AACCATAACAGAATATGAACTTTTGAAACACAAGGACAAAATTAAAAGAGAGATAGCAGAAGATATTTTAAATTCGATGCAAATATATGCTTTTAATAGAGCATCTGCTTTAGAAGCGTCCAGAATATTTGAGAAATTAAGTGGTTTAGGAAAAATGATTAATGAAAGTGACATACTTATAGCGGGGATAGCTATTGCTAACAACGAATTGCTTATAACAGGAGATGAAAAATTCAACTATATAAATGATGAAAGAATATTCGTAATATCAAACCATATTAAATAACGTCGTTCAGGATTTATAATTAAGGTCAAAATATCGATGGGAGTACGCTCGACGTGTCACCACGCGGAATAAAGTTCAAATCCCTCTTTTAGTTATCTTTTCATAAACTTATCATGTCCATTAACATTACTTCCATGGATAATCTCCAAATTTAAATAGCTTAAGCCTATATTCGTTTGCGAAATTAGTTGCGTGTGAACCTTCATTAGAGAATGCAACAGATGCGCCCAGGACTGAAGATGCATTGTAACCTATGGTTTTTTTCATTACGTCGCTGATCGATAATGATGTACAAACGTAATCTTCTATGCAAACTACATTTTTGCCCGCAGTTTGCTGTCTTATTTTTGGTTCCTGTTCCTTAACCATAACTACCTGCTTATCATATCTTCGCTTTGATTTTCGCAGAAATCCGACATCGGTCTCCAAGATCCCAGCAAGGGGCATTGCTATTTCGCTGGATCCGCAAGCACATCCAATGACATAGTCGGGCAATCCTATCTTTTTATCTACTATATTTACTAAAAAATTTTTGAGGAATAAAAGTACGTCATCAGGATATATCTCATTCCTGTCGACATTTCTAAGCATCATTTGATAAACGGCTTTATTTCCCAACATGTTTATCTGCGGTTCTATTTGTTCCAATCTGTCACCGGCCATTTTCATGTCCGGTTGGCCCATATAATAACTTGTAAGGAAGGCCGTACTAACCGAAACGATTCCATTCAATGCATTTACTGCAGCGGGCCGAGCAGATCCGTAAAGACTATTGGCGACTAAGCAATCGTAAAGTGGCTGAAACCCGTAATAAAGGGAGGTTCTAAGCAAGTCTGGATCATTTAATGACTTGGTAAATTTTATCCATTCTGAAAAATTGGATGCACCTACGTTATACTTCGTATACGATGCTGTATTTTTTAGGTTTGTACCGTCCAAACTTTTTACTTTTTGTTCAAGCGTCTTTAACATTATGTCTTCTACTTCGTAGCCTGGCCTAAACAGATTTTTATAAACTGAGGATATCTTCGTAACCACGGATTAATCACCTTATCACTGCAAAATATTTTGTTTCATATGATATTTATAATATTCCATGGCCATGAAAAATGATAAATTCTGTCTTGTAGCGAATTGCATGCTGAATTTTACCATATGAAAAGATTATTTACAATTCGGCGGATAAGTTATGTTATCGGGTGAAGCCACTAAGGGACCTAATGCATAGATCTCAGGGCTTCCTTAAAGGATGTTCTAAGGTTTTTTATCTTTTCATCGTCTTCTATGCCTGCGGATATCCTTACGAATGGGCCCTCAAGGTCTGGTAGTATCCTAGTCTGGTTGAGGCCGAAACTATGGCCCAGCACGCAGTTTTCCTTTATGCTTGGTATCCTGTTCAACGCCTCTGCAATCTCGTCTTGGGTTTTTCCCCGTTTGGACATTTTAAACGGGTCGCTTGCCTGTATATAAAACAGCGGCGCGGCGCCGTCTGGGAAATGGATGTTCGCATAAACACTGTTGGGATGGTTTTCTAGATTCGGGTGCCAGACCGTAAAAACGTCGCCGTCTTCCTGCGCCTCGTAACACCCCTTTGCAAGTTCCAGCGAGTTTCTCATTATTGTCCTGTTTCTGGAGTCAAAGTCGCCCTTGGAATCAGGCATAGCCAAGTTTAACGCCTTCTGCTGGAATACGGATGACATCCCTCCTCTTGTTATCCTGTCCTCCCTAAGATCCCACAGGAGCTTTTGGTCAGATGAGTACAATATGCCAAACGATTCCGTGTTCCTGCTATAGGCCTTCATTCCGCTTTCCACAACCGCTACCCTAAAACCTTCCCTTTCGATAAGCACTCTTGGCGGGATAAGTGTGGGCGTAGGGAGGGTATTGTCGAGTATTATGAGGGGACTGATTTCCCTAAGGGCCTTTATAGAAAATAACGCATCGATATCAATTACCGGCATGTTTGGCCCGTTGGCTATTGTTTCCAGGACTATGATCTCTGGCCTGTGCTTCACTATCTTTTCCCTTAGATTGTCCATTGATGTGGTATCTACTTCTATTGATTGTGCGCCTCGTTTTGCAAGGCCTTTCAGAAATTTCCTTGTCCGTGCATATTCGTCTTGCGAGTGCAATATTACGGTTCCCTTTGTTGGCGATGCGGCCTCAACGACCGCTGTCAGGGCCTGCATTCCAGAGGAATAGGCGACTATCTTGTCCTGTGCAAGCCCGATCAACTTACCTATTCCGCTTTCCAGGCGGACCAAATCGTATGTCCCGTCCCTTGGGTACACATACGTGGGTTTATGCTCTCTCTTGTTCGTGTCGGCCTCATGCAATTCACTGACGGTGCTAAAACCCGGCACGCACTCGCCGTCCCCTCTTGCAAGATTGCGCAGGGTCTCAAAACAGTCCGAATCACTGTAACGTTTTTCCAGCCGCACTGCAACTGGCCCCGACGCATTTGCACCATTATCGTTGTTCTCTATAGTTTTAATGGCCATGAGCTCACCGTTTGTTGGAAATATAGTTGACTCTGCCTTTCTTTAACGATTTTTGTTTAAATTATTCAAAAATGAATAAATTTTAGAAAGGGTTAATAAACTTTGCCGCATGATGGTATTGATTGCTTGTTTCCTAATCTGAACACTATAGCTCAAAGGAGAAGAAGGCTAAGAATGACGCAGCACGAACTGGCGACAAAGGTCGGCATAAGCCAATCGCTCCTTACAAAAATAGAAAGGGGAAGGGTTGTTCCAAGCTATAGCATAGCGTGCGATATATTTGAGGAGTTGGAAAAGTGCGAAAGCGCGGACGAAAAGAGGCTCTCAGACGTAATGCAAAGGGATGTAATAATGCTGGACAGCAGCGACAGGGCCTCAAAAGCAATCTGGCTTGCAAAGAAATATTCCCTATCACAGTTCCCCATCTTGGAGAGGGGTAAAATTGTAGGTGCCATAACCACCAACATGCTTATGGGGAGGGGCAAGGACGAGATAGTGAAAAAGTTCATGAAGGAGCCTTTTCCCTCATTGAATTCCAATACCCCTGTCAATATTGCCAAAAGCCTGCTGAAGCAGTATCCTGCCATAGTTGTACTGGCTTCCGGGTCGGTCGTGGGAATAGTAACAGTAGAAGATATTATATGACGCATTGCTATTACATTCAAGGTAAATGATGATTGACAGCTTGGATGATGTGTGATTTAAAATAACAGCTGATACCTAAAGAATGGCCGCATCCGTATCGGTGCATGGTGAAAAATGCATGTATTCTTGTACGCTTGACCATGCAAGGCCGCTACGCGAAAGCCCGAAAGAGCCGCAGTAAGACACATGCCTTCTCCTAAAAACCTAAATTTTTAGTATAGTTTTATAATTCTTTGGCAAAGAAAACCAATCGCTTCAGCGATTGGATGAATTTGCACAACAGTTAATAATGTATTTTCCGGCAATATATAACGGCCTTGGCATGCAGGAAAAAAGGGCATACAAATTCAGGATCTATCCCGATGAAAAGAGATGCAACGAGATAGATGAAAGGCTGGTTCTTGCGCAGCAGCTCTACAACAGAATACTGGAAAAGGCAAAATCGGAACACCAGAAGAACAAAAACTCAAAAATAAACAAACCAACACTCAACAGGTACATGAAAGAGGCAATATACGAAAACAAGGATTTCCTGAAACTGTATTCGCAGACAAGGCAGGATGTGTTTGTAAGAATCAGAACGTATTGCAACTTCCCTCAGCATACGGCAACGGGTCATACAAGGTGCGGAACGGCATCGTATTGGATAACAAGCTCACCGTTGCCCACCTCGTTGTAATGCTTGCGGAGAAGGGCGACGAGCGGATAGACGAACGCAGACTGGCAAAGCTGGCCGGTATGCATGGCTTATCGGCTCTCAAAAATTCAAACGGAAGGGGTGTTCTGGACATGATTGAGAGCGTGGCAGTAAAGTGGAAGGATAAAAACCTGATAGAGGACGTGAAAAGGGCAAGGACCGATACGGATGCCAGTTACGGGCTTGGGGATCGGTTGGCGCGAATCAAAGAGAAACACGGGGAAAAGATGGCAAAGCTCGTCGAATCCTTTTCTGACGACGCTGTTACGCAGGGGAAATTAATC
>CAZFUA010000078.1:0-3818 GCA_964521995.1 Microcaldota archaeon
CAAATCACTAGGGAACCCAATTATTATTTACCCATCGTATTGTGGGTCAGAGCCATTTGACG
This sequence comes from Microcaldota archaeon, assembly GCA_964521995.1. Lineage (GTDB taxonomy): Archaea > Micrarchaeota > Micrarchaeia > Micrarchaeales > Micrarchaeaceae > UBA12276. Next base: position 63 of record CAZFUA010000078.1, read on the forward strand.
GCCATACGGATAGATATTAATATTATGCCATTCAAATCTTTTTTGTGATATGATGAGTTTGAGCGTAACCAGATCCAACGGCAAGCCGTCAAACTACATAGAGGTCAGCGGAAGTTTCAAGAGTCTTGACGGGCGGGTTACCGTTAACTTCAACTTGGACACGGAGAACAGGGTAATGAGCATACGCCAGACCACGCCGCCCAACTCGTTTTGCATCGAACACAACAACAGTATTCTGGTAAATTCCGGGGTCATACGCAAGATATTGAGGTTTGCGCACTACAATGATCTCTCCATACATACGCATTCGCCGCAGTTGAAAAGCCTGTTCGTGGAGCGCAGCAGACTGCTGCATCCTGAAAGCAAAGTAGAGGTAATGCTTGAATGGATCAGGAAGTAGTTATGGAAGGAATTCCCTGTTTTTTATCTTGTCGCGGAGATACTCGCCGACAAATGTGAGTTTCGGGCCCTGAAGCGCGTCGGACTCCAGCTTTGCCTTGGTGTTGAGGACCTTTTTGAGCTCGGAGGTCCATTCCTTGTGCCTGTTTATCCATGGATATGATAGCATCTCCTGGGCCCTTTTGAGGTCTACTTCCGTTGCCTTCAACGTCAGGCTCTTCAGGAAATCGTATTTCTCTATATCAGACATCGTGACCCCTATGAACCTAGCTTCGGGAGTTGCTATCTCGCTTCCTATGTATGCAAGGTTCATGCTTCCGGTCTTGATCGTCCAGTATATGTACCATCCCCATGCATCGGCATCGTTGAAAACGTATACGGGAAGCCCCATGTCTGCGAATTTCCTTATGAGCCTCCTTGTTCCCCTCGAGGCCTGCCCTTGCGGGGATATGAGTATGGAGTTCTCCTTTTTCCAGAGCCCTGTTTCGTTCAGTATCTGCCACAACGCATCCTTCTCGACAACCAGCACGTATTTCGCCTTCACCTCTGTGAATTCTATGTCGTTGTCCACGTCGCTCGGTATGGCCCACCCGCTTCTCCCCATCCTGCCCGCGTCTATCTCCTGCCTTTCCTTGCCGAACGTATCCATGATCTTCACGTTTCCTGCGAGAACCCCCTTCCTGTTCGCGTTGAGGTTCAGGTCCTCTCGCTTCAGTCCAAGCGCGACCTCTATGTCCTCTATCAGCGGGTTCGACTCAGACTGCTCGCTGAATATGTTCTCGTCTATGTCCTCGCCCAGTGAATACTTCAACTGGTAATAAAGGCCCCTTATGGTGGTGTGGAGGTTCTCCCCTATGAACTTGTGGCATTTGGCGGCTATTGCCACGGTCTGCATGAACCTTTTGGATTGCGCCACGTTAAGGAAATTCCGCTCCTCCTGGGCCGGACCCAGGGAAAGGTAGCCACTCTTCTCGTTATAGATTATGTTGGAGCGCGTGCGCGTGCCTGTAATGAACTTGGGGTTCTTCATCATGTCTATGTCCTTCGCTATGTGGTTGCCGAATTCCTCGATGCTGAGTTGTGCGTCCTTGCCCTTTTTGGTTTTCATTTCAGGTTCCCTTTTGTTGTGCGGTGATCGTGCATTCATTTCTTTCTCTTTGATGCCTTGCCTTTTCTCCCTGCGGCCTTGGCCTGCCCTCTTCGCGATGACGCGGCGGCGCTTGCGTCCTTGGCGCTTGGAGTAGACGGGGACAAGTCCCTTGTCCTGGACGACCGCTCGTAGCTTTCAAGCTCCTTTATTATCTCGTCCTTGCGTACGCTGTCCTTCAGCGCGTACTTCAGCACGTCCGCAAAGGTCTTGACAGGTATAAGTTCGACCCCCTTAAGGGTGTCCTTGCTCAATGACACGTCATCGAGGTTGCTTGACGGTAGCACTATCCTTTTTATCCCTGCCTGTATTGCAGCTTCCACCTTGTTCGTTACCCCGCCCACAGGGAGCACTTCTCCCCTTACGGACAGCGAGCCGGTCATGGCTATGGACTGGTCTATCGGAAGGTTCTCCATGGCCGATATTATGCTCACCGCAACGGATATGCTTGCGCTGTCCCCTTCCACACCCTCTATCTGCAGGAACTGGACATGCATGTCGTAGTTGGCTATGTCCCTTCCCATGTGCTTCTTTATTATGGCGCTTACGTTCTTTACCGCCTCGTTTGCAATCTTACCGAGTTTACCTGTCGGTATGAACTTCCCTTCGGACCTGGATCCAGCAGGAGTAACCTCTGCAACTATTGGTATGACTATTCCGGAATAGGTGGTATGCGTACCCATCACCGCAAGGCCGTTCACCTTGCCCACCGCATACCCGTGGGTGCTGAATACCCTGTAATCCTTCCTGAACTCCAGCTCCTGCATTACCACTTGTGATTCTATTGATGAGGAAAGCTGCTTTGCGCTTATGACGTCCTCTTTTGTAACAAGCTTCCTGTTTTTCTCTACGGCTATGTCCCCAGCGGCCCTTACAAGGCCACCGAGATCCCTTAATATAAGCGTGAGCCTCTTCTTTCTCCCCGCCCTCTTCTTTGCCTCCTCCATTATCTCGTTTATTGCGCCTTCGTCGAATTGGGGTATTTTCTTGTCCTTCTGTATCTCCTGCGCTATGAATTGCGTAAGCAGGTTGCGGTTCTCCACGGTATCTTCCATAGTTGATTCCATGAATACCTCGTAGCCGTACCCGCGTATCCTTGATCTGAGCGCGGGATGCATGTGCTGGAGATCCTGGACGTTTCCTGCTGCGACAAGTATGAAATCCGATGGAACCGGCTCCGTTTTCACCAACGCGCCTGAGCTCATCTCGCTTTGCCCGGTTATCGAATATTTTCTCTCTTGCATTGCCGTAAGAAGCTCCTGCTGCGCCCTTGGGTCCAAGCTTGATATCTCGTCTATGAAAAGCACCCCCTTGTTTGCCTTGTGTATCGCGCCGCTTTCAACCCTTAAATGCGCGGGTGTGCCCAACCCTCCGGATTGCAGGGGATCGTGCCTTACATCGCCGAACAGGGCTCCTGCCTTCGACCCGGTGGCGTCGGTAAAAGGCGCATGCATGAAGCCGCTGTTGTCGACTATAAGTTTCGGTTCGTTGCCGTCGCTGATTCCCGGAAGGCCGCCCACCCGTCTGGCCAGGCCGCTTACAAGAAGCGCGACAGACCCGAATATCATTATGCCAAGGATCAACGCGGCTATGACTATTATGTTGTACCCCTTTACAAACCCTAGGAAGGCAACCGCGACCAGTATCAGAACGAGTATGAATATTATAGGGGCTATGGCGGAATTGCCCCTGTTCATCGCCATCCTGTTTTTCATCCTTTCCTTTTGAAGTATCAGCCTTCCCTGTCCATCTCCCAGTTTTTCAAGGGATTTTGCATCTGGATACGTCTTTACCGTTTTCACCAAAGGCACGTTCTCGTCGTTAATATTCTTGTATATGAGCACGTCCTCGAGGTCCGTTATGGGCAGCAGCTCGGCCATGGCCTGGGCCAGCATTGTCTTTCCGGTTCCCGGCTCCCCGATCAACAGGACGTTCCTGCGCTGCTTTGCAGCCTTCTTTATTATTTCGACTGCCTTCTTCTGCCCTATGACCTGGTCTACGAGCTTGTCAGGTATTTTTATATTTTCGGTGCTTTTTGTCATATCAGTCTCTCTACCAAGAAATATCAAAAACAGGTGTATTGTGATTAATACATACTCAGTAAAAATTAATAATGTTATACTTTTCCATTAGGTATTTAATTGCATTTGGTTTAATTGTTAACACCATGTCAAGCAGATTGATAAATAGCGTTGCCCGCAAATCCCTGT
>CAZFUA010000079.1:0-3804 GCA_964521995.1 Microcaldota archaeon
GATGGTTTAAACTGTAAGTTATATAAGGATGTACGGTCATTAGTAATCATTTTGTCGGTGAATTTAAATGCCGCAGGAAAGACCATTTGATTTGTTGAACAAGGTCATTGGCCAGCAGGTCATGATCAGGCTGAAGGGAAACACAAACATAAGAGGTAGGATAATATCTTTCGACGCACACATGAATGTAGTCATAGAGAATGCAGAGGAGCTCGAGGGCGGTGAGCTCAAGGCGAAAATAGGGACTATACTGCTGAGAGGCGGCAACATAATCTTCGTGTCACCTGCATAATTATGCATGTTGGGCTCCTGGCGCAACGGTAGCGCGCCTGCATGGCATGCAGGAGGTTGCGGGTTCAAAATGAACTTTTGGAAAAAGCTCAATCAAAAGTTTAGGAAAATCCCGCGGAGTCCATCTTATGTTGGTTCTTGCTGCTCTCGCTGTTTTCGTTTGCCTATGTACTTTTCTCTTTTAACTTCGTTATACGTGAGGTGCAGGAGCCCCTCCCAAACCCCCGGATTGTACACAAGTATCTTTGACGGGGGTAAATAACGCTCCTTTCGCATTTCCGCCTTCAGGACCTTTTCCCACTCCGAATGCTTGCCAGTTTTGAAATAAACTGTCAGGGCTCTTTTGTCATCCATTGTCCTGTACGTTTCATACATTATCCTGAAAAATCCGTCTTTGTAGTGGTGTTTTGTTACGCCACCCGAGTGCTCCACGCTGCCCCAGTTCAGCGCAACTGCGGCGCCCCACAGCACCCTCTTCCTCTGCTCCAGTGTGGTACCGGTTTCCATTTTTTTCTTGGTCACCATGCATGTACTTTGAGGTTGAGCTTATTTAAGCTTGACCAAAAGAGCAATTCAGATACAAAGCATAGCAAATAAATATTAGCATGAGACAGATATACGCTGAGGAAGTGGGTGTTTATGGCTGATAACATAAAACTGTTCGCCGCAACAAAGGCGCTCATCTTAAATGACGGGAAAATCCTCCTCTTAAAGGAGTCGACGAAATACTTAGACGGGACGCAGGCGGGGAAATTCGACGTCGTCGGGGGCAGGATAACCCCGGGAGAGAAATTCGACGAGAGCCTGAGAAGGGAGGTACTAGAGGAAACGGGATTGCATGTAAGAGTAGGCAGGCCATTCTTCGTGAATGAATCGCGACCTACGGTAAGGGGGGAGAACTGGCAGGTCATAAGGATATTCTTCGAGGCCTTCTCTGAAGGGAGCAATGTCACCCTGAGCGAGGACCATGATGAGTATATGTGGATAAAGCCGGAGGACTACAGGGATTATCCGATAATAGAGAACCTTGTGCCTGTTTTTGAGGCTTACCTGAACAGGTAAGGATGGATCAAGATTAGGTGCCCTGCAGCTGCTGTGTCATTCTTGGGGCGCTTTGACAAATGGGGACTTCCTAAGCCTCTCGTATATGTCACCGATAAGCACCTGCCACTCCTGGTTTTTGGAGTCGTATTTCTTCAATTCAGGATCGGAACGCCCGAAGGTGCTTGCCTCGAAGACCGTCTTGTTCCTGTGTTTTATAATCACAGTACCATGCTCATCCGGGTGGATTCCGCTTTGGTTGCGCCTCTTTATTTCGGTCGTTATGTTAATCCCGTCGAACAGTATCCTTAGGCTGCCCGCCTCGTAGACGTATTTGTACGAATCCACGTTCATGCGTTGCTCCGAGCCATCAAGGAGGAGCGAGGGCACATCCCTGTCCACTCGCTCGTGGTACTCGGCCTTGCCGAGATACCGCGCTATCTCTAAAGAACGGTCGAACAGTACCTTAACCGTTTTAGTATCAACAGTATTGGAGTCTTTTGATTTGAATGCGCGTGTATCCATATTTCATCATTTATTATACCGTTTTAATGATTATTAAGCCTTTTTATATAATTTGCTTTTTATATATTTATATACTGTTGATGAATATGATAAGGCAGCCTATAATAGCGGTAATGGGGCATGTAGATCATGGCAAAACGACGCTATTGGACAAGATAAGGAATACGGCGGTAGCGTCGAAGGAGGCTGGAGGGATAACCCAGCACATAGGCGCGAGCGAGGTTCCTATAGATATAGTCAACACGATATGCGGGCCGTTGCTGCGCGCATCCAACATACAGATCACGATACCAGGGCTTTTGTTTGTTGATACCCCTGGCCACGAGGCTTTCACGAACCTGAGAGTCAGGGGAGGCAGCGTGGCAGACATAGCCATACTCGTCGTCGACATAATGAAGGGATTCGAGCCCCAGACGATAGAAGCCATAGAGATCCTCAAGCAGTATAAAACGCCGTTCGTAGTTGCTGCTAACAAGATAGACCTCATTACCGGCTGGCGCGACTCCAAATCTAAAAGCGTAATGGAATCGCTAAGCAAACAGAACAGCGACAAGACAGATGAGATGGACACAAGGGTATACAAGATGGTCGGCAAGCTCAGCGAGTTCGGCTTCAACAGCGAGCTGTTCAGCAGGGTGAAGGACTTCCAGAAGGAGATCGCGATAATACCCCTAAGCGCAAAGACGGGAGAGGGCATTGCCGAGCTGCTCATGGTCGTCACAGGGCTTGCGCAGAGATACCTCGAGTCTAAGCTCAAGATAGAGATAAGCGGAATAGGGAGGGGGAGCATACTCGAGAAGAACGAGATAAAGGGGCTGGGGACAACGATAGACGTAATACTGTACGACGGCACGCTGCACGTAAACGACACCATAGCGTTCGCAACCCCTAGCGGGGTCTCGAAGGCGAAGATAAGAGCTTTGCTGAAGCCAAAATCATTCAACAAGGGCAGTGACTCCGCATCAAGCTACTCGTACGTAGAATCGGTCGGAGCCGCTAGCGGGGTCAAGATAAGCGGGAACGGGCTTGAGGACGCGATACCCGGGTCTCCGGTGGTGCAGGCTGTCGGAGAGGAATACGCAAGGGAGATAAGCGCGGAGATGGGGGACGTATTCAGGACAGACAAGACAGGGATAGTACTCAAGGCAGATACCATAGGCAGCATAGACGCCATATCTAAGCTGATGAAGAACTCCGATTTCAACATAAGCAAGAAGGGGATAGGGAACATAACGAAACGCGACGTTATGGACGCATTCGGAATGATAGGGAAGGACCCGCTCAGCGCAGCGATACTGGCGTTCAACGTGGGCATAGAGACGGATGCACAGGAAGCGTCGGAAACCAGCGGCATCAAGGTAATAAGAAGCGACATAATATACAAGCTGATAGACGACTACAGGCTCTTCGTGGAGGAGCAGCAGAGGAGCTCGTCGCAGAAGATAGAGAGCACCATTACGTTTCCCGGGGCTGTTGAGGTCCTTCGTGGATCGTTCTTCAGGATGTCGCACCCCGCGATATTCGGGGTAAGCGTTATTGCAGGAAGGATAAAGCCGGGCTACAGAATGATCACGGACTCCGGAACATTTATTGGAAAGATAAAGAGCATACAGAACGAGAGGGAACCCGTAAACATGGCGCAGAAGGGGGACAACATGGCAATCTCCATCGAGGGCCCAACGCTCGGAAGGCAGATAAGGGAGGGCATGGTGCTCTACACATACATAAGCGAGGAGGACCATAAATTGTTGTCGAAGGAATTTTCAGGACTCATAAACGACGAGGAGATGGCACTCCTTGAAAAGATAAGGGGCATGATAAGCGCGTCGAAGCATCAGTAAACTACCCATCCATAAACGGTGTGGGCTTTCCATAAGTTGAAGAATTATGTCGCACAGCAACAATCGGTTCAACAACCGCATCTGGAAGCAAATGGTCGTTTACGAG
>CAZFUA010000080.1:0-3752 GCA_964521995.1 Microcaldota archaeon
GCCGCATCCCCCGCCATCGCAGCCGCATCCTCCTTCAGACCCGCCGTTTCCGCAGCCGCATCCCCTCTTGTCTGCGCTTGCCTCCTGCTCTTTCTGGTTCTCTTTAGTGTCCATTCGTTTCACCTAATGCTTTAATGCACTCTCAAGGCGCATTTAAATAGATTTTCCAGCTGATCTTGGATTCTGTTCCCCAATTGCAAGGCTTCGCACAAGCTCCGTACCGACACTATTTCGTCCAGTAGCCTGCTTTGCTGCCATACGAGAACGTCACCGTTATGCTTTCCGTTACCTGGTTCATGCCACCGTAGTATTGTGGGACAGCCGTGGCATTCAAACCCTTCGGCGCAGCACTCGCGTAATACGGATACACGTAATAGTTGCTGATCGATATGCTTTCTGTAGTCAGGTTGTCTGCCCCGACAAGCGCGATTGCCTGCGAAGTCGCGTTCGCGAGCGCGTTAGACAACGCTTCGCTCCTCATGGATCCTATCTGCGCATCAGAAAGGCCCCGGGACACGGACGATACGTATATGTTCGGTATGTTTGAGAGGGCCCAGATAGCACTTCCAACGCTATTGACATCAGGCAGCTTTACAAGAAGGTTCTCTGTAGCGATATAACCGCTTTTGTGCGAAGTATATGTGCCGTTAGAATAGTTGTAGATTATCCTGGGATACAAATTGAAATAAGTCGTGGTCACAAGGCTGAAGTTTTTCCCTATGTAACTTCCTATCGTGGAGTTGAACGCCCCCAATGCCGCAGTGATATTCTGGACAGCTTCCTGCGTGGTCTTGCCTGTCGCGTTTACGACAAGCGACATATCGGCCTCAGAGGGCGTCGCGGACGCAAAACCGGTTGCCGATATCGTCACAGTGCGCATTTTAGACGTTCCATTGCTTCCCCAGTATCCGCCATGCGTAGATCCTGACGCAAAAACCAGGAACAGCATCGCGGCAATCACTATCAGGACAGCAAGGATTGCTACCGCATACGGTGTCATGACACTCCCCATGTGTTCACAAGATAGTCTCATATTAAACGCTTATAAAGGTTGTGCTTAACCTGTTCTTGCTTGTAAAAACCATAAGTAAGAACAGGATTTTATCTATGTGGGCGTAAAATCCACATCGGCCTTCTGTTGCAATCCTGTACGTTTATGATACATTTCGTTCATCGTTATGCTACTGCTGCAGCTTTCATTGGCTATTCAAGAACAAAGCTGAGGGCCCACACACTCGTGCGGGTGATATCTGCACCAATTATCCCTGTGTTAATAACAATAGGGGTAATCTATGGTCTCGCTGCTTACATCTAGACTTGTCTTTTCGTCTATTGTTTAGATTCAAGCTTTTGGCCGCATTGCTTGCAGAACTGGGTATCCAACGGGTATGAAATGTTGCATTTGCTGCACGTAACTGCAAGCGGTTGCCCGCACTTAGGGCAGAATTTTGCATCAGGATCGACTTTGGCCTTGCATTTTGGGCACTGCCTCTGCTTATCCTTTCCAGTCAGCTTATCCACGGTGTCTGTGGCACTTTTCGATATCTTGTTCTGGGCCTTCCATGTCAGGTCATTTTGGACCCTTCTTGCGGTACTATCAACCAGAGTATCCAGCAATCCCACGCCAAACACCTTTGTTATACCACAAGCGGGTTATTTAAGGTTGATAGTCTAGGCTTTGGGACCGTCGCCCACGTTCCTAAATCCTTTTGTAATATTGATGGTAATGCCCAGCAAAAGAATGTCCAGGCGCCCTATATATTCTTTCTGTTTGAAGGTATCTATACCAAAGGCCAAAGTTTGGTGCGTGTTGGATAATGCCATGCGGGAGCGCAGGAATAATTGATCACAGGATTGGATGAGAAAAATACGGCTGATCCGGGAGATGAGCTTCTTCGACTGCATAATGCTAGGCATAGGCTTCATAATAGGTTCCGGAATCTTCATAATGCCTCTGGTTGCCGCCGAGACCGCAGGGACCTACTCCCTACTTGCCTGGGTAATCGGCGGCGTCTTTGCGATTGTCGCAGGGCTCTCTTTCGCAGAGGCTGCAGCAAAGGTCCCAAAAGTCGGCGGCCTCTATTCATACGCGCACAAAGCATACGGAGATTTCGGCGGTTTTTTCGCAGGCTGGACCTTCTGGATTGGGTATTGCATAACCATCGCCACAGAGCAGTGGGCGCTCGGCTGGTACTTGAAGTTCTTCCTTCCGCAATACTCTGACCTGATTAGGGTGACAATCGGGGTTCTGACGGGACTAGTCCTGACTTACATAAACTACAGAGGCGTCAAAACAGGCGCAAGGATAGGGGACATATTCACAGTGGGAAAGCTTGCGGCAATCTTCCTATTCATCATAGGGGCGATAATATTCTTCAAGGTTACAAATCTGTATCCTTTGCTGCCGTCTACCACAACGAACCTCTTTCCTGCTGTGGGCTCTGCAACTGTTTTGGTGCTCTGGGCATATCTTGGCGTTGAAATAATCACCGTGCCAGAAGGCGAGATAAAAAACGCAAAAAGGGTGGTACCAAAAGCGATAATCATATCTGTCTTCACGGTTACTGTAGTGTACCTTCTGCTTTCTGGCGCTTTCCTCGGCGCCGCGAGGTGGACTGGCTACACAAATTCGCAGTCTCCGCTTGCCGACCTCTTCAGAAACGTCACGAACTCATGGATAGGGGGAGTAGTAATCTCAATAGGGGGCCTGATTGCGATAATCGGGTCGTTGAACGCGGTCATTCTCGGCTCGGCCAGAATATCATATTCGATGTCAAAGGACAAGCTTTTTCCAAAGATATTCTCTAGGATACACCCAAAATACGGGACACCACACATGGCGATACTGTTCCAAACGGTATTGGCACTCATCCTGGCGTACACAGTCAAGGATTTTGTTTCCCTGGCAGCCCTGGCAGTCTTTTTCACGCTGGTACCATACACTGTCAGCTCCTTCGCCACTTTAAAGCTCATAAAGCAGGCAAAGGGGAAGCTCCACATACTGAACACAAGGGCGATACCTATCATATCCGGGATAGCTTCCCTAATGCTGCTAGCCGCGTACTGGAACCAATACCTTGTACTGGAAGTCGCGGGCATACTGCTTTTGATGGGGCTACTTGTCTATATCGAAAGGAAAAAGATCCAGAGATTATAAGGTAAGCTCACTTCAAATAAGCCGTTAGGCTGCCTGGTTTTAGGCCAGCGCGCACCCCCTCCTCCAGGACAAAGTCCAATGCCCTGTCCACGCCTGGCTCCCAATGAAGGAGTATTATGTCCCCTAACTTGATGCCTCCACCGTGCCACTCGTACATGGAAAAATGCTTTTGGGTGTAACCCCCCTTCTCAACCTTTACCTCACCGGTCCACATAACAACATATTTCATCTTTTCTTCCTTCAGAAGGCTGGCGTCCCTTTTGTTTTCCCAAGCTCCATATGGAGGCCTGAAAATATCTGGTCTTACGTGAAGCAACTTGTATATAGAATCCTCACAGCTCTCAATTTGATATTTTACCTCTTCGGGTTTTATCCTGTCTATATCGGGGTGCGAGGCCGTGTGGTTTCCTATGCTCCCTCCAAGGCTGACGAAACGTTTCCAAAACTCCGGATGCTCCAACATCGCATTTTTGATAAGAAATGAGGTAATCGGTATGTGCCTGACCTTCATCATATGCAGGACAGCATTGCTTGGCACCCACCCATCGTCTATTGTTATGAAGAATTCGTGGTTGGGGTTAGCTATCGAAAAGAC
>CAZFUA010000081.1:0-3749 GCA_964521995.1 Microcaldota archaeon
AGCAAACGCTCCAGTAGAGGGGTGTCACAAATAGATTCTCGTCAGCGTCTCCCATTCTCTCCCATCCCAACCCGTTGAAGAGTATTATGCACTTCTCTTTATTTAAAAACAAGCTAATGGGAAATAGCTTTTGGTATGGCTAAAGGCAAGATGTAATGATATTTTATCATCTGGTTATAGGCTGCACTGTGTTACATTGAATTTTGTAACATAAATTTATATATATGGAGAATCATTATACATAGCATGGTGGGAACGCCTGAGAAAGTGGGGGAGGCATTCAGGAGGCTAACAAAACAACAGAAGCACCTCTACCTGAAGAAGATAAGAGAGAGCTACTATGTATACAAGCAGACCTACGAGTGGCAGCCCGATACGAAAAAGAGCAAGACGTTATACGAGTATATGGGTAGGGTACTCGCAGACGGGACATTCGTAAGGAGAATAAGCTCCTACAAGGACCAGCTGGCAAAAGCAGAGGCGTTGATAGTATCGCGTGGTGGGGAGATAACATGGCATGAGAAGGCCGAGCCGGAGGAGGCAGTGCCTACAAAGAAGGAGCTTGCGCTCAAGGAGCCGGACCTCAATATCCTGATGGCGCTCAGCATGAACTCGAGGATTCCGGTGCCGAGGTTGGCGGAACTCGCCGGGTTAAACGAGCAGACCGCATATTCCAGGCTGAAGTCTCTGGAGACAATGCTCCGTATGGAATATCTGCTCGAGATAGATGTAGAGAAGCTTGGATACCTGAGGTACCTCATCCTGATAAAGTTCGAGGATAAGAAGCCAACAAGAGAAGAGATTGAAGAGGCAATTAAAGACGAGTACAACATACAGTTTGCAGCGATGACTAAGGGTGACTATGATGTCGCGATGCTCGTTGTAGACCAGTCGCCGCTCAAAGCGTACGATAACCTTCTGAAGTTGAGACAGAGAGAGCCGCTAAAGAAGTACAGGGCGTCATGGGTGTTCACAAATTTTGCACAGAACTACTCTTTCATACCGCTAAGAGACCAGTTCATAGAGAAGATAGTAAAGGAAAAGGTATGGCAGAGGACCAAAGAAACGCCTCGCCCTGAGAGACATCAGCTCAAACAGAGGGAGTTCCTGGTTTTGAGGGAGCTGAACAACAATGCAAACGGCAATTTTGCCTCGATAGACCAAAAACACGACCTGAGTAGGGGAACGTCGAGATATGCTTACCAATCATTGAAGGAAAGAGGGATAATAACGAGACCAACTGTATCCCTGACGAACCTGCCGATTAAATATGTAGGCATAATTTTGTTCTCAATCATAGACTATAGTATCTTTGACGAAAAAAGATACAAGTATGTTATGGATCGAATTGAGTACGACAAAATATCAAACAAGTACTGTCTTTCCGGAAATATAGGCGCACCAGTTCAGGGAACAATCTCATTTCTGCCAGTCTTTGAAGAGGGCTACCTCGACAGACTAACTGCCAACATGGAAAAGGAGTTCCAAGGAAGCATCGCCAGAAGCTTGGTGATTACGGACCTGATAGTTGGAAAGCTGTGTTATAGAAGGTTTGATAATGTGTACTCACGTCAGTACAGGCTTCTTGTGGAATTCAAAAAAATAGAACCAACAAAACCAACATTTTATGGTTAGGCAGTGTTTTGCCTAGTGTGGAGTCCATGTGGCTTGCGTCAACAAAAAGACAACGTCAAGGATTAGGATTCATTCAACACGGCTACCTGAACCTTTTATCTTTATTCTCAATTAAGCTTTTTTCCAAAACCAACCGCGGTTCTCCAGTTCCGTGATAATTCTCTATGCTACCAACTTTCTCAAAATCTAGTTTATTATAGAGGTTAAGCGCATGCTTGTTCTCAGGATGCACTGTCAGTCTGGCTTTCTCGAAGCCTAGGTCTTTTATCATGTCGAGCAGTAAATGCATAGTCTCTGTTCCGATTCCTTTTTTCTGATGTTCTTGCAATATTGCCAGACTACGAATAAGAGTGGTGTTGCTATTTTCTTCATCCAACCTAAAAGAGACAGTTCCTACAGCATCTTCACCCGCCTTTATGAGAAAAATATTGCCTATCTTGGAAAAATCATGCACGTCTTTCTCATCCCTAAAACCGCCATACATCTTGCTTTTAGATGCTGCGTTGATCTTTAGCACTGTACCCAGATCTTGCGCGTCATCTACTTTTACTAAGGTAATCTTAGGTCCAATCATGTTTTTCCTCTCTGCTCAACATGAAAATCAAAGGAAAAGTCTATTTTACTTTCCTTGCGAAAAACGTCTGTGAAAGTCCTTAAAAACAAACTAATTAAGTACGTATTATAGTCAATCAACAATTAAATTTAAGCCTGAATTATGTGCATATTTTAGCATTTACCGTGTTACAAGCCTCATATCAACATGGATTTTGTTTGAACAAAGTAGTATGTTACGCAACATAGTAAAGATAAAGCAATACTTCCTCTCCCGCACGCAACCCACCCGCACACCGCCCAAAACCCATGCTGCGGCTACCACGACGACAGGGACGTAAACGCCGCAATGAACATACTCAACAGAGCTAGGGCGGGACACGCCCGAAGTGACGCCTGTGGAGATACAGCCTCTGCAGTCCAGCGGGGATTGCAAGCAGCGTTGCCGAAGCAGGAACATACCGGCAAGGAGTATCCACAATGTCGAATGCCGGGAAGCCCACTGTCTTTAGGCGTGGGAGGATGTCACTAAGGTGCATCAGCGCTTGCGCCTATGCCTTGCTTCAGCCCGTTCCTCCTTCCCCTCCACCTCCTCGACGCGCAACCTGTCTGCTAGCGCACGCAGCACCAGCAGCATCGCAGCCGCTATTATCACTACCAGTATTCCAAGCGCGTCTATCCTGAAGAGCACAAAAGTGAAGGCTATGCCCAAAGCAGGAGCGTGCTCGCTCCTGGTGGCTATCAGTAAAGCGGAAACGACGAAGATTACTGTGCCCACGACCAGATATTCCGGAAGGAACGCGAGCAGGTAGTAGCTGGCCGCGCCAACGACGCCGGCTATTATGTAGCTCTTGATGAACTTGAGCGGGTTGGCCATAGTCGACAGAGGCATGATGAAGAGTATGAACGCGCTTGCAGCGACCGAGGCGAAGAGCACCGCCGACGAGCCTATGCCGTAGCTGAGCTCGAACCTTACCGCTCCGAACACTATCACAAGGAGCGAGACAGACAGCGCTACGAAGAAAACAGGCAGTATCCTATTCCGTACGTGCCTCTTCCATCTGCTGTGCAGGTCATCACCACGCAAAAAGCAAGCTAACGTGCAAATTCAAGCTTATAAAAATTACTGCCAGCGGTTCACTCTTCCACATACGGAGCCAGGTAATACGTTACCGTGGCCTCTCCTATCTTGTAGGATATCCTGAGGGGCTGGTCCGACTTGAGCGAGAGCGTAAGCGCGTTGCCTACCGGATTCGAGCGCACCATGTTCTCCAGGAATTCGAGGTTGAATGTGGCCGATGCGTCCTTGGACACGTCAAGCTTCTTAACAGAAACGCCATCAACTTCGTTGGTCTCTTCCAGGTCGCTCGAGTCGCCTTTCGCGTTTATGGCGAACTGGTCCTTTGCTGCCTTGAACACTATGTATGAAGAGAATATGGAAGCGTCTTTGAGCACGTTCTTGAGGTGCTCGCCATCAAGCTCTATGCTGGCGTCGAACTCAACCTTTGGCTCCTTGTCCTCCTTCTTCCTCATGTCTATCAGATGGAGCCTATACCTGCGCC
>CAZFUA010000082.1:0-3747 GCA_964521995.1 Microcaldota archaeon
GACAGAACATATGTCCGCTTTCACAAATCACCATAAAGGTGATTTCTGTGGTGAAAGCGACTATGGATGCAAGAATAAAGGCTGTTGTCCTGTATGAATCTGGGAAATATCGTGCAAGTGAGATTGCAAAGATGTACGGTGTTGATGAGAGAACAGTAAGACGATGGAGTTTCTCTTACAAGAACGGTGGATTTGAAGAACTCAAACCAAAGAGTACTTCACCCAGAAATCCGAAGCATATTCATAAGGCCATTGAATCAATAATAGTCAGACTTAAAAGCGCATTACCCTTCGTGGGGCGCAAAGAGGATAAAACACCAATTCAATTTGTCTGTTTCGTAGAGAACTGTGCATCGGGTGTTCAAGAGGAAGGGATTACTGATCCATATAAACCAAATCCACAGGAGTTCAAAAGGTTCCAGAGGTATCATGCAGATTCAATGTGGCAAGGAGATCCGTTCCAGTTCAGAATCAAAACAGTTGGCAAAGTCCACGTAACTGGTTTCAATGACGATTGTTCAAGAGAAAGGATTGTATCAAAGGCATATACGAGAAAAGGTGCAGAGGAAGCAGTAAATGCGTTAAGATGGGCATTAAAGAGAGGTAGGATACCGAAATCAATATACCTTGATAACGGGAAGCAGTTTATATCCAAACTTTTCAAAAAAGAGGCAAAGAAATATGGGATAAAACTCATCTTTGGAACACCATATCATCCCGAAGGAAGAGGAAAAATAGAAAGTTATCACAAGATACTTTACAGAGAATTGATATGTGTAAAGACGTTTAGATCTCTATCCCATTTCAGGAAAGAGTTGTGGAAATTCGATAAGAAATATAATAACTGGAGAAAGCAAGAGATACTCGGATGGCAAACACCAAATTCTGTCTATAACAACAAAAGGTATTTTAACAAGGATGCCCGATATATTAAAAAGCGGACAAATGTCCTGACAACGATTCGGACATAAGTGTTGTCACTCTACAAGTAACTAATAAATAGTTATATGATATAATGGGATCCATCTTAGATTTATTGGTTTGATTTCAAATTATTAAATCCTTATAGCAAATCTAATCAAACCAGTTAGAATTAACCAAAATCCCAATAGGAAACGCTGGAGGTGGGAATCGAACCCACAGAAGCCATTTCTAGCTAAACAGCTTAGCAGGCTGCCGCCCTACCACTAGGCGACTCCAGCATCGTTGTATTATTGACTACTAAGACTTTTAACTCATTAGGAAGGCGTACGAACTTTCATTTATTCTC
The DNA here is from genome assembly GCA_964521995.1 of Microcaldota archaeon. Classification (GTDB taxonomy): domain Archaea; phylum Micrarchaeota; class Micrarchaeia; order Micrarchaeales; family Micrarchaeaceae; genus UBA12276. The sequence goes on from CAZFUA010000082.1 coordinate 1,271, forward strand.
TTCCACGCGCAAGAGTTGGCTGTTGGATTCACCGTCTTTGTTTGCGGCGTATATAACTCTTCTTGCCTTTTCCCCTGGGTCCACACTAAAATTAACTTGAATGTATGTTATGCTGCCGTCGCCGGTTGCCATAACGGACAAATGCGGTGGGTTGTTCCCCGGTATTATGAATATTTTTTTGTTGGAGAACAGGCCAATCCACTCTTTGCCGCTTATATTGACTACATCTCCCATTTTGTCAATGGTGCAGTGCCCGGATATGCCGTTTTCCAGCCCACCTTTCAGCCAGTAACTCGATCCTTTCAGCCTCTCGAGCTCGTCTTTATTTTCATTGAATAAGTTTAGTATTTCACGCGGCTTGAATGGCCTGCCATGGCTATTGGCAGATTCCATGGAGTCGTGATGGTTTGCAGACAACTCAAGGATGTTGATTTTATAGTAGTTGGGAATTGTCCCGCCCTTCACCTCTGGCTTCTTTCCGATTGATTGTGTGTTTGGCATCTTATCACACCATTATTCTGGATTGATTCATATAAATATGTTACGCTGCTCTTGCGCGGCAGAAAGCTAGCCTTGCATTAGCAGGACCATGCAGGTTTGCTGCACCTCAACTCAATCCTGTATCTTAAGAGCATGACCAAAATATGCTTAAGGTTGCTCCTTCCGGCCTGGCCTGGTTCACATATCCGGCCATCACCTAAGGCAAGATATCAACGCATTGATGCAGGCCTTCATGGCCCGGATAATACTCGGCTAGCATTGGCCCGCCTAAAAGGGATTTGCGGATGGGAAACCCTTAGCTTCCCGCCTTATCTGCCAGTATTCATTCTGTTTTAAGCAATTAAAACCTATGCCCAAAGATAAGTTTTTAAGCGTTCATCTTATTAATTATACAATCCGTATATTCCAGTTGCGGACAAATTGCTGGCGTACAACAATGCCGAGAAAAAACAGCAGGAAAAACAGCATATATGATTCAAAGGATGCCGAGACATGTCCATGCAGCTGCTGCAGATGGCACAGCTCTAGGGTTGTGAGATCCGTGCTCGGAGCCATGTTCATTCTCATAGTAATCGCATTGATCGCTTCCGTAGCATATTCATCCAATACATACTTCGAGATGAGCGCCTTCTCGTTTGTCGGGGTGATATTCATTGTAGTATTTATAGGCTGGGGGTTCAGCTTCTTCTGTTCCTGCAGGGGCATCCACTGGGCAAGGCACGGATACGGCATATTCGACGGATCGAAACTAGTTGCAAAGAGCAGGTATGCCAACGGGGAAATATCAAGGAAGGAATATGAAAATATGATGAGGGACCTTCAATAGGCTTCGTTCCCTTGTTCCGATATTTATTATATATTTAATTGTTGTATAATTAATTGCCTTGTTTTAATAACATGGATTTTTTGTTTGGTATAAAAAGGTGTAACATTGAGCGAAGAGGAATATGAGAGACTACTGGACAGCGCATTTTCAAAGCTTCCGAACCTTTCGGCGGACAAGGCGGACTTTGCGATACCTGTAGCGGACGTAATGATTGAGGGGAGCAAGACGATAGTTAGGAACGTGTCGGCCATGGCAGACATGGCCAGGAGGACGCCCATGGACATCGCGAGATACATCGGGAAGGAGTTCTCCGTGCCCGTAAACATAGAGGATCAGCGCCTCATAATAAACGGGAGGTTTCCTGCCGATGAGATAAACAGGAAGGTGAGGAAATATTTCGAAATGTATGTCATATGCAAGGAATGCGGGAAGCCGGACACGCACCTTGAGCAGGCGGACAAGGGCATGTACCTCATATGCGAGGCCTGCGGCGCGAGATATTGGGTCAAGAATTATTAGGTGTTTTGATAAGAGGCAGAAGAGGCAACCATGATGACAGAAGGGGCGCGCCGATAGAGAGTTCGCTGAAGCTGCCCAATCCTGGCGAAGTTATAGGCAAAGTTGCGAGGATTGCGGGCGCTACCAAGTTCTTCGTGAAGTGCGGGGACGAGAAGGAGAGGCTGTGCGTAATACCCGGAAGGCTTAGGAGGAGATTCTGGATAAAGGAGGGCGATATAGTCATAGTAAAGCCGTGGGTCGTGCAGACCGATGAAAGAGGGGACATAGTGTGGAGGTACAGCTTACTTGACATAAGCAAGCTCAGGGACAGGGACATGCTCAGGAACCTGTAAGGCCGAGCCAGCGCAAAGGCTAAGCTTGGGCACTAAATCAAAATAGGATAAGAGAAAGATTAACCCTTTCTTCGGAGCCCCAACAGCTTTGCGGCTTGAGCCTTTACTTCTGCAAATGCAGTTCCGACAACAGCCGCGCCCGCACCGATCTCCGCTGCGTCTACGACTATCCCGTTCAGCGTAGGTTTAGTCCTAAGGAACCCTTTGTAAAGCCTGAATATACCTAGTGTAAGCGTAGGCACATATATCACTGATATTTTATATGAATTAAAAGATATTTATAGCTTTGCACGATGGGA
>CAZFUA010000083.1:0-3735 GCA_964521995.1 Microcaldota archaeon
AAAGAAAGAGTTATGATACTTTTTATCCAAAAGACATTAGCGGAGGGCTATAATAGTCAATTCTGAAAGGTTATGTACGATGTACAATATGCCTTTTAATCTTGAAAGATATATCATATTGATGCTATGAGGGCTTTGGAATTAATCAAAAGGGCGCCGACGGAAGAGATTCTAACGGAGAAAAATCTCGAGGCGTACCTGGAAGGACATAAAGGCCTAAGGCATTACATAGGTTTTGAAATCTCCGGTTTCGTGCATTTCGGCACGGGGCTTCTTTCCATGCAAAAGGTGGCGGATTTCCAGGAAGCAGGGGTAAGCACCAGCGTATTCCTTGCGGACTACCATACGTGGATCAACAAGAAGCTCGGCGGCGACCTGAGCACGATAAGGAAAATAGGGGGCACATACTTCAAGGAGGCCCTCAAAAGATCGCTGGAAGCTGTAGGGGGCGATACGGAAAAACTTAATTTCGTACTTGGTTCTGAACTTTACGATAAACTGGGCGTGGACTACCTTGAAGACGTAATAAAAATATCGAAGGGCATGTCATTGGCAAGGGCGAAGAGAAGCATAACGGTGGCAGGCAGGAAGGAGGGCGAATCAGTCAGTTTCGGGCAGCTCCTGTATGTGCCTATGCAGGTTGCGGACATATACGCCCAAAAAATAAATCTCGCTCATGCGGGCATGGACCAAAGAAAAGCGCATGTCGTGGCTCTGGATGTCGCTAAGGAATTTGACTACCAGCCTGTGGCTGTGCACCATCACCTTCTTACGGGGATACACATTACCGAGGGGCAGAGGACGGGCATAATCGCGGCGAAGAAAGAGAACAACAGGGAGCTCCTAGACCAGCAGCTTATCGATGTAAAGATGTCAAAATCGCAACCCGAGAGCGCGATCTTTATACACGATACCGAAGCTGAAATCAGAAGAAAGATAAATGGCGCATATTGCCCCATGAAAGAGACTACTCTGAATCCTATAATCGATATATCCAATTATATAGTCTGGCCGTATATGGTCAGGAAAAACAAGGAATTCGATATTCAGAATAAAAAGAAAAATACCAACAAGGCATATAAAACACAGGAAGAACTGCAGTCCGCCTATCAAAGCGGGGAGATACACCCTGTAGACATGAAATACGCAGTGGCGGATTATCTCGTAGAAATGCTGGAACCTGCAAGGAAGTACTTCTTGGAGGGAAACGGGAGGAAGTACCTTGAGGAACTGCAGGATATCAAGATAACCAGATAAAAATGGTGTTGCACTGAATAAAAAAGCAAACGTCTCGATAATTGTACTTGACACACTTAATCTGGATATGTTCAGCAAGTTGGCTGACAGAAACGCTTCCATCCTTGCGGAAATCGACGCGATAAGCATGGACAACTGCATAGCGCCAGCATCATGGACTCTGCCGTCCCATGCGTCGATTTTCACCGGCATGTATCCCTCTCAGCATGGATCCCACGAGACAAAAAACGTAAAGTCACTCGACATAGAAAGGATAAAACTAAAGAAAGGCACGATAATAGGAGACCTTAAGAGAAAGGGTTATTACACATACGGCATATCCGCAAACCCGTATGTGCATCCAGTATACGGCTTTACAGGATTTGATACGTTTATGGAGGAATCCTACTTCACAGACATATTCGGCAGCGTTATAGAGATATCAAATGACCTTAAGCCGATCGTATCGAAGTACAGGGACCTGTACGGGAATGATATCCTAAAGCTATCCAGAGCAATAATGAAGGACGACCCAAAGCTGTTTCTCGATCTTGTTTTGAGCGCCACTGCGTTAAGCCCCAGATCCGCGGTAAAAAAGATGAAGGCCAAGCTTATAGACGGTTGGCCGATAGAGAAAGGTGGCAAGAACATATTGAGGAAGATATCTGCGATGGAACTGGAAGAACCGTTTTTCCTCTTCGTAAATTTTATGGAGGCACATGATCCGTACATAGGGAAGAAGGGCATGGATTTCAACTGGGCCACACCTTTCCTGAAAGAGAAAGTAAGCAAGCAGACAATTAGCAGATGGAAGGCATTGTACTACAAGGCGTCAGGCAGGGCATTGGGGTATGGCATGGCCTTGATAAAGGATCTTCTTGACAGGTTCGGCGAAGACCAGATAATAATTCTAACATCGGATCACGGCCAGGCATTCAACGAGCACGGATTCATAGGTCATGGCACTGTACTTTTTGACGAGGTGATAAAGGTGCCGCTCATGGTTATAATGCCCAAGAAGTTCAGCAGTTCATCTGGCAAAGGCAAATACCAGTCTCTGGTCAACATACGCGGTTTTGTCAACGCAGCGATAAGGGGGGACATGAAATCAATATCAAAGCTTTCGAGCGAAAGCGTGTATTCTGAAACGTTCAGCATACCTGCTAACATATCGAACATAAAGGGCCTTGACAAAAGAAAGGTTGCAAGGTTCGACAAATACGCTAAAAGGACATTCAGGTAAATCTATCCGGGTTGCATGTAATGAGGCTACTGATAACACAGCACAATATCAACGAACGAGGCGGCGCGGAACAGGTAATACTGAAAATAGCGCAAAAATACGATGCAACCATATACACGCTTGGTTACGATCCCAAGGGCACGTTCGAGGAGTTCAAGGAAATGGACATACGTGTATTCAGGGAACGTCGCGGGTTCGGCAGGCTTCTTCCAGGCCGTGTATCAAACGCGCTCCATTATGCGTACGGCTTCTACAACCTGAAGATAAAGGACGACTACGACGTGATAAATCCGCACATGTCCCCCAGCGAGTGGGTAAGGAACATGAACCCCAGGGTGATGTGGTACTGCCACACCCCTCCAAGGGAGCTGTACGATCCAAGCGTTTCGAATCTCAGGAAAAAATCGCTGAAGGAGAAAATCCTATACAAGAGCCTTGGAAAGGTATATTCTACTATGGAAAAAGGAATAGTTAAGGAGATAGAGGCGATAGCCACAAACAGCCGCAACACAAGCAAAAGAATAAAGAGCATATTCAATAGAAATGCCCAGGTCATAAATCCCGGCATAGACTACAAGAATTTCAGGGACGGCGGCGATGGAAAATATTTCATATATACCTCAAGGATAGCAGAGCAAAAGCGGCAGGAATACGCAATAAGGGCATTCGAGATATTCAGGAAAAACAGGAAGTACAGGGATTACAAGCTTGTCCTTGCCGGAAGCCTCTCAAGAAGGTACAGGGACTTCAACGAGTACTACGACAGGCTAAGGTCCATGAGGGTGCAAAATGTCGTGTTCAGGCTCAGCCCCACGAGCGAGGGGCTTGCAGGCCTGTATTCCAGGGCAACTGCGGTGCTCTTTACGGCAATAAACGAGGATTACGGGATAGTGCCGCTAGAGGGCATGGCAAGCTACAAGCCTGTTATATCGGTAAACGAGGGCGGCCCGAGGGAGACCATAGTAAACGGAAAGACAGGTTTTCTTGTGGATAGCCCTAGCGAAATGGCGAAAAAAATGGAGTTTATTGCTGAAAACGGGCAAATCGCAAAGGAAATGGGCAGGGCCGCAAGAAAAAGGGTGGAAAAGCATTATTCATGGGCCTCCTTTTTTGAAAAATTCGACAAAATGGCGAGAAAGGTCAGCAAATCGTAAAATGCATGTTTTGTCGACATAAGGTTTATTAACTAACTGTTAAAGATAAGGGGATTGGGACATAAGTCAGTTTTTCCCATACCATAGAAGATTGTGCCACAG
>CAZFUA010000084.1:0-3720 GCA_964521995.1 Microcaldota archaeon
TCGTTTACGAATAGCGGAATTATCAGGTTTTACGAGAAAGTTGCGGAACTACTGGACTAAAACTACACCATGAAACTATAAGACGCTGGAACAATCGCTTTATGGGTAAGATAAACAGCTATGTATCTACCTTGAAACCTCAAACATCAGAAAAGATGCACATAGACGAACAGGTAGTAAAAATCAAGGGGTTAATACGTGGTGCTGGAATGCTCTTGATAACAAGACCAGATTTCTATTGGCTAATCAGCTAACAAAGACAAGGACGATAAAAGATGCAAGAGATATTATTCATAAGGCAAAAGAGGTAATCTCACAAAGGCCTTTAGAAATAGCAACGGATAAGGGTCAATTTTATAAGAAGGCAGTAAAAAGAGAATTTGCTGGTATGCACAGATATATGACTAAAGAGGAAAATGATAGGGTCTTATACCATGCAACGCATAAGATAGACAACCAGATAATAGAGCGTTATCATGGAACATTTAGAGAGCGTGATAAGGTAATTAGAGGTCTAAAGAATGACGCAACAGCACAGAATTATATAGAATTGGAAAACGTATTACAATTTCATAAAGCCACACATGACCTTTAATGGTAAGACACCATCAGAAGTCGCTGGAATAAGCATAGGTGCAGAAAGAAACAGATGGCTAAGTCTAATAAAACTTAGCATTCAAAATAATAATGTAAATCAGACGAATGCGACAGGTAATTTAATCTGACGAGTTTGTTGACAATACCTAACCCTTTTAGATTTTTATAACAGATAGATATTGCGCGCCCTCCGAGCATGTATATTCCTTTTTGTGATTTCTTATGATAACTTATGCAGACAGGCCTTTCAGCGATAGGGAGAGCCTTGGGTCTTTGAACCGGTATGTGAGAGAATGGTTCAACAGCAGGTTCGATGAGCTCACCCCGCCGCAAAAATACGCGTTCAAGCTGATAAGCGACAGGAGGAACGTGCTCATCACCTCCCCAACGGGGAGCGGCAAGACGATGTCGGGGTTCCTTTCCATAATAAGCAAATTGTTCGACAACAGCATCGAGGGCAAGCTCGAGGACAGGGTGTATTGTTTGTACGTATCGCCATTGAGGGCGCTGAACAACGACATATACAACAACCTGTCCAAGCCGCTTGAGGAGATATACGGCATAATAAAGAGGGACAAGGGAGTCAACATAATAAAGGAGAACATAAAGCAGGTAATGATAGGCGTGAGGACGGGGGACACGACACAGAAGGAGCGCCACAGGATGCTGGTGAGGCCGCCGAACATACTCGTCACCACACCGGAAAGCCTGGCGATACTGATAAACTCCGAAAGGTTCGTCGAGCATCTGAAAGGCGTAGAGTACATGATAATAGACGAGATACACGAGCTCGCGAACAACAAGCGCGGCGTGCACCTCTCCCTGTCGGTCGCAAGGCTCAAGGAGATAATTGGCCACGAGGTTTCGATGATAGGATTGGGCGCTACTCTTCATCCGCTGGAGGAGGCGGCCAAGTTCCTCGTGGGATGGAAGGGCAAGGATGCCAATGACTGCACCATCGTAGACGCATCATGGAGCAAGAAGCTTGAAGTGAGCGCCATAAGCCCGGTAAAGGACATGATATACACAAAGGATGAATCCATAGAGGACTCGATGTACAAGGAACTGAACAGCATAATAAAGAAAAGCAAGTCCACGCTCATATTCACCAACACAAGAAGCGGAACGGAGCGTGTAGTGTTCAACCTCAAGAAAAGGTTCAAGTACGGAGAGGACATCGCGGCGCACCACGGCTCGTTGTCAAGGGAATCAAGGCTCGAGGTGGAGGAACTGCTCAAGAAGGGATCACTCAGGTGCGTGGTGTCCTCGACAAGCCTCGAATTAGGAGTGGACATAGGAACGATAGACAACGTGATACAGCTGGGGTCGCCCAAGAGCGTCACGAGAGCAGTACAAAGGATAGGGAGGGCGGGGCATTCCTACAAGGCCATAGCTAAGGGCGAGATAATAGTGCTCAACCGCGACGATCTTGTTGAATGCTCGGTGCTGCTTGACGCTGCGCTTAAAAGGCACCTTGATTCGTTTACGGTGCCGCAGAACGCGCTTGACGTGCTTGCGCAGCACATAATGGGTATGTCGCTAACAAAGAAATGGAATGTAGATGAGGCGTACAACCTGATAAGGGGCGTGTATGCGTACCACAACCTGCAGAAAAGCGACTACATCTCGCTCATGAACTACCTTGCGGGCAATTATGTCGGATTGGAGAGCAGAAGGGTGTACGGAAAGATATGGTATGACGAAAAGGAGGGGATGTTCGGTAGGAGGGGCAAGCTGGCAAAAGTAATATACATGCTCAACCTTGGGACGATACCTGACGAGGTCGCGGTAAACGTATTGGATTCCAACAAGAAATGGATAGGGAACATAGAAGAAGAATTCCTCACGAGGCTGAAACAGGGTGACATATTCACATTAGGAGGGAGGCTGTACAGGTTTGAGTATGCGAAAGGCATGAAGGCGCATGTGTCTGCCGCGCACGCAACCGCTCCTACAATACCCCCATGGTTCTCAGAGCAATTGCCCCTCAGTTATGAGCTTGCCGAGGAGATAGGCAGATTCAGGGGCAGGCTTTCCGAGATGATGAGAGGCCATCTCACGAAGAACAAAATAAGCAGGTTCAGCAAACCTGCAAAGATCCCGAAGGAGATCGACGACTATCTTTCGACGCTGCCGATAAACGGGAACTCGAAGAGGGCGATATACGGCTACTTCCTGGAGCAGATGCTTTTTGCCGACGAGGTGCCCACCGACAGGCTGCTTCTTGTGGAGGTCACAAAGGATATATCGAAGGACGCGAACTACATAGTGTTCCACTCGCTATTCGGAAGAAGGATAAACGACGCACTCTCCAGGGCCTTCGCGATAGAGATGTCAGAGATGTTCGGCACCGACGTGGACATAATGATAAACGACAACGGGTTCCTCTTCAGGACCGAGGAGCCCGTAGCGCTCAGCGCAAGGGACATGAGGAATATGATCGACGACATAAGCACCACCGGAGTATCCGCAATGATAAGGAGGAATATAAGGAGAACCGAGCTTATGCGCAGGAAATTCAGGCACGTCGCTGCGAGGAGCTTCATGATACTGAGGAACTACAAGGGCTACAAGATTCCCGTAGGAAGACAGCAGGTGAATTCGCAGCTCATATTCAAGGCTGCAGAGGAGATAGACCCAAACTTCCCCGTAATAAAGGAAACGTACAGGGAGATAATGAACGAGACGATGGACCTTCCGAGGGCGAGCGAGCTGGTCTCAAGGATGAAAAGCGGAAAGATGGGTTACAAGGTCATAAGGACGCAGGTGCCTTCTCCTTTCTCGCATTCCATGATGACGTTCGGCCATGCGGACGCGATACTCATGAAGGGCAGGCACAAGTACCTACAGAAGCTGCACAAGCACGTGATGAAAAGGATAAGCAAGGGCTGATTACGTTATCAGTATCTTCGTTTCCTTCTCCTCAGCCTGCCATTTGACTTCTTTGTGGGTGCTGTCGCAAAACGGCATGTTTTTCGAGCGTCCGCACCTGCACAGCTTTATTTTCACCTCGCCGTCAACGATTATGTGGTTTGATCCGTCCTTCTTTGAGAAAATCACTATTTCCGTAGCTCTGTAGAAATCCTATGAAAACAAATACACAGTAATTCATGTATCTGTGTA
>CAZFUA010000085.1:0-3467 GCA_964521995.1 Microcaldota archaeon
CCGTTGCCGTATAAGTTTCATATGAGGTAACGATAGAGCAGATCGCTGCTGGTTATCCGCATATATGCTATGCCTAACTTGTCCATTCTTCCCATGAGCGGTTCAAGATCCTCCTTTTTGGACAGCTCAATCCCGACCAGGGCAGGCCCCGTCTCCCTTGATGTCTTTTTCAGGTACTCGAATCTTACAATATCGTCTGCGGGTCCTAATACGCTGTCTACGAACTTTCTAAGCTGTCCGGGTTTCTGCGCGAACTCGACAAGAAAATAGTGCTTCAGGCCCCTATAGACAAGGCTCCTCTCCATTATCTCCGGATAACGCAATATATCGTTGTTCCCGCCGCTTAGGATGCATACCACTGTCTTGCCCTTAAGCCCGCTGGAAATCATATCCAATGCACATATGGGAAGCGCTCCTGCAGGTTCCACTACAATTCCCTCATTCTGATACAAGTCAATCATCGCGGTACATACATTGCCCTCATCCGCCAACACCATCTTGTCTACGAGCTTCTGCACTATCCTGAATGTAATCTTTCCTGCGCTTTTTACCGCTGCGCCGTCAACGAACGTATCTATCTTATCGAGGGTTATGGGTCTACCGTGTCTGACCGATTCGTACATGCTGGGGGCTCCTGCAGGCTCGACACCTATTATGAAAGTATTTTTCGATTTTTCCTTGATGTACGTCGCCACTCCGGAGATTAGGCCGCCGCCGCCCACGGGGCAGAGCAGATAGTCGACTTTGCCGCCCAATCCTTCATAGATCTCCTTTCCTACGGTTCCCTGCCCTGAAATGACTCTGTAATCGTCGAAAGGGTGTATGAATGTTGCCTTCACCGTATTGCAGTATTTTCTCGCTATGCCATAGGTTTCATCATAATTACGGCCGACAAGCCTTGTTTTCACCCATTTTCCCCCGAAAGCATTGACCCTTCTTACCTTCTGCAATGGCGTTATGACAGGCATGAAGATTATGGCCTTTGTTTTCAGGATTGATGCGCTTAGGGCAACGCCTTGCGCATGGTTGCCTGCGCTCGCGCACACGACCCCTTTTTGTTGTTGAGGACCTGATAGGGAGCCCATGAGGTTGTACGCCCCTCTTATCTTGTATGATCTCACCTCCTGCAAATCCTCCCTTTTGAAATAGATATTCGCGTTGTATTCCTTTGACAGCCTCTTCGAATACCATATCGGAGTTTCTGAAATTACGCCCTGAAGCCTTCTGCTTGCCTCCTCTATGCTATCCAAGCTAACATTTTTCATAAGCTCAACCTGAAAAAGCTATACATGAAATCTCTACTTTTGCATTTTTTGGAAGTCCGGATACCTCTATTGTCTGCCTTGCCGGCTTTACTCCATTGGCAAAATACTTTGAGTATACCGCGTTGAATCCATTATAGTCATCCATATCTGTAAGAAAGACATCCATTCTGGCAATGCCGCCCAATCCTATACCCGCAGCTGATAATATTGCTGCAATGTTTTCCATTGCCCTTTTTGTCTCGCTTTTTATGCCCCCACCTACCAACTTTCCACTGTTCGGATCGATTCCTATCTGTCCGGAGCAGAAGAGGAACTTTCCTATACGTACAGATTGGGAGTACGGTCCTGCCGGCTTTGGTGCCTTATTCGAGCGTACCTCCTTAATCTTCATTTTTGTTACCATTTGTTAGCATAGATGCCGTTGAAAATTTAAATAACCCTTAGTTAATGCAACGTACATGCCTTTTGCTCGTCTCTCGGCTTGGCGTGCCGAATACTAGCAAAATACCTTGGCCAGGCAATTATTAAAGAATTAAACAGGTAATCGGGTTTTTAATCATCCATGGTTTAATATTCTTATGGACAGCCATTCGAGGGACTGGGGAAGAATAGCATACAAATTGCTTAGTAAAGAAAGGGCCGGTTCCGAGGATCCGATATTCATTGAAAAGATACTTGGAACTGCGGGCAAATATGTGATAGCCGATATAGGGTGCGGGTCTGGATATTACGCTGCAGCATTAAAGCGGTTTGCATCCAGGCTCTACTGTATAGATAGCAGCAAAGAGATGTTGGCATCCGCACGGAAAAGGGTAAATGGGAAATCTGTAGTGTTCCTTAAAGAAAGCTCTGTGAAAACATCACTGCCCAAATCCTCTATAGATATAGCATTCATGGCAAATTCTTTTCACGACACGGATCAGAAGGGGGCAAGCAAAGAGGTAATGCGAATACTAAAAACAAACGGCAAAATAGTGGTTGTTGACTGGAAAAAAGGAGCGGTTCAGAAAAGAGTGCATAAGCCAAAGATCGGGCCCCCTTATCACCTACGCATGTCTGAAGCAGACTACATGACGTGGTTTAAAGGATTCAAAATCAGGAAAAGGTTTAGGGCAGGCCCCCACCATTTTGGCATTATCATGTCACGATGAGCGTTACAATTCCTGTTTATCTCAGATCTCTTTATGCAGAGCCTTCCTTTGTGTGTTTAAGTCTTAATTTTTTCTGTTTCTTTTTGATATGATGCACTATCCTGTGCGGCGAATCCTTCTTCACCAGCCATTTGTGCATAAACTTCACAGTATCAATAACTCCAGAAATTGGCGTATAACTTATTATCACGTTACTCAGGTCCCTGAAGAACTCCTTATGCTCCTCTCCGAAACCCTGTTTTTGGCCATCCATTCATTGCCACCTCATTCTACCCTCGCTAATTTGCCGATTGCTTGAACTGCGTGAAAGATAGGTCACCACTAATTACTAATGGAAATATTAAAAAACATTCCACAAATTAGTTTTTAGGGGTAGTTTCAGATACATTATGCATCTTATAATATATAAATATATGGCATGATTACAGGTATTTAACCTACAAAACTGCAAACCGTCCAAAAGGGAGTTGCCCCAGCCCTCAGATCCTGCGCCATCATTTCAATGTTCCATCTCCTTTAGTATGTCTTTTTCTACTATGTACACAAACTTCTCGAGAACGACCCTAAGGAATAGCAAAATTACAACCGCAAGCGCGACTATCAATACTCCGTATATGTCTATCCTAAATAATACGAACGCCAGGGCTATTCCAACCCCCGGTGGGTGTTCGCTTTTGGTTACGTACACCAATATGGAAAGCAGAAATATAATGAACCCTGCCACTATATAAAGGGGCAGAAAATCCAGCATGAAAAATCCCAGAACCCCAAGTATCGTGCCGAGTATATATATCTTGACGAATTTGCTTATAGCTGCGGCTTTTGATTTCGGCATCATGAACAATACAAAAGCACTTGTACCGAAAGACGCAAACAATATAGCCGACGAGCCTGCGCCATGTGAAATATCAAAATTTACCGAATAAAGTATGTATGTAAGTATGGATACTGTAAGCGCAGTGAGTAACGCAGGTATTACCCTATTCTTGAGCAGGACCTCCTTCTCATGCTTATTCTTTTTATTGGTTGCTCGCATCAGACTCAAATTATA
>CAZFUA010000086.1:0-3456 GCA_964521995.1 Microcaldota archaeon
GTGATAAGGGTGTCCTCTGCAATATACGATATGGACATGATAAGCAATGACATTAACCTTCCTGCGCAGGCCAGGACCTCTGTATGGAGCATACTAAGCATGCTGGAATCTATAAAAACCAGTAGTTGACATGGCTGGTGAAAGTGCTGTCAAAGATCTCGTAAAAAGGCTTTCGAAACTTGGAATACTTGTTGCTGCTGATGTAAAACCGGAAAATCTCGAAGGCTTCAGCATAGACGACATAGCATCGAGGATCATAGAAAGGAGGGCCTCGGACCCCAGTCTCAATGTTATAAGCGGGATCGACATACAGAACATAGCAGACGAGATACTGCTGGAAAAGGCCCCAAAGCCCGTCGAGGTCATACAGAAGCCCGAATACAAGGCCTACGCATCCGAGGTGGACGCCAACTACAATATCAGCAACAGCAGCATTGAGTATTCGAATGGAACTGTGGATGAATTCGTCTCCCATTTCAGGAGCAGGCTGCACAAGCTCAAGGGAATAATAGAGCAGCACAGGGGAAAGCTGAACGGCGTTTTATCAACTCTGGAAAGTCTCAACTCTTATTCCAGCGGGAGGGAGGTTACGGTAATCGGCATAATATCCAACAAGATAACGACGCAAAAAGGGAACATAATGGTTGTAATAGACGATGAAACGTACGAGGCCAAGGTCATATTCGTGAACGGAACGTCGCTGCAGGCCAAAGAGCTGTTCGAGAAGGCAAGGCACCTTGTCAATGACGAGGTTATAGCGGTAAAGGGCAAGATATCGAACCAATTCGTGATAGCCAAGGAGATCGTGTGGCCCGACGTCCCCATACGGGAAAGGAAGGAGATAGAGGAAGACATAGCGATAGCGTTCATATCTGACATGCACATGGGCAGCAAGCTGTTCCTGGAGAAGAATTTCACAACTTTCATAAAATGGCTTAATGGGAACTACGGCGAAAGGGCGGACATAGCAAGCAAGCTGAAATACATAGTGGTCGGCGGAGACATAGTGGATGGCATAGGCGTATACCCAAACCAGGACAGGGACCTTGCGGTGCTTGACATATATGCGCAGTACAGGATATTCTTCAACTTCGTTAGCATGATACCTGATTACATGCACGTGTTCGTAATACCCGGCAACCACGACGCAGTGCAAAGGGCTGAGCCGCAGCCGCAGCTGACCAATGATCTCATAAGCGATTTCAAGGCAGAGAATGTCCACATACTTCCAAATCCCAGTTTCCTTACGCTTCACGGCGTACAGGTCCTTACGTACCACGGCACGTCCCTGGATTCCATAATACGGTCCATCCCCGGAACAAACTACGCAAACCCGGAAAAGGCAATGATAGAGATACTCAAAAGAAGGCATCTTTCCCCTATTTGGGGCGGCAACATAATAGTCCCGAGCAAGGATGACAACCTTGTGATAGATAAGATACCTGACATACTCCACATGGGGCATGTGCACAAGAACTGCATCTCGAACTACCATGGCGTTGATATAATAAACAGCGGGACATGGCAGGCCACTACGCAGTACCAGCTTATCCAGGGACACATACCAAGCCCCTGCATAGTTCCCGTCTACGAGGCGAAGACAAACAGGTTCGTGAACATAAACTTCAACAGGTGATGGCATGGATTCCGAAGAGTATTCGAACGAATTCAAGAGGAACTTCGACATAGCTTACGGAATAGCCACGGCGGCGCGCGAGAAGGGGTATGACCCGGAAAGGTTCGTCGAGATCAAGCCTGCCCCGGACCTGGCATCCAGGGTTGAGGGTATAATAGGCATAGACGGGCTTGCGTCCATGGTGAAGGAAAAGTCCGATGCGAAGACAAGGCAGGAGTTAGCATTCGCCGTTGTAAAGGAGATATCCACGGGAGAGACATTCGAAGCCAAAACAATCGAAGAGAAACTGACCATAGCTGTAAGGGTGGGCCTTGCGATACTTACTGACGCGGTTGTTGTCGCGTCAACAGAGGGGATACAGGGCGTGGAGCTCCACAAAAACGCCGAGGGCTCGGACTACATAGCGGTTGTTTACGCGGGTCCGATAAGGGGCGCGGGAGGTACCGGCGCCGCGATGTCCGTAGCGCTCGCCGACTATGGGAGAAAGCTGCTGGGCATAGGCTCTTACAAGGCAACACCCACCGAGGTCGAGAGGTACATCGAAGAAATACAGATATACCATTCAAGGATAGCAAGGCTGCAGTACTACCCCCCCGAGGCGGACATAAGGGTGGTGCTCGAGAACATGAGCGTGTGCGTTGACGCGATGCCCACCGAAAGAATAGAGGTCAACATACACAGGAACGTGAACCGCTTCGACAAGTACGGCAAGGCACAGATGATCACAAACAAGGTGCGGGGCAGCATAGGCCTTGTGATATGCGAGGGGATAGCCCAGAAGGCAAAGAACGTGCTCAAGTACACGAAGCAGTTCGATCTGGACTGGAGCTGGCTCAACAACATAATAAAGTTTGAGAAGAACCCGGCTGCAAAGGACGACAGCAAGGGCACTGCGGTTTTCCTTCAGGAGCTCGTTGCCGGACGTCCTGTCCTGGCCTATCCGTCTAGGAACGGCAGCTTCAGGCTCAGGTACGGAAGGTCCAGGCTTACGGGTATCGCGGCAAAGGGGTTCAGTCCTGCAACGATGTTCGTGCTTGACGAGTTTATCGCGTGCGGCACGCAATTGAGGATAGAGCGCCCCGGCAAGGGCTGCGTAGCTGCTCCCGTGGACAGCATAGAGGGGCCCTTTGTAAAGCTCGACAGCGGCGAGGCGCTTAGGATAAACGACGTCGCCAAGGCTAAGGAGCTCAGGGGAAGAGTAAAAAAGATAATATCCGTTGGGGACATACTGGTGACATATGGCGACTTCAAGAAGTCCAACACCCCACTGCAACCTACGAGCTATGTGGAGGAATACTGGACGGAGCAGCTCAGGTCATCCGGATGCACGGAGGATGTCAAAACGGACATAAGCTTCAGCGACGCATACAACCTGTCGGCGAAATACGGCGTTCCCATGCACCCGCTCTACATATACGACTACAGCGACATAAGCATCATGGAACTGATAGGGCTTTCCAATGCCTTATCCATCTCGGAGATGGAGAAGGACACGAACAGCATATTTGATGTCAAGAGAATAAGGTTCCAGAAGAATTCCGATAACGTGCAGCTTGCCGATGTGGTGGAGAGGCTCTGCATACCGCACCTTGAGGAGGAATCCACAATAACCCTAGAGGGAAACCACGCCCAAAGCATTCTGGCCTCGTTGGGGTTCTCGAAGGACATGAGGCTTTTCATGAACGGGGCGCAGAATTATGACGAAAGCAAATCAACGCTCGAGAATGTCAACTCTGTTGCGCCCTTCAGGATAATGAAAAGGGCGACCAGGATAGGCGGAAGGATAGGCAGGCCGGAGAAGGCAAAGGAGAGGCTTATGA
>CAZFUA010000087.1:0-3225 GCA_964521995.1 Microcaldota archaeon
ACAGAATACTAAGCTCTTCCTATCCAAGTTATCTCAAATGAGATGGAGGGACAACCATTTATTCCAGATATGGAAACTGTTGAGACTGAGAGTTTGACTGGAATAATTGGAACATATATGAAAGTTGTATGGAAACAACCTCCTCCTTGGGCAAAAAAATATGATGTAGCAGGACACATTGTGGTTGCAGGGTGTGAAGAGGATACTCGTGTATGTGATGCGAAAGGTATCTTTGAAGTCTATCACCCGATAGATGAATGGATAGAAGGTCACATCATAGAAATGAAAAGAGAACAAACAGACTAGTAGGCATTTATGCCAAAAGTAAAATAAGGAGGAAAATATATGGTAGATGTTCGTGCATCAGCAGTTGAACTTGCAGAAGCGAAGAGAGCCCAGAACGTTAGCGCAGTAGTTCCAATCGGTGGAGGCGCTGAGGTATATACAAAACCAGGAGGCGCTGGCAGAGCAGGCAGAGGTGGCAAGATAGTAATCAGAGGAACAAAGGTAAAACCATCTCATAAACTTGGGACAAAAGCAAAGGCCATGAAAGCATGCGCAGGCAAGAGAGGCTGCGAATTCGAATCATGCCTTACTTCCGCTGGAATCACTCCCCCAAGAAGCATAAGAAGAGCTTGCGGCAGATAAAGCCTTTATTATTAATATAATAAAGGACATAATATAAATATGTCGGACAAAGTCGAGATTCCTATAGATACGGCCCAACTTGTACTGGCCAGAAAAGATGCCGGTATGAGGAAGAGTAGTATATCTATTGGAAAGGATGGCAACCTATTACCGAATGGCAACGAAAATGTTGAATATACGGTAATAGTCAGACCTTCTACTAGAGAAGGTCCTAAAGAACCATCTGAGAGAGCAATAAAGCTAAAGTCTTGTAAAGGTCTTAAGGGGTGTAAATTCGCCAAATGTGCTGAAGAAGCCTTTGGCAAGCTACCCAAGAATTTACAAGGACTTTGTTCGACTGGAATAGATGTTAAAATAAAGGAGGAACCCAAATGGTAGATATCGAAACTCAAATAAGAAATAAAGAAAATGTTCGATTCTGCCGTAAGGAGGAATTCATATGGATTGGGAACAATTAAGAGAAAGAACTCTTGGTGAAGTTGGCACCGCCCTAGTCTCGGAAGGTCTTGGCGTAACAGGTGGCTTCATTGGTGCAGCCATCGTTGGCAGACAGATCCAGAATAGAGTAAAAAGTGACGATGCCGTTCTAGCTGATCCTACCGCCTCAAACAAAGTAATGGCGTGGTCAGCAAACAACGTTCCGAAACTTGCCATGTGGTACCTGCTTAAGAGGTATGCCGACGTAGAGCCTGGAGAGGCCCTTACTCCGATGAAGGAAGCAACCGTTGACGCAAAGAAAGCAATTTCTGGGTCAATCATCTATGATACTATCATAAGATTAGCAAACGGTGGCACGAATCCAGGAGACGTCAAACTGTGGGGCTATCAGATAATGTCTGGTGGACCACAGAAATCAGTGCAGTCTTCACAAGCAGATACCCAGAGACTCATTCAAGAGAACAGTGCCCTTAGAGCAGAACTGAACAAGGCATTGCAGAGATTGGCAACTCCAACTCAAGCAGTAGCCCCGGCTCCAGTAGTGAGAACGTCTCCGGCTCCGGTAGTAAACGTATCTCCGACGCCACAGGTAGTCCAACAGGCACCGCCAGTGGTTAGATACCAGCCAGCAGTACCGCCAGTAGTGTCATATTCGGCACCACCAGTTGCACCGGTTAGGCAGGCAACAGCCCAGCCTATACCACCAGCAGTATCTGAGCGAGAAAGGAAATATGGCTTTATGCAGTCTGACCAAACACCACCTGGAGTACAGGAAAGGGAGAGAAAGTTTGGCTTCATGAGAGCTGGTGAAGAAGGAAACGTTGCATCAATGTTCGGAATGCTATAAAGGAGGTAAAAGAATGGCATATATAACCAATTTACAAGAGCCCGAAGCACCCGTAGTAGCTAAACCGGACTACACGTCTTATGTAGACTATCTTGAAGCTAGAGGGTGGAGAAGGGAACAACTGACTCTTGACGAGTTGAACACAAATCTGGTGACACTCTTTGGTGTCGCAGCCAGTGCTACAGGTGTTGCAATTGATGTCAGAGCTCCAGCAGGGCAGAAGATCAGTGTTATGGGTACACAGCAGATCCCAAGAGGTGCAGATGCGAGAAGCGCACATGCACTGAGAATCAGATTTGCTGATAGCAGTGATAATGAACTGGCCTTTAATACAAAGATCAGAGTAACAAAGGAGAAGACATCAGAAGCCATCGTACAGTTGGCAAGGGTGTTCTATGCAGATGTGAATCTGACAAAGATTCCAGGTGGCGCAGGCGCGACTACCACTCAATATAAGACAGATTTAGAGTGGTACCGGTTTAACGGTCTTGGGTGTACATAGCCCTGATCGGACCAAAACAGGGTGTGGAATTAAATGGCGAACAACATCTACGTGTTTATATCATTAACACAGTAGGTACTGTTACAGCGCCAACCACCCCAGCCGCGATCGATGCGAACCACACTAAATTTGCCTTGGATTTGGATCTTTGGACGAGAGAAGAGTAATCTGTCAAGAATCGATATAAAACAAAGAAGAAGAATGGATAGGGATCGGGATCGTATCCCTATCATATATTCTAATCATAATCTAAAAAATTAATGCGTGTCTATGTTAATAGACCAATGTCGCAATTATCTTATTAACTAAAGCATATATACTTTACAAGGTATCATATACCAGTGGTTTAAATACCACTCCTTTCTAAGTTGGTAGAGGCTTCGAAGCTCTACCAATTCTAATTTTCATAGAAAGGATTAAAAAGAACGAAAGGAGAAAAAGTATGATACCGTTAGTGGATACTGAAGACGTAAAAGGTAAAATAGATGAAAATGGAATAAAGAGGAAAGTATGTTCAGATAGAAAATGCTGCTATCCGGACTGTACACATCCATACGAGACCTATATTGACCCTATAACCGGAGTTGCCGCATGGTATAGAAAAAAAGATATCATAAATGGCAAGAAAGTTTGGGATGGGGTAAGTTGGTATTGTAACGAACATGAACACAAGATGAGGAAGGCCATCCGTAAAGGGACATTAGATAAGAATCACAATACATCTAAAGGAAATAGAGTTGAAAGAGCATTCGAGAAAATAGGTTATAGAAATTGTAACAAAGAGAAAGAT
>CAZFUA010000088.1:0-3100 GCA_964521995.1 Microcaldota archaeon
GTGGTGGTTGAGATAGTAGTTGAGGTCGTTGTCGATGTAGTAGTGGTGGAGGTGGTTGTGGAAGTGTATACTGCCGTCTCGTTTATCGGGTTGTTGAGCACGATGTTGGCTGACGAGGCACTGCCCGAGTAGCAGCCGCTGCCCCTGCACTGCCATGTGGAAAGCTGGTATCCGGCATTTGGAGTCTCGGATATTGTGACTACAGTCCCTGGAGTGTACCAGTTGGTCCCCGAAGGCGAAAGGACGCCGCCTGCGGGCGGGGTCGCATTCAGGAACAGCATGTACTGCTGCAGGTAGTAGATTGAAACGGTCTCGTTCTTAGGTATCGTCAGAAGCGTGTTGTTAGTGGAGTACTGTGTGGAATTGGCGACCAGGTAGTTGAAGACGCTCCTGGCATACGACGGAGTGAGTGAGAAGTCTATAGGTGTTGTGAAGTTGAACCAGTGCGAGGTCCCGGGACCGAAAGGAATGACCGCGCTCTTGAGCTGCGAACAGGTGTATGGGTTGCCGCTTATGTGCGCGATGACTAAAGAGGACCCGCAATTGTAGAAGTTGTTGATGTTGAACGAGACGTATACGGGCTGCACGAACGTTATCGCGACGCTTGCAGTGTAACCCGCGTAGTTCGCAGTTACTATAGTCTTGCCTGTCTGCGTTCCGGATACGCCGCTCAAGGCGGTCCCGTTGGTCGAGGAGGTCGTTACGTTAGGACTTATGGTGTACGCGGTGTTGTTCTCGGTGAAATTAATCGTTGCGCCTTTGAGGGGGTACCCGAGAAGCGTCACGTGCGCATACAGCGGATCCTGGCCTGCGCTTGTAACCTGGGTTGCGTTCTTCGCAGTCAATGTTATTGAGGATGTAGTAGAAATTAGAGGCTCTACGTGGGCATCATACGTGCCTGAGAAGGTCTGACCTACCATGCTTGAACACAGGTTCGGATAGGTTCCCGCGCAGGTCTGCGCGGAGAGATAGATGCTGCCCAGATACAGTTGGCCATATGTTGAAGTTATCCCAGGCAGGTAAGGAGTCTGGCAGATTATCGAACCTCCCGGAGACACATACTTTGGGCTGCATGCATAAGATGTTGAGTTGGCCTTGTTAATGTTGATTACTAGAGTAGGATTCTTGATCGGGACAGATTTCGTGTTCGTTATGAAGAACGCAACTATAGTGTTGTGCGTGACGGAATTCGTGCCAAACACCATTGAGTTGCAGTATGCACCGGTCACGAAGCTGCATGTAGACGGCGGCAGCACCCTCGGCGCAGAGACGTAGAAGAAAAGCAGCGTCGCAGCAATTGCGACTATCAGTATTGCCCAGCCGTAAGTAATTAGGTATTCCATTGCCGATTGGGCTTTGCTTCGGAGCATTATGCATCTCCTGTACTGAACTATAATACACTTATGCTTGTGACTACAATATATTTAAAGCATTTGGGTTATGTTCTAGGGGTATGGGCCTGTCGCATAGGGCTTTATAACGTTCAGATTCGTTTAGAGCGTGGCCGGACAGTGCAGGGTGTAACAGAAGTTTATGAGAGGAGCGCTGAATTTTTCTTTATGCTCAGATAAAAATACAATAACACACCGTGCAGGAACGCTGATAACCTGTATTTCAATTATTGGCAAATAAATTCTTGATTCTACCGCTAGTTTTAAGGTAGATCATCAAGAAAGGAGCCTGAAACAGGACCATTATTGCGGGAAATACAGCCATATACTGTCCATTTGCCCCAAAAACAGAGATAAGTATTGCTATCGTCAATGCTATGTTTTTGCTAACTGTTGTAAAAACAATGGATTGGTGCTGCCCATAGTCAATTTTAAGGATATACTTGTTTAGGTAAATCACCAGAAGTATGGTTGCACCGAAAAATAATACGGCGATTGGCAAAAGCAGCCAGATATCATTAAGATTCTTCAGTACTAGTTCTGCCTTAGATGCAAAAATGACAAAAATCAGAACGTACAAAAATGCAAGTGTTATTGAGGAGAAATAAGGCTTTACTCTGAGGAACTTTTCAGAACCGTGCCTCCTTTCGATATATTCCCTTGTTGCAATGCCTAGAATAAACGGAATTACCAGGATTATAACAAGATTTTGTAGTATCAAACTAATCGGAACATTTAGGCTCGTCCCAGCCGCGAAGTAGTGCCCCGCTAGCGGATAAATAAAAATCGACAATATAAATGCAGCAGCGACAATCATTGCTCCAGAAACCATATTCCCTTCTGACAACCCTAGGTATCCTAAACCCATGCTCGAGGCGGGCGCAATAGAAAGTAGCATCAATGCAAGCGTTATCTGGAGGTTTACGGCAAAGACAGAGGTTAGAATGTACATCAGCAAAGGAGCAAAGATAAAATTAAGGACTAATGCCTCCATTAATGGTTTTTTATGGTCCTTTACCTTCTTTAATGACGACAGTGAAAGGTTTACCATCATAGGATATATCATTATGAAAACTACAGGCAGGGTAAGTTCTGATAACCAAGTTAGGTTCCAGACATGTCCAAAAAAGATGCCTCCAACTATTACGAATATGGTGTAGATAAGCATATTATCCGAAAGATTTTTACTTATTTTATTTATCATCTGGTCAGCTCATTCGTGCTTCACATTTTCATAAACTGCTTGACCTTCTGGTTGATTACTGTGTATATGATTTTTGTCCCATCGCGCCTTGAGGACACAATACCCTCTCTGGCCAGATACTTCAATTGCAGCGAAACCGTGGGCTGAGCCCTTTTAACTATCCTGGGAAGGTCGCAAGCACATCTCTCTTCATTAAGAAGAGCCGAAACAATGTTGAACCTGGTTTCATCCCCCAATGCCTTGAACAAAACATGTCTTCTAGATTTATCACTCATAATATATTTATAAACATAAATATATAAATAGCCTAAGGTTAAGGGCAGTTACAGCTATATCCGCGGGCCAGATTCTGTCTTTTCGGGGATCTTGTCAATGATCCTCCGGTAAATGGGCTTTTTTATTCGACACGACATCGTGAACATGAACATGTTCGCCCATCACTTGCCATTTAAGCCTTGCGAAGCTTGACGGAGCTTAGACGAAAAAGCAGAAGCCTCGAGAGGGA
>CAZFUA010000089.1:0-3071 GCA_964521995.1 Microcaldota archaeon
ACCATATTCCTGAAGAAGAAGGGCAAGAGGTTCGACCCGCTGATAGACCTGCCGGACGAGGAGGGCATATCGAACGAGATAGAGCACTCGATAAAGGAGGGCGAGAGGTACGCCATAGGCACGATAAGAATAGGCAACCTTGGGGAATACGCGAAAAGGTTCGGCAACGACTCGGCACTGGTGATACTCAGGCTGATATCCCAGCTATTGCAGGACATATCGAAGGGCACCTCTGACGTGATATTCGTGGGCTTTCTGGAGAGCGAGGTGTTCATGATTGCGGGCCCGAAGGAAAACGTGGATTCAGGGGTAGAAAAACTCAGGGAGGAATTCAACGCCGTGCTGCCCTTCATACTGCAGGACGAGGGGTACAAACCAATAGAGATAGGCATAGACGATCTATTTGAATCGAAGGAGGTGCCAAGGCTCTCGCTTGTTTACGAGGAATCGGAAAAGGAGAAGATAAGGGAGAGAAGGGACGAGATACTCAAAAGCAAGGGTGCGTCCGGCAACGACATAGGGTCATATACTTACGACGAGATAAGGCAGATGTTCCTCAACGATGACCTCGACATAAAGATAACGAGGGACCAGAAGGGCGTGAAGCTGCAGGTGAGCAAGGGCAAGGGCCAGGAAGAAAAGGGGTAATGCCGATGTTCCGCGGGGCGAAAAGATCGCAGGCATCAATAGACATGCTGATAGCTTACGGCGTTGCGATACTCCTTGTGTCCATTGCGATGTACGTGGTATTGCAATTGGGGGTGTTCAATTCAAGGATAACCCCGTCGTACTGCAATCCCGCTCCCTCATTCACATGCAGCGGCTATGCAGTTGACACCGAGGGCGTATTTACGCTGGTATTCGCGCAGTCCACCGGAGCAACTATCAACATAACAGGAATGGCGTGCTCCGACCAGCAGAACACCTCGGATAACGCGCCGCCGTTTTCCTCGCCGAAGTACGGCAACATAAACATGCTCGCGTACAAGGGCGCGCCGCAGTTCTATCCGAACAACCAGCTGCAGAACGGCCTCATTGTATACTCGAGCAACCAGACAAGGGTGTTCGTCAACTGCTACGACGGGTCCGGGCTTGCAAAGGGCCCTCTCGGCGACGGATTCAGCGGGTTCATATGGATAAACTACACGATAAGCACCCTTCCGGGCAACTACCCGAACAGGGAGCAGATAATCGCGTTTTCCACCAAGTACACGTAGCGCAAAGGCGCCAAGCACCATATTAATATAAATTTCCACTTACATATATAGCAGGTGTAAATTTGAGATACAGTTTCATATTGCTCTCGGTGCTTGCCGGCATCCTCATGGTTGCGCTCTCCCGCGCCGCGTATGTAAACATAACGGAGCCTTACAACGCGACAATACAGCAGAGCGGCAGCATATACCTTGGCAAGGTGGGCCCCGGCCAGACATTCTATGTCACGATATCCGCAGCGACGAAGAACAGCACGGGCGGGGAGTTCAGCATAGGCTGGGACGAGCTTAACGTATCCGGCCTTCCAGACGGCTGGATCTCCCAGAATTCACCGCTATACACCTCAAGCCCCTCGGCAAAGATAGCCGTCTCGCCCAATGCCGCCAACGGCACTTACGGATTCAACATCACGGCAATAAACGTGGGCAACTACTCAAAACTTGGAAGCCTGAAGTTCACGGCGTATGTGAACGTCACCCCAGACGTATTCAAGCTCAGCGTGACCCCCGTGAACATAAACGTGGCGCCAGGAGTCCCTGCAGACATATACGTTACGATAAACAACACCGGCGTATCCGACAGCCCGTTCAACATAACCGTCCACGGACTTCCGGCATGGAACTACAGCAGCACAGTGATAGCACTTCACCACACCGAACAGAGGTTCATATATCCGGTATACGAATCCGAGCCCGGGAAATACCACATACAGCTCTATGTGAGCTCCATCTCCAGCCCGTTGATATACAAGCAGAGCAACATAACGCTTGTTACTAAGGCGAGCGTGGCGAACGACTATGCAGCTTTAGGAAAGGGCGCCCTCACGTTCCCTATAGTTTATGCACCGGCGTATGCGATAATGTACCTGATAAGCATGCTGGCGCGGTATGCATAAATCGCATAAACATATTGCATAATATAAGTGATACTAGTGGTAAAATCCGAAGGCAAGAGGCAGAATGAGGCAAAAGACAAAAAGGCGATATATGCTTATTACGTTGAGTTGGAGTCTCCCCTGGACCTTGCAAGGCAGGCGTTCGACTATTCCTCAGGGCACATAAAGGCCGTAATGGAAAACGGCAGGCACAGGCTGTTTTTCGTGGGGGAGAAGTTCGGCGACGTGAGGTTCGTCTATTACGTAACGATAGACAGGATGGGGAAGGTTTTCGTGTATACCCCTATGAACGATTCCAAGGAGAAGTTCGACATACTCGACAAGGCAACGGAGCACATAGACTACAAGTCCTATCGCGTGCCTTTGATAGAATTGAGCATGCTGCCCTATACCGAGGTGAAGGACATGAAAAAGGCCGGCAACGTCATCAAGATAGAGGTAAAGGATCCCGACATGCTGGTAAAATCGCTGGCGAGCTACGCGCACGCGAACGAGACACCTCCAAAACTGTACGCGTTCTACAATGGCAAGGACCACATAATGGGCACATTCGAGTTCTTCCATGAGGGCGGGGTCAAGATATTCACGTACGCAAAGGCGGGCGCCAAGGAGGTCTTCGGGGCGCTGTTCTACAACTTTACTACTGATTCCATAGAGCCCACGAACTCGTTTGTCGAGAAATCAGGCATTTACATAAGGATCATAAACCTCAAAAAGCCGTTCCCGTTCTTCTGACATAATGCCCGAATAGCTCAGTGGTAGAGCGAGTGGCTGTTAACCACTAGGTCGCAGGTTCGATCCCTGCTTCGGGCGAAAATGGCTTATTTTGCTTAGTTTGTCGTCGAAAGATGATGCTTGGTTCGTACGCCCTGTAGAGGCGTTGACATCACAGGTTCGACGCCCTAAAATAGGAACTTGACATTCTAATAATGTTTTGGAATTATATAACCTTAGACGCAGG
>CAZFUA010000090.1:0-2831 GCA_964521995.1 Microcaldota archaeon
GAGTTTTGTTTCTAGTAACATAACGCATCAAATTTGGGTCGCTATGCGGAACTACCGCGTGGTAAAATGAGCATCGCAGTAAAACTCTTGGACAGCGGAACAAGAGAAGCGGCAAAGGACTGGTCTAATTATCTGAGGAACGGCAATTCGAACGTACTTTACATAAACGACAGCGTGCTTGGCGGAGACAAGGCGTTTTCAGAACACAGTTACCCGGCCAGTACGGAAGAGGTGAAAAAGAAAAATGTCAGGGACATGGTAATGGGCAATTATCTAGGAAGCCTAAGGCACATAGAGGTCAAAACGAACGGAAAGACAGTGTTTGGCATTCGTTTACCACCTCCTCGAAATAAGCGCCCTAAGGCCATAAGCTCAATTCTCAATGTGGAGGGAAAAATAGGCTCAATCCATTCCTATGGGCACAATGACGATCCTGCCAGTTATGGGGTCCCTACCCTTCATGCCTGTCTTGGGCCTGTGCAACGTCACAGTAAGATCGGCCCTTACTGTCGGGTCCTTAACCTCACCGGTATCCGGATCAAGTCCGGATGGTACGTCAACAGCCACCTTTACCCCTTTGGACGCATTTACAAGCCTTATCGCATATGCTTCCGGCTCCCTGACGTTTCCCCTAATGCCCGTGCCCAATATCGCGGCTATTACGATGTCCGCGTTCTTTATGTCATCCTTGTACATGTCCAACGATGCGGTATCCATTGCCGAAAATCTTTTCGTGTTGGTCGAACCCAGCCTATCCCAATTTTTCCTAGCCTCTCCAGTCCTTATGCCATCTGGAGTCGCAAGCAGTATCGCCTCTACATTGGCCCCCATGGCTGAAAGATATCTTGCGGCAACCGATCCGTCGCCACCGTTATTACCCTTACCCAGTACGGCTACTACGTTTTTGCCCTTGATTGGGCCATAATGCTCATTCACCTCTGCCGCTACTCCCTTTCCGGCATTCTCCATAAGCGTTTCCACGCTCACGCCCCTTGCAATGGCTTTCCTCTCCTCGCTCATCATCTGTTCGGACGTTATGTAATTCTCCATTATGCTTACCTGTATTTTTGGCTATACCTTGAATCCCCTTCCAAACGACAGCATGATCGCCGCGGCCGCAAGCGCTACGGCGAATGCGTACAAATACGAATAGAAAGGGTTTACGACATAGAGCAATCCCATCACCACGTTCCCCAAGAATAATCCTATGCTTCTTGACGATGTGAGATATCCGAGAGTCTTGCTCGTATCCTGCTTTGGCGAAATGAGCGACAGTATCGTGGGCTCGAACGTCTCTATAACGCCAAGCGCTATTCCCAGCATCGCGACCGCGACATAAGAGAACAGTATGTGTAAATGCATGAGGTAGGACAGGCCTATGAGAAGGGATCCAAGGGCGGCGAGCGCATATCCCAACAATGAAAGGCCTTTCACGAGATTAAGCCTTCTTGCCATCGTTCCTATGATATACCCGGAAACCGCAGAGAAGGCCAGATATACAAGGTACGATGCTATCCCGTATATGCTGTTAGACGACTGCGCTATCGTCAATATGGGGAATCCCAGATTATAGAAACTGAACCCGAACAGCGCCGTTGCAATAAGCACTCCGGTCATGGCCCTCCTGTTTATCCTTATCCTCTCGTTGCTTGTGTTTGTCCCTCCGCTATTTGCTTGTGCTGATTTCCTGCGCTTTCCCACCGTAACGAAAAGCAGGCAGACTGTGGAAACGGCCAGCGGTATTGCTGTTATGAGCAGTATGCGCTGCAATTGCCATTTCAGCGAGAGCAGCAGTATAAGGTATCCTACGGCTATGACACCTCCTCCTATGTCAAATGTATGAAGCAGCCCAAATGCCCTTCCTCTTGTATTCTTTGTTGTTGACTCGCTGAGCATTGCCCTTCTCGGAGGGGTTCTCATGTCCCTTGCCCACCAGCCCCCAAAGAACAGGGACATGGATTCTATGTAGTTCGCAGCCATTCCGGTGAATGACAGTATCGGAATAAGGAGGTTTCCGAATATCGCCACCTTTTTCCTTCCGATCCTGTCGCCCAGAACCCCCCCTATATAGCCGAAAATCGAGCCTATGCCGAAGGTTATGGCGTATGCTATGCCGAGTACGTATACCGGTGCATGGAATACAACTACTATCAATATGGGAAACGCGGCTATGACTGCCTGGTACCCCATGTCCGCGAAGAATGCCGATAGATTAAGCAGCAACGCATTTCTGTTTATCCACCATTTCCCTGCCACCGATGCACCAATAGTTGCTGTTCAATTCGCTTATTTAAGATTATGCGTAACATGCCCGTGATCATGGACCAGGAAGAGCCGCAAGGGTAAAGCAATATATAAAGAAACTGCGTTATTCCTAACGGTGATCAACATGGGGGCTAAAAAGGGATACAAGGTAAACCTTGAGAGGGAAACGAAAAAAAATACCTACTTCAGGCGTGTTCTGTACACCGCTAAATACAGCCAGCTGGTTCTTATGAGCCTCAGGCCTGGCGAGGAGATAGGATCGGAAATCCATCACGACAGGGACCAGTTCTTCAGGTTTGAGGAGGGAAAGGGTGTTGTCGTTATCAACGGAAAGGGAAAGATTGTAGAGGATGGCAGCGCAGTCATAGTGCCTGCGGGAGCTAGGCACAACGTTATCAATACCTCCAAGCGCGGCATGCTGAAACTTTATACTGTGTATTCTCCACCAGAGCACAGGGACAAGGTTGTGCGCCGAACAAGAGCCGATGCGGTGGCGAGAGAGGAGGAATTCGACGGCAAGACTACGGAATGAATTCAAAGCATCAGGGAACTGAACGCTATCATGC
>CAZFUA010000091.1:0-2817 GCA_964521995.1 Microcaldota archaeon
CTTTCAGGCCATCCATCACAGAGGCTGCTACCTCAGATGCTGAGACTGACCAGTCCGCTCGTCTTTTCTCCCGAAATGACTGGGTATACTCACCAGATCCAAGGTTATGTCCTTTGCATCTGTGGTGTTTCTCAGTTGCCGTGCCTCAAGTGTCTTTTCAGTCATGTTTCCCCCAAAGAGCATGGCATATCCAGATATTTATTGGTTGTCTTTGGAACTGGAGCCATATTTCCGCCTGTACAGCTCTGCCTCTTTGAATGCCAGTTTTACAGCCTCTTCTGGCGTCTTTGCAGACAGTACCTTCCTTCGTTTTCTGCTGTCGAAGTACCTGCCTGACAGCTCATCTGACCACCCTCCATGACCTGTCAGCGCTACCATTGGTATGTCTGCTTGGTATGCAACTGCAAGCTCATTCATGGTGCCTGAACCACCACCTATGGCGATTACCGCATCGCATGCGAGAACAAGCACAAATTCGCGGCCGCCGCCCCGCTCCAATCCGCATGGTATTATTACGTCTGCATCCTTCTGCCAGACATCCTTTCTCTTGCCATAGGTCACGCCTACGGTAATGCCCCCTTCACTTTTTGCCCCGCGGCAGGCGGCGGTCGAAAGTGAATCAGAATCCTTCTCCGCGCCGAAAAATAAGATGCCATTGTTTCTTGCGATGAGTCGTCCCATCGTTTCTGCTGCTCGCTCTGCCGCTTTCTCGTATTTAAGGTCAGCCATAGAACCCATAACGCCTATCTGCAACTTTCTTGCCATTTGTATCAATATATAGCCACTCTAACAACTAATAAGACTTCTGTTCCGGTGAGGCCGTTTTGCCTAGTTCCTCTAGGCTGCGTTTAGCATAATGAATTGATTTTTTCCTGTCAGAATTAATTCTTACATAGGATGATAGTCCAAGCTGCAATGCCCTTCCCAAAGCAAGCTGTCTTTCAACCTGGCTTTCATCTAGGTTCAGCATATCACCTATGCTTTTGGCCACAGCGTCCAAATCTATGCCGCTTGGAGGGCGTATGTCGTAGACTTCAATTAGCAATGTTGTAAAAATTCCGATACACGGGATTAGAGAACCAGTATATGTTGATTGTAGCCAAGGGTCGATGAATTTGATACTTCCTCCGTATAAGAAAATATTATCAGGGGTAAAATCGAGTATCATTATGGTGCTTTTTGGAGAGGAAAGTAAACTGGGATTAACGCCTTTTAATATCCTTTTATAATTCGGGTCGATCACCCCCACTGCTTCCAAGTCCCCATACCATTTGCCAATTTGCTCTTTTATTTCTGTTATGCCTGCTACTTGCAGATGCCTACTGTTGCTACCAAGAGTCTGCTGCGCAAGGTCTTGGAGATAATTTATGAAGGATTTGTATATCTTGGTGCTGGAGGTCTTTCCCATAACTGTAAAGCTTTTTCCAAGATGCGGCATTATCAGAACTTCACAGTCGTGCGCCCTTCTATATTCCAACCCTGGTGGGATTAATGATCCGCCGCCAGCTTCTTTTATTTTGTTATAACCTAGAAGGTTGTTTGATATCTCATTTATTCCTTCAGGGGTAACTCCGATTTTAACTACCATTTCCTCTTTTCCCCTTTTACATGAAAAAAGGATCGCCTGCGTGTGCCCTTTTTTATCCAAAGGTTCAAAATCTGACAATCCTGAATATTTTCCCAGACTTTCGACAGCTTTAGCTACTTTATCCACTATTCCTCCGTGCTTTAGGCCGTGTAGCAAATCTATAACGCCTCTTGTGTACGGGGACTTAGATACCTCATCTGCTACCTTTTTTACGCTGTTTTTGGCATTGCCCACTGCCATAAATTTACCCATTCCTCTCACCATATCATAATCCGATTCCTCGTCCCCTATAGCATACAAATTGTATCCGTTGTAGATATTTAAGAGTTGTTTCACCGCTTTTCTTTTCGAGGTCTTCGTAGTATAGACAAGCAGGTTGCCGAATTGCGACAACACTACTTTCATGTCACTCTTGGATCTGAAGAATTTGGACATATACCTAGCAAGGTCCACCATCTCATTCCCCGCGGCTTCCAGTTTTCCATTAGAAACAAATTTTAAGTACAAGCTGATTGTGAATCTCCTGGACTCCGTATTCAGGACCAATAGCGTTCCGTTACTGAATTTAAAACGCTTCTTATTTTTAAGTGCGGCAATCGTATCAGTTTCAAGCCAAACAACATTTAGCCCGGGGTACCTCTTACGTAGAAAAAGATATACCTCCTTCTGCGCCTTTGCCTTCAACCTGCGTATTCTGGATATCTCAGCTCCGTTTAAGAAGTATCTTGGAGGGCCTTTGGGGGAAGGCAACATAAAGAATCCGTTCTCTGCTATAATAGGGCCATTAAAACCAAATTGCTTATAGATCGGTAGTATGTCTGATACAGACCTATTAGAATTTAGGGCAAAAAGAACCCCCATCTTCGCCAGGCTTTTAATGTATGCTTTAAGATTTTCAACATCTTTCTTGATAATGCTGTAATCCCTCCCGGTGTTAACAAGAGTACCATCTATATCTATGAACACTATATCTTTGAACAGCATCATAATCACAATGTTATTGAATGGAAAACTTAATGTTTATTATAAGGTGACTACAGTGGCTACAGACGTTCAGAAAGGTATGTGACATCCTCCACCCGTAAACGGTGTGGGCTTCCCAAGTGCAAAATGGTATTTGGGTATGCAGCGAGAAAGTATATATAAGCTGTGTCCGATAATTAGATGATTAGTGGTGCCTGTTTATCTCATCGAAGGCCTTGTCTATCTCTTCTCTGGAAGAACGTGAC
>CAZFUA010000092.1:0-2672 GCA_964521995.1 Microcaldota archaeon
ATTCAGCACAACAGATGTATCTACTGGATTTGTTGGTGAAACCTATACTTCCGGTTTCAATGGTCCCCGGGGCATAGCGATAGACAGCGCCGGCAATGTCTGGGTTGCTAATAGCAACAATAATACTGTAACCAAGTTATTGGAGTAGCAGCAGGTCCCCAGTACTGGTCTTAAGGAGGCCCCACAATGGCCTTGAGAAGGGAATTTCATAAAGATTGGTGCAAATGAGATAAGCTTTATGTGATACATTGTTTTGAGTTTGGGAGTTAAGGAGTTGTAGAGTTAGCAAATTAAAAAGAAGGGGCGGTATCAAAGCCGCCCTTTTTTGTGCGCCCGGCATGGGCGATAACTCGGCGGTGAAAGTCCGCTATGAGCTTGGCAGTGAGAATCATTAGCCGAACGGCAAGGGTGTCCTTCGTGAGAAGGAATCTGAAGGAAGCCGGAGGCAAAGTCCCGGCCTGATGAACAAGAACCGTATAGAAGGCTTATGAGAGGCGGACGAGTTTGCGAAACAAAACGAAGTCCAATACTGCACGAACCTCTTGGAGTAAATACGGCGGGTATATGGGATGAAAGTTATCGTTCTTACCTGAGGGAGACCTGACTGATAAGTTGGGATGGAACCAGCAACCCTGACAGAGATGTAAGGCTGAGCAGTCAGGAGTCAGCAGACGCCATAGTACCGGAGTGAGAAAGGACACTTCGGGAAGGGCAGAACGTGAAGGTGTCTTTGAGACCTACAAGACTTATGAGTGATGCAAAGAGAGCAGACAAATCCATACCAGAATGGAACTACCAGCGTAAGGGAGGAGAGGAACTCCGAGATAACGCTGGAGAGCGGAGCATTGCTATAGCGTCGGCAGGAGAAAAAGACGAGGGAACAGTAAACGCCAGTAATCTGCTTGAGCGAATCATCGACAGAAACAATCTCAACCTTGCCTACGAACGGGTAAAGAAGAACAAAGGCAGTCATGGAATTGATGAGATGAAGGTAGAAGAGCTGTTGGCATACCTGAAACAAGAAGGGAACAATATCAGGCAACAATTACTGGAAGGGCGGTACCGGCCACAGGCGGTACGCAGGGTAGAGATACCCAAGCCAGAAGGCGGAGTAAGACTGTTAGGGATACCGACAGTGCTCGACCGGATGATACAACAAGCAATAGCACAGGTAATCAGCCCGATATTCGAGAAAGAATTTTCGAGTCACAGCTACGGATTCAGACCCGGACGGAATGCGCACCAAGCCATCAAACAGGCAGAAGTGTACATCAACGAAGGGTATAAAGTGGTAGTGGATATAGACTTGGAGAAATTCTTCGACAGGGTAAACCACGATAAATTGATGTATCTGCTCGCCAAGAGAATAGCAGACAAGCGAGTATTAAAGCTCATCAGGGCATATCTGGAATCTGGGGTAATGATAGGAGGGCTGGTAAGTCCTACGGACGAAGGCACGCCGCAAGGCGGCCCTTTAAGTCCGTTGCTATCGAATGTAACACTCCACGAACTGGATAAGGAGCTTGAAAAGCGAGGACATCGATTCTGTCGATACGCAGATGACTGCAACATCTATGTCAAGAGCATGAAGGCGGGAGAGCGAGTGATGACAAGTGTAAGCCAGTTTATCGAGAAGCGGTTAAAGCTTAAAATCAACAAAGAAAAGAGTGCTGTAGACAATCCAGAGAGGCGTAAGTTTTTAGGAGTATCCTTTTATGAGA
Organism: Microcaldota archaeon; assembly: GCA_964521995.1. Lineage (GTDB taxonomy): Archaea > Micrarchaeota > Micrarchaeia > Micrarchaeales > Micrarchaeaceae > UBA12276. The sequence goes on from CAZFUA010000092.1 coordinate 1,722, forward strand.
AAGAGGGCAGATTCAGGATACTTGTTCATCCAAAATCCATCGCACGATTAAAGGAGAAACTCAGGAAGCACACCTCAAGGAGCAAAGGAACGAGCATAGAGGCACGGATAGAGAGATTGAACCAAGTAATCACCGGATGGGCAAACTATTTTGCCATAGCTGACATGCATGAACATTGCCAACGGATAGACGAATGGCTGCGGCGCAGGGTAAGAATGTGCATATGGAAGCAATGGAAGAGAGTGAGAACGAGAATGAGTAATCTGGTACATTTCGGTCTACCCAAATCCAAAGCTTATGAATTTGCAAATACGAGAAAAGGCTACTGGCGCATCGCCAACAGCCCCATAGTATCATGCACCATAACCAATGCCTATATCCGTGAACTCGGTCTGATAGAACTCTACGCTGTTTACTGTAAAACTTAATTCCTTTACGAACCGCCGTATGCCGAACGGCACGTACGGTGGTGTGAGAGGTCGGTGGGCGAAATAATCACCCACCTCCTACTCGATTATTAAGACTTATAGTATGCGCACAGGTCACTATAAACGTGGTTTTGACAAACAATGGCTTACCCGTTTGCGGTATAGATTCTGCACAAATTATTTTTATAAGTCTCAACAACAAGGGTGCAACAAAGCTGCAGCCAACGTTATTCAAGGAATTGCATTAAGACCGGGTTCATTTATAGGGTATTCTTTTCAGACCTTTTCAAATATATTGATGCACATGGCTGCCTCTTCCACACCAATAAAACCGCCGCCATTCTCTGTTAAAGCAATCCTTGCTTCTTCAACCTGTCTCTTACCGGCTTCTCCTCTGAGCTGCACAATCTCTTCGTATATCTGGGCAAGGCCTGATGCACCTACAGGGTGACCTCTTGATTCCAATCCGCCTGAGGTGTTTATCGGCAGCCTGCCGCCGAGCTTTGTTGCTCCTGCTGCAGCC
>CAZFUA010000093.1:0-2653 GCA_964521995.1 Microcaldota archaeon
TTGTTTCTAGTAACATAACGCATCAAATTTGGGTCGCTATGCGGAACTACTGCTAGGTATTAATTAACGAACTCGCTGTTCGCTATCCTTAATACGTCATTCAAAACTATCTTATCATATTCCATGAGTATGCTGTCTGACTCACGGGAATTGCTGCGCAAAGGATCTATCAGTTTTATCCTTGCATTGTTGCTTGTAACCATAATATTGCTCCTGAGGTCCCCGTGGCCTGACCCACCATCATGCATTTTTGTGACAGCCTCCACCAATTTTTTTGCAGCACACCTGAATTCGTCTTTATCCAGGCTGAATAGGCTGATTCCATCGACATATTCCATGAAATACCCTACAGTTCCTGTCTCCATTTTCGCCACGGCAATAGGAGCTGCCATGTTGTCGGGTATTACGTTGTGTATTTTAACTGCCTGGGATACCTCGTTGTATAGGTTGAATTGATCCCATGACTTTTTGAGCCTTGATTTTTTGTCGTCTCCCCATATGTAATGGGATTGTGCTGTCATGCACTTGAAGAAAACATTGTCTATCTCGTGCCCATGCTCTGACAACTGCGATTTTATATCGTCCCTTGTTTTGAAAAGTATTTTAGGCAGTTGTTCTGCTCCGCGCATCAGGTGTTTTAGGTACTCCTCCGGTGTCGGGTTCTTTAAGCGTTCATACCCTTTTGATACGGGGCTTGCCAATGTAGCTACGTTCTGCACTTTACCACATTTATTTTATGAATTCACAGATATATAAGCATATCCAACATTGCCTTCGTCTACCGTGGTTAATACAGCAGGCCCTCGTCAGCCCTTTTGTATTCCATTATCTCGCTGTCGCTGAACCATACGCCTATTTCCCTATCGGCGGTCTTCCTGTCCTCCGAGGCGTGGACTATGTTTCTTACCGGTTCCTTTCGTTTATCTGCCATTTCATAGGAATCTGCAGACAGAGAGCCGCGTATAGTCGATGGGTCTGCCTTCCTAGGTTCCGTTGACCCTACAATCTTCCTTGTCACAGATATTGCCTCGTTTCCCTCAAACACGATTGCAACTATGGGCTTGTCGGCGAGCGATTCGATCAGATAGTTCCTGATCCTCGTGGCGACCTCCACTGCGGTTTCCTTGGATTCTATCCCGCGTTCCTTGTATGACTGCAGGGTCCTGTTGCCGGTGTCCTCGAACCATTTTTGGTCTGCAATGTAATGATTGCCCACGAGCTCCCTGTCGGGCTTGACCATCTTCATGGCTATGGCCTTGAGGCCGACGCCCTCCAATCTTGATATCACCTTGCCTATCAACGCCCTTTGCACGCCATCGGGCTTTACTAGTACCAATGTCCTTTCTATCATCTAACCACTATCATAGCTTATTTTGGGGCAAATGATTTATAGTTATGCTGCGATGATACTAATGGTGGGATTATGAGACATGAGGATAGAGTAGTGGAACTCAGGAGATTGCACAGGTTGCTTCTCGAAAAGCTTGAAGAGCACAATCCTGGCAAATTGCCAGAAAACGTCGACATAGGCAAGCTGGAGCGCGCCTACGAATCGCTCAAGAGTTACAAATTCGTGCTGAAAAAAGCATGAATCTACTTTGCCAGACACGCCTTTATTGATTTCAGTATTGCTTCTTTATTCGAGAAATAGTTGAGCGTTATGTTGTGCTCCGCCTTGAGTTCCCTGAAGCTTACCCACTTGTAAGCGGTGTTCTCCATGTTAAGGCGTATATTCCTCCCTTTTGAACCGAATACAAAAAGCCTGTTCGTCCATTTTGTTTCGCGCCTTGCATCCTTTATAGTTATGCTTTTGCCTTTTAACAGCATTTTTAGTTCCTGTCTTTTTATGCCGGTTTCCTCCTCCACCTCGCGGAACGCCGTCTCAAGATAGCCCTCATTCCTCTTCTTTGCGCCAGACACGAATGCCCAAAGGCCAGGATGTATTATGAAGGGCAACGGTATCCTCTTGACAAGCAGTATTTTCCCGTTGTTCAGTATCGCTGCGTTAATGCCTCTGTTTTCTACCAGCCTGTATTTTGGTTTTAGCGTAAATTCACTCCGACACAAACATTTAGCAAGGTTTAAGCTTTGTCCGAAAACTCTAGTTTTGTCTGAAAACGCTTAAATTTGTCGGAAAAGTATATTTTTGGCACCTTATTATATATTTCGAGGCTTTGTTGCAGAAATAGTATTTTTGCAATAGAATTAAGGATTTTGCAACAAAATTTATAGTAGCAAGGTTTTTAAGAATTTTTCATACAAGTATATTTGATTGCAATGGCAACAGATTTAAAGAGTTCTAATATAGTTAGGATTATATTAGGTATAATAATTGGTGTAGTTATTGGAATTGTTTTAGGTGTATTTGTCCCTGCTGTTGGTGGATTCCTAGGACAACTTGTCGGTGGGACTACAGCTGGATTTGTTGTTGGTAAGTCTAAGGCAAAAAGTGTTATATCTGGTGCGGTTGTAGGTATATTGATAAGTGTATTTTATGTAGCAACAACGAAGTTTCTGATACTACCAGTAATATTACCAGTAGCGATAATTTCAATAGTGTTGGGAGTTATAGGTGGTGTTATAGGCTCTCATTTTTCGAATCAGTAGTTCCGCAACCTTCTCGTAAAACCTGATAATTCCGCTATTCGTAAAC
>CAZFUA010000094.1:0-2426 GCA_964521995.1 Microcaldota archaeon
CATTGACATAGAGCCTGTACAGCACGCTTATCTCGGCCTTGCTCCTGTTCTTTATGTTCTCCGTGGAAAGCGCCCATACGGTCAACGTCTTGACGCCGAATTCCTTTGCCCATATGCTGAAGTCTATGAATTTTTTGACGCCCTTCTGGTAGCCATTGAATATCTCAAGCCTGTGGCTGCTGGACCATCTCCTATTTCCGTCCGGTATTAGGGCCAGATGCTCTGGTACGTAGGACAATCGTTTTCCTGTTCTGTTGCTTGTCATTTAACATGCCCATTGGATAATTCAGGTTGGCGTGAGCTACTAAATATTGTTCCCGATGCTTTAAATATCTTATTATTCGGTTTTTACGCTAAGTGATAAATAAGGTACGCGGCAATTATATACAAAGCAGCCAGGGGTTTCCTGCATGTACGATTTGTATGACGTTGAATCGCTGGATGACATACTCGGTAACGAACAGGCAATCGCAAGGATGAGGCGCTTCTGCAGCGATGTCAACAAAGGCATAAGGAGGGAGCCGCTGCTCGTTTTCGGCCCTGCGGGAACGGGAAAGAGCATGTCGGTGCATTTGCTTGCAAAGGAGAACACGTGGAATGTTGTAGAATTGAACGCAAGCGACTACAGGGACAAGGACACCATAGAAAACAGGCTGATCTCGGCCGCGACATCGAGGCCGCTTCTGGGAAAGAGGAACCTCATACTGCTCGACGAGATAGACGAACTGGCTTCGCGCTTCGACAAGGGCGCGGGATCTGCCATAACTAATCTTATCAACCAGACGAAGAATCCGATAATATTCATAGCCAACGACATATGGGACAAGAGCGTAATATTCTTGAGGGGCAGGACAGAAACCATAGAGTTCAAGAGGCTTGCGCCTGACACGGTGCACAAGGTGCTCTCCAACCTGTGCGGGCGCTTTTCCATCAGGGGCAATGCAACGTCAATACAGATGATATCCAACAGGGCCAACGGCGACGCGAGAAGCGCGATAAATGACATGTCGGCCATAATCGATGCCGAGGACGAGGACACCATGGAAGTGGTAGGCCTCCGTGACAGGAAGATAGATATATTCAACACGCTTGACAAGATATTCCTGACAAACACGCTGTCATCGTCGCTTAGGGCGATAATGGGCACGGACATCGAAAACGACATGCTGATCAAATGGATAGATGAGAATATACCTAGGAAGTACAGCGACAGCGTCGAACTGCGTGCTGCGTTCGACTCGCTTGCTTATGCGTCGATGTTCTACACGAGGGCTACAAGGGCGCAGTATTACATTTATTGGAGGTACATGAACGTTCTCATGTCCGGGGGCGTCGCGCTCTCCAAAACCCGCTACCCGGAATTCCGGAGAGGATATTCGTTCCCCAAGGTCATAAAGGAGCTCAGCTCCTCTAAGGCGTCCAGGAACCAGAGGAAGGCCATAGCGGCAAAGCTGCAGCGCGTATTCCACACCAGCATAAAAAGGATAATAAAGGACGAGATGCCGATGCTGTCCAGCACGGCCTCAAGCGCGATAAGCGGGGGACGCCCCAAAAAGGAGGTGGTGGATCATCTTGCGGCAACGTATCTTTTGGACGGAAAGGAGATAGAGTACATACTGGCCCTGAACAGCTAGCCATGCAGTGCGCGATGGGAGCAATCATAGTATATTGAAGGCTTTGTTATGAGCATCTATGTATACGCCCTCATACCGGTGATAGGATATGTGGGGCTCTGGTTGTTGGGAAGTCTATTCTTCCTCATCTATTTCAAGATATGCAAGGTTCCGGTGCGTTCGGACTACACTGCAATGATACAGAAAATACCTCCCATAATAGCAATCGTCACTGTTCCTGCATGTAGCTTTATATCATTCTTTATAACAACTGGGATTGTCTTAGGATGGCATACACTATCACAGAACATGTTAAATCTTCTCCTAATTGGTGTGATATCCTTGGTTGTTACTATTTGTTTAGATCTTTTGATAACAGTTCGCATGGAAAAAGTACGTATTCGAACCTACCCAATAAACCTCATGTATTTATTCGCATGGCTCGTAATTATTCCTGCAATCATTTTAGCTGGTTTGGCTTAAGTTACGAGTTGTGATCAGGCTTACTACAACACGCAGAAAAACTGCGACAAGAATGCAAACATGACGAGTTTAGATTTAACGCCGTATATTATATGTATAATAATATACAGTGAGCATTTAACTGGAATGCCTGCTCCCAATGAGAGCAGATTTCAAAATAAAGTACGAAAAAGACTGACAACATGGAAAAGATCGGAGTAATTGAAAGATACCAACACTTCCTGCCTAAAGTAAAGGAAGACTGCATAGTTTCCCTTAACGAGGGCAACACACCACTTATTCTTGCAGAGGCTCTGCCAGCGCGCATAGGTCTCAAAGGGGCAAAGATAT
>CAZFUA010000095.1:0-2379 GCA_964521995.1 Microcaldota archaeon
AGGCAGATCCGGCGAAGTTGTCGTAGAAGGTGAAGACGTTCGCTCCGTCATCGTATTGACCGAAGGCGCTTGTAAGCTGCGGCGCCTCTCCTGTGACTGTATTGCTGAAGAGGTTGACGGTATTGGAGGCTAAGCCCAGATATATGGAGTTGGAACCCGTTGCAGGAATGAAGTTGGCTGGCGGAAGCAAGACCCATGCCAGTACGTTAGTGGATGTTGAGAAGTCGTTGCTTCCGTAGTTGTTAGCGAGGCCGTTGGCCGATTCGTACCATGAGTTTATGACTGTGCCATTGGCATAGAAGAACTCGGTGTTGTTGAGGTGGGGTGCGCATGAAACCGCAGAGATAGCGTTGCATATAGCAAGGGCATTGACGCCTATCAACTCCTGGAAGTTGGCCGGTGTGCTGGTCGATTGGGTGTTGATGAGGTTTATGGGGATGTAGTAGTTGATGCCTGGTGGAAGTGTAGGCGATGCGAATGATAATGTACCTAAAATAGCAAATAGCACTAGCAGATTAAGTCCTACAAACGCCAGTTTGCCGTGCATCTCACATGCCCTTTAGCTTCCCGCCCAGGACATTGCATACAATATTAGATGATCCCGAAATGGATAAATGCAGATGATGCGGGCGTAGCGGCTACTGCTATTCCCTCTATGTAAAAACTTAATAATGTTTGTCTGATGCTTCCTGTGTGGAATCCTGAATCATTGAGACCTCGATAGTCAGATAACAGTTCCATATTATTTTACCTCTACGAATTCTTTTATAACCACTCTCGGTCTGAGGTGCGGAAGTGGATTGTTGAGCTCCCTCTTTTCTGTCTTTATATTTCCTACGTTAAGATTGCAGGCTTCGTTTATTCTTAGGCCCAGATATGCCATGAACTTGAAAAGCAGTTTTATCTTATCTCCCTTTATGTTGTTTAGAAATAGCGTGAGTTCTGCATCCGTGAAGGTCCTCGCCACATTTCCATACCTTGTTTCCTTGTGGCTCCTGAACCTCCTCCTGTATATCTTTACTAGAACCACCCTCAGCCTTTCAAAATCGGGCTTGGAGAGGTTGCCTGCCATTGCTATTACATACCGCAGAAATACTGCGTTCTCCTCCCTCTTGGAAGGTTTTTGAATCCCATTTTGACGTCGAGATTTCAATTCGGGCACGGCGGGATTTGAACCCGCAGCCTCCTGGTCCGAAGCCAGGCGCGCTATCCAAGTTGCGCCACGTGTCCTGATAGAGATTGCGCTGTAAGGAATAAATTACATTGGGTAAAGCATTTTGGGACCTGCTGTCTACCTTATCCTTTCCATAGGCTCAAGGCCGTATTCCAACTCTTCTTTTAGCTGTAGAAAAAGCCTGTTGCACTCGTCGCGCTTTTGCTCGTCAAAAACATAGTAAAGCCACATGGAGAAGGCATGCGTGCTGAAATTGGAGTTTACAACTTCTTCAACATCGGCCTCGTTTATATGCTTCCAGCCTGATTCGAACGCGACCTGTGCCTCCTTACGCAGTGCGTCTTTGTCAAGCTCAGCGTAGCTGTGCAAATACTTATACGTAAGCCATGAATGGTTCGATGAGAGCGATGCTATAAGACCTGCTGTAGTCTTAATATCCTCTTCCTCTCTGTCCATTGCTTCTTTGTCGATTATTTTATGGACCTTTGTGAGAAAAAACACACAGCTATTGAATATAGTCCTACTTGGCATGCTACTATCCCCAAACCAGTCAACCTACTCCATTATACAAATAGATAATTCTTAAATTTACCTATCTGGAGCCCATACCTTTAGTATAATGAGGCAGGCCACGAAAGACATTTATAATCTCGCTGAGAAGTTTATTTTGAGTTCTAGGATGAGTGATTGTATGATAACAGGTATAGAGATTGGTAAGGTAGAGGCAGTGAGGAATGCGCCTGATGCAGTGGCTAACATGAAGTTCAACATAAACTTCGACAATGTGAAAGTTAACCACGAAAGCGTGAATGTGGGGTTCACATTTACTACGACATACGAGGGGAGCGCCCCTAAGACAGATGTTGTAGGAGAGCTTAAGATAGTAGGAAGCATCACCACAAAGGAGAGCAAGAAGGACGCTGAAGAAATAGAAAGCGAGTGGAAGAGCAAGAAAACCCTGCCTCTTGGTCTTGCTGAGGACATAATCAATATATTAAACTTCGAATGCGGGGCGAGGGGCACTCTTGTTGCATACTCAATGGGCTTTGTAGCACCTCTTCCCATATCTAGGGCGCGACTGCAGGAGACAAAGGAGGAGGGCAAATAATCTGCCTTATCCCTTCCCAGGGTAGAGATATATGGAAGGGAAGTTAGCAATCCATAGCGAGAAACCCCACATCATTTATGGGCGGGATGAAAGCGAG
>CAZFUA010000096.1:0-2313 GCA_964521995.1 Microcaldota archaeon
CACCTAATACCAGCCGCGCGCCTTCATCGCCTTCGCGACGCGGCCAACAGCGATTTTCCGCACCTCCTTATCCCTGTTATTATGCCAGCCACGCCGTTCGACAGCTTCTTTGTCTTCTATGCCAAACTCCCTGCCTATGATGTGGTTGGCCAGCTGCGCCTTGAAGTCCTGTTCCTGGTCCGCTATGACCGCCTTTATCGTGTCTACCGATACCACAGAATCAATCAACTATTATTACAAAGAATTTATAAATATTTGTAATAGAATTACAAAGTTATAGCTTCCGATAAACCTTCAGAACCTGTCTGCCTGGTGGGCGCTGACCTTCAGCGGCGACCTTACAGAAGAATCGACGCACGACAGGGCCGAGCACCTGGAGGTGGTGAAAGACAGGAGAAGCATGGTCAAGCTGGCGGCGCAGTTCAACGCGCTGTGGAAGGAGGTGCCTGAGAAGAGGCCGCTGTTCGTGCGAAGCAAAGGACCAGTCCGCACATTCAGGCGCAGGCGGTGGCAGGGGCACTAAGTAATAAATATTGTGCTACCTAATCTAACTTTATGAAGCAGCTGGTCTTTTTTAATAACAAAGGGGGTGTGGGGAAGACCACTTTTATACAACACTTGGGTTACGCTTTAGAAAGGCTAGGGAAGAAGGTATTATTTATTGATGCCGACCCACAATGCAACTTAACCGCGTATATCTGCACCGACGACCAGATAGAAAAGTTCTGGGTAAGCAAGTCCAGCATCTATAACGTGGTCCAGCCGTTGATAAGCGGCACTGGAGATGTAAATAAAGACATCGTTCCGTATCAAGTTCCAGGAAGGAAGATATGGTTGCTTCCTGGTGACATATCTCTTAGCGAATTTGAACAAACCCTGTCCGAGAGTTGGACAAATACACTTGCAGGCAGGGAGATAGGATTTCGTATAACTTCCGCAATTTTCCGCTATATAGAGAATTGGGCTGGCGCAAACAATATAGATTATGTGCTACTTGACGTTGGGCCTAACCTTGGCGCACTAAACCGTGCGGTCTTGCTAGGCTGTGATTATTTTATAATCCCACTTGTTCCAGATCTGTTCTCTCTTCGTGGATTAACCAACATGGGTAGGAGCTTTGTGAAATGGATGAAAGAGTGGAGCGGCGCGGTCAGCAGATTCGAGGTGAGGACTTTTAAAGTCCAGAACGGTAAACCCGCCTTTGCCGGATACGTAACGGCGCATTTTAACATTTATAGACAACGTCCGACCAAGGCATGGGAAAGATGGAACTCTGAGGTGCCGAGCAGAATAAAGAGAGATATAGTAGACCAGCTAGCGAGCGTTGATAGGGGCCTGATCGTTCCGTTAAATGGCGGATATAGCATAGGTGACATGAAGAATTATCATAGCTTGGTTCCACTTTCCCAAGACAGACTAAAACCCATTTTTGAATTGACCGCGAAAGACGGCGTAGTCGGAGCTCACGTTGCTTATGTTAGAGAATGCGGAAGAACATATACCGATATCGCCCAAAAAGTATCAAAAAAGTTGATATGAGATGATGAAAAGAACCGCAGATCAGATACATAAAATGCATAAGGAAGCGAGGTCGTCCCCTTCGCAGAAAACTTGGTCTTGATGCCTGATTTGTCCTAAAGGTGTTTAACGTGTCCACAAATTCATTTCTTTGTTTTTGTTTCTTTTTTATATGAGCCACCAACAAATGGAAATCCATGCGGCAATATAGTTACCCCTGCTTTGAACTCTCTGCTTTCAGTAATCTCTTCTTGTTGGCCTTCAAATCTAAATCTTAATATTGGAAACGGCTCGGGCGAACCAGACCAACCCTCTGCAATATTAAAACCAGTCTTTATATCGGTAATAAAATATATTGCAATCTGTTTAGATTTGTCTATGAACATTTGCAATTCATAATCTTTTCCAGCTTCTAATTTAATTTTCCGTTTTTCGGCAACGCCTTTTGCAATATCCATAAACTCCTCTTTATTTCCAATATAAACTGGTCTTCTTTTATCTCCTTTAGCCATTTCATTAATTTTATCTTCAAGACTTGCATCTTCAGGTAGAATATCATTACTCATGCTAATCCCTTTTCTATGGTAATTCCCCACTTCAACCTTAGTTTATCCTCATAGACTATGGTCTATATAGGTATTTATTGATTAAGGACGATAATCTACTAGTGATATATGCAGGAACTCACTCAGGCAGTAGAGATGCTTGATCATCGTGCGCGTATGCATGCCCCTTGCCCTCATGACGCCCTTGCCGGGATTTGAACCCGGATCACAGGCTCCGCAAGCCCATGTT
>CAZFUA010000097.1:0-2280 GCA_964521995.1 Microcaldota archaeon
ATACACAGATACATGAATTACTGTGTATTTGTTTTCATAGGATTTCTACAGAGCTGAAATAAAAAACATTTTGAAGCAGCCCTAGAGGCTGCTAGAGTTCAAATCTCCCTCCCTGTATTTGACTTTCCCGAGCTTTCAAGGGCAAAACCGATAAAAAAGGCAAGAAATATATACCTGCAAACTAGATGTGCTACTGATTTCATGAACACAAAGAGTATGGTAGGCATCGGCGTATTGGTTCTAATCGTAGCTATAGTTATTGTCGCAATTAGCATGCATCACGGAACCTCAACAGCTTTGATCAACACTCCAAGCAATACCCAGACATCCGGGACACCTCTTTCAGGCCAGACCACCGCAAACTCATCTAAAACCCTTTTCTCCAGCACGCAGTACGCTCCATATTCCTATGTAATATACCCTGGTCCTATCTCCCAACAAGCGCAATCCGCACTGGCGGGATTCAATTTGACATCAACAACCCTCCAAAACAGTTCGACGGAAATAAAACTGACACTCGTCGGCACAGGGCAATCCCAGTCCATTTTGCTGAATCCGAATTACAAGCTCTACATCGTAGAAACGACATTTGGCGATGACGGATACCACTTCGATTCCTCGTTGGGGGACGATGGGTTCGTCATAGTAGACCCTAACGGGTATGTCGCCTAGTAAAAATGGGTTACTTGCGATATGGTAGTGCTAAACCGACCAACAATCCAATGCGTTTGTTGGCTATGTCGCTACTTTCAGTTTTTGCAGCGATATAAAATAAAGTTCCGCCCTATTTGGAGTTCAAGAGTTCGAATCCCTATCCGATTCCGTTTAATGCGGGGTTCCAATACTATCATGATGCGCAATATTTAATATCGCACGTAACTATTTATATTATAAAAATTAATGCCTATAAGTGGTAATATGGAAGTGGAAAAAAAGATAAACAAGGATATGCAAAAACTTTACATGAGGGGTGTAAGTGAACGCCTCCATGATTCAAACCTGCTAAGAAGGCCCTTTGGGAAAATTAACGCATGGGCTACCTCTACGGGATGGCCATTTCCGGTCATAGGAACATATCTGGAAAGAATCAACAAAAGCATGGGGGAAGAAGCGGTCGTGAAGGCCTCTAGATTGATATCACTTTTCGATAGGCCATTTACTTGTTACAGGACAAAATGGGTGTCTTTGGATTTGGCCCGCATAGCGGAATACAGTCCGGAATCATTTGACATCTCAGTGAACTACATTACGACCATATTCAAGACGGATGGTCCTGCAGCGGCAAGCAAAATGTCATCTGAATTGGGCTTCAAGGCAGTAACCGAAACGCTGCTGGGTAAGGTTTCCGATGATGCTTTGCTCGTAATAAAAAGGGAAATTTCGGATTCCCATGGGGTGTGACCAGAAGTTGCTCTGATTCAATCCGATGCCAGAATGGTATCTATTGCGGTCCGGAGAGCCTCATGGAGGCCCTGATCCTATTAGGCACTGTTACCACTGCCGGCTCCGTCTGTTTTATGCATTTCACCACGCGGATTGCTTAAACATACTGCCTTTAGCAGTATGTCTGTATCCTATGCAGCTTCGAGTAGGAATCTGACTTTTCAGTAAACATTATATATCTCCTAAAACAGTATTATAACGTGATAAATTGCGGACCAGGGTTAAGACCATAGAAGAGGCAAAGGAACGTCTAAACAGTCTAAACGGCGATAAAGTATTGTCTGCCCAAACAGAAATTAAAAGCGTTTATGAGAACGCTTTCAAAGGGTGCTTGCTAGAATTCGGAATAGGATCAAGTTACGAACCCTTTTCCTTTGTTGTGGGGCACTATTTAGACAAGACCATAACATATACGCCAGACTTTTTGACAGAATTAACGGTAAAGAACAGAAGGGTAATATTGGAGCCGCATCCGATGAGGTACATGGATCGTGAACGCATGTACATGGATCTAACAAAGTTCAATTTATTTAAAAAAAACTATAGGGAGGCATTCTACCTGATTGTTGCGTCTGACCTGGATAAACCGGTAATGGATTCCAAGGCAGGAATTAGGGTAAGTTTATCCGATTCATTGGATGAATACTGGACCATATCAAGGGTAAATGCAACCTCAGGGGACGATTATTCAACAAAAAGGGACATCAGTTCGCATCTTAAAAATCTCGTGAAGAGGCTAAGGAAATAGCCGATTGGCATAACGGGAATTTCAGATTCCATACATATAGTATAAGAAATAAATAATCGGAATATATAAATACTTTTCCTTACATAACA
>CAZFUA010000098.1:0-2230 GCA_964521995.1 Microcaldota archaeon
TTTCGAACAAAAATACCTAGCTTTCTGTGCAAAATACCAAGGCCATCACCAAAAGCATAGGTTTAAAAACCACCAAAATGCTTAAATATCAAGTCTTTCACAATAAACTTACATATTAAATGATAGTGGTAAAATGGCAACAAAACAGATGACCGTTAGGGAGTTCGGGGTAACAAAGTATGTTACCGGCAGGCAGGTTCTTGCGGACAAGGACCTAAGAATGACTGGAATGGATAACAAGGAAGCAGATACAATACTCCAATCCGACAGCCTAAGAAATAAGTATATTAATAGAGGATTGTTTCCATGCTGGGTTCCTGGAACTATTGTTGTATATCCAAGAAGGGGCGACAAATTAACAGAAAAAATAGTTTACGATGGAATAACATACATAGTGCCAGAAGAGGTATTAAAGAAATACGGAGGAAAGCAAGACACTCTCCTTGTCCTGCAAAGGGACTTTGATATGGATTTAAACATGGTAATAAACGGAAAGGTTGCAAAAGTGCTTACACTTCCGCCAGATGATGCATGGAGAATGCCTGATGCAGAAACTGGAATACCACAAGGCAGGGAAGTTTCAAATAATAATGCAGAAGCACGTTACGGATGGTTTAAGGATGATAGTGCCTACATAGGGCCTCTTGTCCGTGACTACAGCGGCTTCGGCAGGCGTTACGTCTATGCCGACGTGTGGCTGGACCTTGGCTTTGGGGTGGGTGGTCTAAGCCAAGCTAAGCCTGGGCAAAGCAAACAAGCCCGAGCACTAGGCTGGCTTGTTGAGCTGCGCAATACAGCGACCTTAACAGAGTCAAGTGTAGCAAAATTAGAAGAGACAACAAAACCAGAGTTGCTCGCATCGGTAAAGGAGCTCATCAGGAAAGTAAGAACAATAGACATAAAAGAATAACTGTCTAATCCTATGTATCTAGGTTTGAGGGCAGAATCCCTCAATCCGTGAACATAAAAGTTCACAGATGCAATGCCTAGAAGACCACACACCTGTCTATAGTGCTAGTTAAAGGCACAAACTAGACGTGTAATTCAACAGCGACATTGAGTAGGCGCAGCCGAAATCTTGAAGCTGTGGTGTTGCCGAAAGGCAATGTAATAGATGGGTTACCATTGCGGGCCTCTTGTCCGTGACTACAACGACTTCAACAACAGGCGTAACGTCAATGCCAACAGGAGGCTGGACAATGGCTTTGAAATGGCCTTGCATTGCATCGTAGATTTATTGGCGATCGAATGGAAACTTACAGGTCTTTGTATTATCGGTTATGTTCTTATTCTAATCTTGAGTTGGCATTCAAGAAGGCACGCAAAAGAAAGACCACGAAGCATTATGTTATTGACTTTGAAAAAGATTTGCAGAAGAATCTTGAACAGTTAAAGTATGAACTTGAAACCTTTACATACAAACCAAGACCTTTAACAGCTTTCATTGTAAGAGATCCAAAGACTAGAAAGATCAATGCCTCGGATTTCAGGGATCGTGTTGTTTATCATGCAGTATGTAACATAATACAGCCTATTTTTGAGAAACTCTTTATACATGATTCATTCGCAAATCAGAAGAACAAAGGAACACACAATGCAATAAAAAGGGCATCCAAGTTTTTGAGGAAGTTTATTGTTTTTGATGCATACGCTGGGGGGGGGGGCGAGTAAAAATTTAAGGCCTTTTTGTGATGGTTTTGCCCTTAAGGCAGACATACGGCATTATTTCGATACGGTTGATCACGAAATTTTGCTGAACATTCTCCAACGTAGGATCAAAGATGAGCATTTGCTTTGGCTGATAAAGTTGATATTGGCAAATCACAAAGCAGAAATTCCAGGTATAGGCATGCCTTTGGGGAATCTCACATCACAGTTTTTTGCAAACGTATATCTGAACGAACTCGATCAATATGTAAAGCATAAGATGAAAGTCAAATATTACATCAGATATGTTGATGACTTCGTTATCTTTCATAAAGACAAGCGCATACTGGAAGAATGGAAAGTAGAGATAGACAAGTTTCTCAGAGACAACCTTAAGATAGAACTGCATCCTGAGAAATCAAGAACCATAGAGCTTCATAGGGGAATAACCATGCTAGGGTTCAGAGTTTTCCCGGAAAATAAACTCGTCAAGAAAAGCAATGCAAGAAGAATATGGAAACGGCTCAGAATACTAAGAGATAAACTGAACAAAGGGAAATTAACGAGAAGAGAGTTTATTCAC
>CAZFUA010000099.1:0-2225 GCA_964521995.1 Microcaldota archaeon
GTATATTATATTGCCGCTCTTGCCCAATACCCTCACCTTGCATGTTCTGCCAGGTATCAACATGGTATGACATTTCTTGCATACGAGGCCAAGCCTTTTGTCCTTGCTTTTTATCTTGTAATGCCTCCTTATTTGCATCGCTAGGTTTATGTATTTCATAGCCAGTGCTTCATCAACCCCTTCCGGCTTCTCTCCCTTGAAAAAGCGCTCTGATATGCCAAGCAGTATTTCTATGCGCTCCCCAGCTATGCGCCTCGCTGTGCCTTTATCATCGCCCATCTAAACTACTCTGTATTATTTGACTCCGGCGCGGGAGAGTATCTCGAGCATTGCCATGTCTATCTTGTCGGAATCCCTTATTGTAGAGACATTTTCGCTTATCTCGTATCCCTCTTGTGAAGGTATGCCGTGGAATAGAAGAACAAGGCGTTTTGCTTCTTCATCGTCCGGTGTCGCCACCTTTATACCCCTCACCACATTTGCCCTTGCGAGGACCTTGATGGAATTGCCTATGGCGCACACCTGCTTCTTTGATGCATTGAATTTGAGCACAAGGTCAAGTAGCGGCCTAAAATCATAGAGCTTGTACGCGTCCATGCCCTTGCCATCCACTATTATTAATCCGTCGTAATCCCCGGTGCTGACGGAGTTCGTATTAATATCGGGCACGCACACTGCACCGTGGTAGCCTCTGCATTCCTTCTTGGAATAGCTGCTTACCGAGTACTTAACGCCCCATTTATCCAGAATAAGCCGGACCTTTTCAAGAGTCTCCTCTCTGTAATCGTTAGGGGCTATGAATATGAGCATTTTCATTTTTATCTAGTAGTATCTCTATTGAAAACTATTTATGGACTATCTTTTGCCTGGCAGCCCGAGATGATGCCCGTTGTTCCGCCCTGCCCGTTGCAATTGGCACTGGCTCTTGCTTTCTATTCAGCTCTCCATGTATGGAGCCAGATAGTATGCAACTTGAGCGTCTCCTATTTTATAGTCTATCCTTATAGGCTCCTCTGTCTTCATGGACATCGAGATGTTTGAGCTCGACGGACACGGGCTTATTATCTTGCCCAGATATTCGAGGTTGAATGTGGCGGATGATCCATCAGAAACTTCAAGTTTCTTAATGAATTCGGCGTTGTTAAGGTGTTCCTCTTCCAGCTCTGCCGCATCGCCCTTTGCAATTACCCTGAAAGACCCCTTGTCTGTCTTGAAGCTTATGTATGAGGACAGCAGATTTGCGTCTTTTATTATCTCCTTAAGCGAATCGCTCTTCACTTCAACTATAGAATCAAATTCTACCTTTGGCTCCTTGTCAGCATCTTTCCTTACATCTATCAGAGGCAGCTTGTACCTTCTTCGCGTGTTTTCTCCTATGAACTCCAGAGCGAGTTTGTTGCTTTCCTCCTTCATCACCAGCTGCTCTCCATTCCTGGAGCTGTTGAGTATCTTGTTCAAGTTGTCCATGTTTATGCCTATGTTGGCCTGTTTGTCAATATTATACTTGGAGAACGCCTTGTTTGGTATGAAGAAGGATATCATGCTTATGCCGGATGGGTCCATGGCCTTCAGCGAGATGCCCTCTTTTGTGATGTTGAATGTGCCTTCCTCTATGAGGCTGTCTATAGCGTCAACGCAGTTCTTCCAGTATTTTGCATCGTCTATTTTTATCTCAAACATTTAACTTACCCCTTGACTTAGAGTCTTTTAACATATTGTAACACATCGATGTGACATCCTCCCGCGCCTTTAGGCGCGGGCTTCCCAAAGCATGCAGCGATACTGTGTTATGGGGCGAAAAGGAATATATATGTTTGCAGTAAAAACTTATCATGCGTCTGAATGCTGGAGGCCCAAAAGGGCAAATTTCGTGGAAGGAACATAATGCCTAAGTTCCAGTTAGACAAACTTGATGAAGCGAAAACATGTCAAAGGATGCGACGATATGATGTCGCTAAGCCCTGGTGGAGAAATGGGGTCATATTTTTATTCGGCTGTGCATTCACCCCTTTGAAAAGGCGGGTTTTCCGCTGTGTATTTAGTAAACTTTAATTTGCACCTTCGGTTATCAGTTCTGCCCCACAGCAGGCTAATAGAAACGCTTAAATATTACATAATGCGCGATTACTGTGCTGCTGATTGTGCTGCAAATTGGTGTTTAGTTGAAAGCAACTACCTCGGACAAAAAGGGGGTGCTCATACAAGAAGCAGGAATATATTGTTCC
>CAZFUA010000100.1:0-2069 GCA_964521995.1 Microcaldota archaeon
ATCTGAAGAATGCGATAGACTGGGCCTCCAGGCCGTACGGAGACAACTCCTTCAAGGGCAAGCCGGCAGCGATAATGAGCTCGTCCGGAGGCATGCTTGGCGGCATAAAGGCGCAGCTGCAGCTTCGTGAGTCCTTTGCCTATCTAGATATCCATGCGGTAAACGACTCGGTGGTGGTGGGGCAGGTGGACAAGAAGTTTGACCAGTCCGGGAAGCTCACTGACCAGCACACGAGGGACAGGATAAAGGAGCTGCTGAAGGAACTTGTGGACTGGGCAAAGAAGATAAGAGGCTGATGGTTTCCCATCATTTTGCCTCGACTGGCACCAGAAAGGCTTTTATATGTTAGATAACCAATCTTATCATTAATGATAAGATTGATGGAATGAGGAAAAACCTATTAAACAGCTTGAGGCGCTATCCTGTTTTTACTGTGAAGGACATTGCAAATGCGCTGGGCAAGAGCAGGGAGTATGCATATACGGTGGCATATCGTCTTAAAAATGCCGGAGAACTGCACCAAATCGAGAAGGGGAAGTATACACTCGAAGACGATCCTTTTGTAGTGGCTTCTTGGATCGTATGGCCCAGTTATATATCAGGATGGGCGGCGCTGCACTATTACAAATTGACGGAGCAGCTGCCTTTCACCATCCACGTAGTTACTACCATGAAGAGAAATAGAAAGATAATTTCTTACGGCAACGCACGGATAGAATTCATAAACATCAGAAAGGAGGCTTTTGGGGGCTTTAATAAGATAACTTATATGGGTGTGGACATCTTTATCGCAACCCCAGAAAAAGCGATTATCGATGGAATAACAGCAAAAAGGATTTCGATTGGAGAGGCAATAGAGGTCGTAAAGGCAGCAAAAGAAAAGATCAGTAGGGCTAGACTTTTCTCATATGCAAAAGCTTCAAAAGGCCTTGCCAAGAGATTAAAAGATGGTTTGAATGATTAGGCACGAGGATCTTTTGTCTATTGCGAAACTTAAGGGTCTGACAATCAGACTTGCTGAATTGGATTACCTGCAGGATGTCGCCCTTTTAAATATTTATAGGGAATTTGGCAATAAATTAATCTTTAAGGGTGGCACATGTTTATACAAGATATACCAGCTGAATCGTTTTAGCGAAGATTTAGATTTCTCTGTAAGGAAAGGTTTCAGACCAGGGGAATTTTTCTCGCGTCTGCCATACTTTTTCAGGCTATTAAATATAAACAGCACAGTCAACGTAGAGCAATTTGGAAAGAGCATGAATGTCCGCCAGACAGTGATGGGCCCGCTTTATGACGGCAGAAAAGATACGCTGGTTACTTTGTTATTTAACATAAGCTTAAGGGACAGGGTAGTTCTTGATGTTAACGCGGTACCATATGTTTCTCTTTATAGGGAACTTAGGCCATTTGATATGTTTGCGATGGGCGAGGGGGAGATAATGGCGGAAAAAGTGCGGGCGATTTATTCAAGAGGCAAGGCGCGGGACGTATACGATTTCTGGTATTTGTTAAAGATTAAGACAGTCAATTTCAATATAAAGCTTGTGAATAAGAAGCTATCCCATCAGGGGATGAGGTTTGGAAAGAGCAGTTTCATGATTAAGATTGAAGAAAAGAGGGAGAGCTGGGGAAGGGATCTGGGGGCGCTAATAGCGGGAGAGCTGCCGAAATTCGACGCAGTAAAGAATGATATATGGGCGCTGCTGAAAGCACCATAAATTAGGTCTGTGGATGCGTTATGCATTCCGGCGCGCCATTTGCGGTAGGGCGTTGAAAAGTCGATGCGCGACGTAAATAAAACGTGGGTGAAGAACGGTATCTAATCTGGCTGCGAGGTAAGACTCCAGGGAAAAAGCACATTAACGTTCTGACGCAATAGAATCGTGTAAGAATTCAACAGCCTACATTTGCGGCACGACCCTCACGTTTTTATAGGTTATTGTCTAATATAGTCTTACATTTCAGCTCTGTCTGTTTATCTGACGGATACTGTACTGTAGAGTGTTACTTATGGCAAGACTACGCCCTGGAAGGACATGCAGGATGCCGAATTCACAGGCATGGGC
>CAZFUA010000101.1:0-2063 GCA_964521995.1 Microcaldota archaeon
ACAAAGATAATTAAACTCTCGCTCGCACCAAAACTAATTTGTTGTAATACTAGTTGTAAGGGTATTCAGAATAAGTATTCCTCAAAGGAGCAAGTTTTGAATATGCTGAAACATTTTTACGGGAGTTATATCGTCGAGAATGCAAGAATACCACCCAACTTTGCAAGAATCGACTCCATAAAAGCTAAATACTGTACGCGTAGGCTTCTCCACAAAATTAAAGAAGAGGGGTTGGATTATGACCCTTTCCTGAAAGCTCAAGATAGTAACATTGAATGGCTGAAGACGCTATCTATCAAAGGAGATTCAAAAGAGAGCAATGTTTTTTATATATCTTATGTCGATACTTTTAATGGTGACCGAGTCGAAATTAAGGTGATCGTAGTAAAGGATAAGGATTTATTTAAGATTGATTCTATCCTATAGCTATGTGATCCTTTGTCCCAAGGTTGCATAGCGTTGCTGTTCTTGTTCTATGGGAGGGGGTATAGCATTCGTGGATACACGGGGCGAAGTCTGCCTGGGATTTTAATAAATTCTTGGATTCGGAAGGCTGTTCCATCCTTAGCCTCCAGGATCGTCTTCATATTTTTCAAAGCGGTTGTTCTGCTTCAGATGGGAATGGAAATTTCCTAAATTAGCGTAAGAGAGAATAGCTCGTGATTCGCTTGATAAGATTCACCCTGTTTATATTATACAATTACTACAAAGAAGGAAAGGGGACAAAACACACTCCATACCTATCTGCCGTTCTCTCTTTCATTCTTTTGTTATTCATGAACACTATTACTGCACTTGATGTCCTCGGAATTGGAGCAGGAAACATAATCCCTTGGAATCCGAATGACCCAACGTGGCTGCAATATCTGGAGGCACTTGTACTGTTTTGGTTGCCAGGATACCTGATTATGAGTTTTCTGTTCAAGAAGGTGGATATTGTGGTGTTGAAGTACGACGAGAATACAATCAGACGAGGAAATATCACATTGTTCGTGTATTTTGTTTTGTCCTTCATCATGATGGCTATCTTTGCGAAACTATGAAGAAGGGTGTTAACTTACATCACATGAAGTGCCACCTCCAATCTCAGCGGACAAGTTTCCCGCGGCTAAGAGCGAAGTCTTTGTATATTCGTTGAGTGGCAAAAGGGAATATGTCTACTCGATAACGGCGAAAGCACCACCGATCGGTTTTACATTTACGGTCCGACGGGATTAGTCGCGGTGGTTGAAGGAGGAGCGACATATTTTTTGGTCAAGGATCATTTAGGGTCTACGCGTGCGGTTCTCAACAGCAGCAACACGCCAATGATCCCGCCAAAGCGCGGCGGGATTTCGCCATGCTTCTATGAGAAGCATGACTCAACCTGGTACAGCTATGATGTTTACGGGAACAACATCGGATCACGAGTGAACCAGGATGTCAGGTATAAGTTGAGGCATCAATTCAATAGAATATATGTTGCCGAAATCCCGCTTCGAGCGGGATTTACAGGGCAGCCTGCCCGCCATGCTTTATCTTCTGGCGGGGAGCTGGAGACCGGAATAGCCTCTGACGAATTGTATAACTTCTCCCGTCAGGAATTATTTATATGTCAGCATAGCGCATGGCGTTCACGCGCCAGAGAGTACGATTTGTGGTTAGGGATATTCTATGCATCCGGCATAGTGGGGCAGGGGTTATCACTCCACATGTCCCCCAACCCTATGCGGAAAAACATCTCAGATTCTTCTTTCCTGTCGTTTCTGCCTTCTTGAGTCTGGCTCGCACTCGAGCCTGAGCACGACCAACGGTCCGTCCTCACCGTCGGTGGTTACAGGCACAAACATGAGTCTCCTGCCAGTAAAATTTCTAAGGTTCTCCACATCTTCGTGTAAGGCAAGATCTACCAGATCGAAGCAGCATGCAGGGCAACCCTGGAGTGAAGTGGGATTGGACAAAGGCATTCCGGTATCCGGCGATCAAAATGACAGAATGGGGCCGCAGGTGTTTGCGGTACTGACTTTTTGGGAAGTGTGTTTTGCGCTGCAAGACTCAGACAGCGGAAAGAAGTGGATCAAGGC
>CAZFUA010000102.1:0-2061 GCA_964521995.1 Microcaldota archaeon
GGGGGATGGAGCCGTTCGTAGTAGGGTTTATAAGGGGCGTAGCCCCTTATTTTATATCAGCTTGTGTACTTCAATTCCTCGCTCATCATCTCGGGGCTCCATAACGGCTCCCATACAAGCTCAAGCTCAACCTTCCCCACCTCCTGTATTGCCTCTATTCTCAGCTGCGCGTCAGCCATTATTATGCTCGTCACAGGGCACATGGGCGAAGTCATGGTAAGCGTGAGCTTGACGTCGCTGCCGCTTATTTTTATGCCGTAAATAAGCCCTATGTCGACTATGTTCGCCCCCAGTTCCGGGTCAAGACACTGGCTAAGGACGTCAATCACGTCATTTACTGTAACCATATTCTCGTATCTATTACGATAAAAATGCTTAAAGACTTTTGGAACTGTAATGAAAAGTTAAATAAAGTAATTGCGATATAAGCATGGTGGTACAATGGCAAGGATAAGCATAGGCAAAAAGGGCGAGCCCAAGCCTGGCAGCATGAAAAGCGTAAGCGCAGGGGGCGGCGATGACATAGTGGTTGCAAACGTGAACGGGAATCTCTATGCAATGAAAGGAACATGCAACCATCAGGGCGGCCCGTTGGCCGAGGGCGAACTGGATAACAACATAATAACGTGCCCGTGGCATGGTGCTAAGTGGGACGTGACGACCGTAAAACTTGTCGAATTTCCCATGGAGCTCGACAACGAACCGACATACAAGATAGTCACGGAGGGAGACGAACTGTTCGTGGAAACGTAAGCAGGCATTTTTTCTTCTGCATATATTATTAAATCTTGTCATCTATTAGTCTATGTTGTGAGTAGATGGCGTCGATAAGAAACATAGACGTTAAAGTCAGATATGCTTATGTGAGGTTCAAAAGGAAATTGCAGCTGTACATTACATTATGGTTTCTGGCGCTTCTTGCTGCTGTCAGCCTGATACTCGACAGCATATTCATAGAGCAGCACCTGTTCGCGCTTAAGGTATGGTCCGCGATCCTAGTGGTGCTTCTCGGCATGAAGCTGGCCTATGACATCGGCAACAGGATAAAGAGGGACTACATGGACTTCAAGGAGGAGCACGGCCAGACGGGCAAGAGCCTCAGGTACCTTTAGGCATCCATCGATGTGCGTTTCCTGCAAAACCGGCCAGTTTACCGCAAGCCGACTCAATGCCCACTCCTATGCCGTTGCAAAACGCTGTATTCCGGTTTATGAAATACACGAAAACCTATATGAATCATTTATGCGCATCTATTAATCGGTTCAATGCTATTTGGAAGGGCGCCTCCAAGGGAGGAAGTGGATATTTCTGAACTGGACAAATACCTCAACGTATGCCTGGACGAAAAACTAAGGCACCTGTCGGCCAGGGCGCCCGAAATAGAGAGGGACCTATCCAACGGCCTTTCATCCTTCGAAAGCTCCATAAGGCGGTTTTCAGCGTCTGAGGACGCCCCTGACATGGAGTACCTCTACGGCATCAAGGAAGGCAATGCCATAGCCCAGAAACCGAGCTACACTGCCTCGCTTATCCGCATAGCCTCCGCAAGGCCGGAATTTGGCGGCGCCAACATATACTACAAAAGCGAAAGCATGCTCAATGCATACAATGCGCTCATGCACGAGATCCTGAAGGCCAACAACACCTTCAGGCTGGTGATGGTCGCATACGTCCATGGCTTAAGCGACGTGAAGAGGCATTTCAATACAATGGAGAGGCTCTGCAAGGACCTAAGCAACGAACTTGATGCATGCTCCCGGCAGATCGGCGAGTACAAGGAGCTGCATAACAAGATAGGGTTCGTCAAGGACAGCATGTCGAAGGTATCCATAATGAGGAGATCGATGCACGAATACGCATCACCAGGATCATTGGACGACGGCATAGACGAGGACATCGCCGGACGCATCAAAAGCAAGGAAGAGGAACTGGAACTCCAAAGGAGGGACTACAACGGCAAAAAATCCGCATTGACCGGATTGCTTCTTCCCGTAGAGAGGGCAGCAAGGAAGCACGACCACATGTCCCAATCGAAAAGAAGGCTCGCGGACTACATAAGGG
>CAZFUA010000103.1:0-2039 GCA_964521995.1 Microcaldota archaeon
TAGGTCTTATTCTTGAAAGTTGAAGGGGGCAGGCTCCATCTCCAAAGCGTAGCTGGAGCGATATGCAGGATTTCAGCAGCTTTCCTCTTGCTCAGGCCGTATTGGATCATGGCCCTTACTTTCGCCTTTTCCTGCTCTGAATAATGTCTTCCAGTCATACCTAGTATAGGAAAGAAGTTACTTAAACCAGCTTCGGACGTTTGCCAAAATGACACAAAATTTAGGGCAAAATTCTTACAGGTGCAAATTAGAAAACCTCAACTGGTAGCCTCCTGGAGGCATTCTACGGAGCAGATTTGCCAAATTTAACTTTGTCAACTACTATAAAAGGTGAGCGCGGGAATCGAACCCGCATACTTCGTTGGCTGTGTTTTGATTACGCACTGACGTAACTGTCATTTGCAGACGAATACATAGCCACTCTGTCAGCTCACCATAATTAGATAAGATGCAAGCGGATTATTAAATATAGTTTGACCGCCCTTTTTAAAGGCTACGATGCTGGCTATAAATGTAATCGGCAGTATCAACCATATACATCTTCGCAGTTTGGATATTCAACTGTTTATCTCAGGGCCGAATCGACTATTTTGGAATAATTTAAACTATTTTATAATAGTAACGTTTAAATAGTTATTGCTGTCATACGTTAATATGACAAAGCATGTAAAGCTCAATGGCCTAATAGGGTTGTTTGAGAAGGAGACCTCTACAGCGATGGAGAAGGAACTTTCCAGGTTAAAAAGTCGCGACCCGAGAATGTACGTCCTTGTGAACAAAAAGATGGATGAAATATTAAAATACCCACAGAGGTACAAACAACTACACGGCAACCTTAAAAGTTACAGACGTGCACACGTGGGCACGAACAAAATATTACTATATTGTACTTGTGATAACACAGTTAAGTTTCAAGACTTCGGCGATTACAATGTAATCTATCGCCACTGAGGCGATAAAGACGAAAAAGCGGGTAGAAATTACGCTTGCATATTCTTGTGCAACGTGCGCTTAATCGTTTTAATTATGCTTTTTCTTGTTATCAGTGCCAAAGCTATTATTGCACCGACAACAACATAAATAGTCGAATGCTGCATAGACGATGAGATTGCATTCCAGTTGCTTGCAAATGCATATCCTGCGTACATGAGCACGGCCGACCAGATAACGATTCCCAGCGTAGTATAGAGCAAAAACTTTTTTGTGTCCATCTTGAATGCGCCGCATATCATCGATGATATTGAGCGTATAGCAGGTAAAAGTTTGGATACAAATGCGAATAGAACGCCGTACTTCTTTATCCACTTTTCCCCGTTCTTATAACTTTTCATTTCAAAACCAAAATGTTTTCCGTAATTGAATATAATATCAATACCTAAAAAATACCCTATAATAAAACCAATGAAACTGCCCAATATAGATGCAGCTACCGCGACTGGAAAGGCAACTATAGGACTTAAGACGCCTAATGCGACCATTGCACCTGCGAACGGCAAAACTACTTCACTAGGTATGGGGAATATTATCGATTCGAGAAGCATCAAAACAAATATTGCAAGGTATCCGTATTGCGATATTAATATTGTTATATTGCCCAGGAAAAATACCATGTCAGTGTTTTATGAATTCTCTCGGATCTTTTCCATCAACTTTTAACCCTATGCTGACACAACTGCCTAACACTTCGTTTATAAGTCTTGCCTCATCCTTGGCCAAAGAATATTGTGCGTGGCCCGTAGCTATTTTCTTTACTTCCTCAAAGGATACAGAAGCGCTGTCTTTTCTATCACCGAAACCCTTCTCTATCTTCGCCGCTTTTATTAGCAACTGCGAAACGGAAGGCATAAGCACGTTTATGCTGTATTCTTTTGTCGCTTTATCAGCCTCTATGATTACGGGCACTTTCATTCCTTCGAACTTCTTCGTTTGATCGTTTATCTTTTTAACCACTTCCGGCGCCTTGAGTCCTAACATCGCTATTTGTGGACCTAAAGGTGGTGCAGGCGTAGCTTTTCCGCCCTCGACTACGACCTTTACTG
>CAZFUA010000104.1:0-2006 GCA_964521995.1 Microcaldota archaeon
AAAAAAGTTTATTTGGTTGTAAGGAAAGACGGGTGACCATTTTTGTCCCAATCTCGCGCCAAAGCAAAGCCTATTATATCTGGAAAGGCGTAATATGCTTGTAAACCGCTCTACTGTGTAGAGGCGACATCATGGACAAGAAAAAAGACGCAATTGACAAAGCGAAGGACCTGGTAGACATAACGAAAAATAACTTTGCTGGACCGTGTGACGAGTATGCTGAGATCAATTACAAACCAGAGGAACTGGGAAAGAGGACATGGAAGGCTTTCGAAAGCCTGGGTAGACTCGCAGCAACATTAAAAGATGCGGATGATGAATATGCCCAGAACTGGGGCAAGAGGCTGTCGCTCGTGAAAGAGGTCTTTGATATAAAGAGCGGGTACAACCTAGGTTTCAACGTACTCGCCAATTCGTATATCGAACTTGTAGAGGAAACGGTCCTATATCAGAAAGGCATGGAAGGAGCACACGTCGGTATAAAAGAATACGAGCAGGCAAGGAGAACCCTTTACAACGATATGATCTTCTCAAACTTCCTTGCGAACTCTATGGAAGTTTCTACCAACAAAGAACGCGGGATGATAATGGAAAAGGCTTACGCACTCTATCCTGTATCCAGCAGCACATACGAGGGGGTAATAGGTAGATTGGCCGAGCAGATGAAAAAAACGAGAGAAACGGAACCGGAAAGCTCCGAGAAGCTGTTTAGGGACATGGAAGCACTGAGGGATCTTTTTGCTACAGTGAACGAGAATGCGGAGAAACTGGCGAACAGGGGGCTGAAAGATACGAATCTGATGGTCAAGGCATTATGGGAGCTGGATATACGGATAAAGAGTGTTACCGGAAGGCTCGTCGATCGACCCGGAGCAGCTGGCAGATTCGATAGGCTGACTTTCATAAACCAATGGGTGTTTGATGTGGAGAGATTCAATTCCATGTATGTTGGTGCCAAGAAAGACCTAGAGCCGGATATGAGCATTGGCTATCCCGCAACGCCCTATGCGGACCTCGAAAACACCGTATATGTGAATTTCCATATGCTGTCTACGATTTTCGACAGCAAAGCCAGGGACGCAAAACAATCAGACGCAGATAGGATTTTTATGGAGTTAAAGACCGAGGTAGAAGGTAGATACGCGATGCTGAAGAACTATCTTGACGAGCTCGCAAAATTGAGAGGAAGGCAGTTGGAAGTTTATGAGAAAAGGGTCGGCGAACTGAGGGGCAAGGCCAACGAAGCGAAAGCGAATATAAAATCCTAGATCAGGCCTGCTATTTCTTTTCGAGTTGCGCTGTCCACGCCAAAAGCGCCTCCAACAATTCCCTTATTTTTTCGCGCGTATGCTGATCGGTTACCTTGCCGTTTGAATCTATCTTTTCTTGGGCCATCGGCACTATAACCTCAGGCTTGTTCACTGGATGCATGTTCAGGAATACAAATACCTGCCTGAGAGGGTACTGCGCCCGAGCGCCACCGAGTATGCTTCCCGAGGCGCTCATGAGGGCGACCGGTTTGCCGCTGAGTGGATTGCCGCTGTACGGCCTCGAAGCCCAGTCTATGGCGTTTTTAAGCGCGCCGGGAATGGAATAGTTGTATTCAGGAGTAGCAATAAGCACGGCGTTGGCCTTCCTTATCGCGTCCTTAAATTCTGCCACGCGCCTTGGAGCGTCGCTCTCTTCGTCCTGGTTGTATACAGGTATCCCTTTTATGTCGAATATCTCTATCTCCATGCCGTCTGGAGCGAGCTCTTTGGCGGCGTTGACCAGCGCCTTATTGAATGAACCCTTGCGCAGGCTACCTGCGAACGCTATGACCTTTATCTTCTTTTGAGGCACTATCATTGCATCTACTCAGTCTAAAGGAACAGAAAGTATTTATCCTGGAAGCTTCTCTATGATCTCGCTCATCTCCTTGTAGTGCTTCTGTATTATTGGTTCTGCCTTCTCGCCGAGCATCTTCCTTGTGTTGATCCTGCAGAACTCCATGGCTTCCCTGAGCC
>CAZFUA010000105.1:0-1853 GCA_964521995.1 Microcaldota archaeon
GGTCAGCGCTGAAGCTGGCCGGCGGACGAAGGGCGAAAAGCCGTAGCGGGTGGGGGCCGTGGCAACACGGCGGGATGTAGGAGTCGCCCCATTGGGTCCCGCAGTAGTTCGCAAGCCGAGACTCCGAATGCGCGGAGCAGTCTTTGGCGGTGCCCGCGCCTCCAACCTTTATGCAAGACAAGACATTTTGGCTTATTCAGGCGACTATTATCGCCTGAATAAGTTCGAGGTGTCTTTTTTGTTATCTAGGAAACTATGCTTTCTTCACTTTCATGATTATATCGATCGAATATGTGATCACAAGAAAGGTCTTGTCAGTTTTTGCAGCATAGGATAAAATCATTTCATGAAGGCGAATAAAAAGGTTTCCAGGCCGGAAACAGTAAAAATAAAGATTAAAAAGATATTCGCAGATCACTGGTCTGCTTTTCTGCCAAAATGCACAGCCAGGATACCGGACAATATGCTGTCAAGTGTCAAGGAAGCAGTAGAAAAAATGCTCGGCTGTGGTAATATAAATATTGGGCATAGATACTATCTATGTACGCACTGTGGCAAACACTACAAGAAAGTTGGGTTTACCTGAAAGAGTCGGTTTTGCTGCAGTTGTGGCAAAGTCTATATAGAGAATTGGGTAGCTAAGCAGGTAGAAAAGATAATTGATGTAAGTCATAGACATATAGTATTTACCATACCTCAGGAATTGAGAGGCGCATTCTATTGGGACCGCGATTTACTCAAAGATCTCAGCGATGGTGCAGCCAGAGTAGTGCAAAGCTGGTATAAAAACAAGTCCAAGTCGCTCGATTATGAAGTAGGCGTGATAGCAGTAGTACATACTTTTGGTAGTGACCTAGGCTTTAATCCGCACATACATACACTCGTAACAGAGGGAGCACTTGATAATCTTAATCGTTGGAAACCCGTGGGTTTCATACCTTATGAATACCTGCGCAAGAACTGGCAGTGGGTGTTGTTGGAGATTATTAGACAAAGGTTTAAGGATGATCCGAAGAAGCTTGCCTTGGTAAAATCGCTGTATAGTCGTTACCCTAATGGATTTTATGTACACGCCAAAAACAGAATGAAAGATGCGCGTGGTGCAGCCAGGTATATCGGTCGGTATTTGGCCCGTCCGGCGATCGCCGAATATAGGATTATAAGTTATGATGGCAAGATGGTTAAGTTTTGGTATAAAGATCATAACACAAATAAGATAGTCGAAGCAGAGTTAGATGCCCTGGCGTTTATAGGCAAGCTTACGATGCACATTCCCAAGAAGCATTTTAGGATGGTTAGGCGTTATGGCTTATACAGACGTGGGAAGAATGACATTGCACAGAAAGCCGTAGAATCGTACAATTATAGTAAGCTGGGCATAATACCACGCCGATCCATTAAGAAGTTCAAGAGGACTTGGAAGTCCCGAATGATGGATAGCTTCGGCAAGAACCCCTTGAAGTGTCCATTTTGCGGTCACGAGATGGAACTATGGTATATGTGGCATCGACGATATGGCTATATGTATCATTTTTGGGGTTCCACCAAATGGAGGAGGCCATATGAAGAAAAGGAAAGAGATCCCGTCCTGGCAGGACGGAATTGAGGAAATACCTTTTGACTCAAAGAAGGACGAAAAACATCTCAAATATCGCTGCAAGCGTTGTGGCTATAGCGAGTGGGTTCCTGCTTGGGTGATTAATGAGTTTGCCATGGGTGAAAAATTGCGTCCTGGCGAATCACCAGAGGTGTGCTGTCCCAAGTGTCCTGGAGCCATGGCCTACACAGGAGAGTCCGAGGATAGGCAGGGCTAACCGAGGTCAGACAGGTTCGCCCGAAGGGCGATTTTGTTC
>CAZFUA010000106.1:0-1832 GCA_964521995.1 Microcaldota archaeon
TAGGGAACCCAATTATTATTTACCCATCGTATTGTGGGTCAGAGCCACACAGCTCCCGTATATAAAGATATATATATTAAGCGCATCAGAATAATATTGAAATATATAGTGATCTCAATGAAAGGAAAAGTGAAGATGTTCAATGCAGCACGTGGCTTCGGGTTCATCACCGGAGAGGACGGCAAGGACACATACGTGCACAGCACGGCCGTTTTGGACGGCGCAGAGCTTGCCGTAGGCGACAGCGTAGAATACGAAGTCGAGGCGGGAGACCGCGGACCGCGAGCAAAGAACGTAAGGAAGATATAAGACTATTTGTAAGTTAGGGCTTAGTCCCTAACGTTCCATATCCTAAGAGGAAGTCTTAAGGCTATTGGGCGTGCTGGGTCTTTGGGCACGTTCTGAAGGTTCGATGATAAGGTTTAGATTCTCCTGCGCGCAGAATTGTATATCGCGTCTATCATGTCCCTCAGCTCTGGGTTCTCTTCCCTCGCTTTTATGAGGCTTATAAGGGTGCTTATCAGCCTCTTGGCCTGTTCGCCGGAACTGTCCCATTCGGTTATCTGCGATATAGTCAACGGATAGATTATCGCCCTTTTTATCGCTTTCCTGTCACCTAGCCCGTTTTTATTCATAAGGCCGAAGAAGAAATCAGTGAATCCCATCATGGACTGGATTCCCGTACTGTCGGTAACCTCCCTGTCCGGCCTTAGGCTGGAGCCAAAGTCAAACCAGTGTTTAACACCTATAAATTTTCTTTGTATGTTATGCAGCTCAATGCGCACCGGATCTATGACCTCGTAATATAGCCCCTTGAGCTCCTCCGCCGCGCTTATGTTTAGTTTCAGCCTGCCGGCCACTGCCTTGTAGGGCGGTATTGGTACGTAGCCCAAATAAGCGTAATTATCTGCTGTTATTACAGAATTCTTGAGGTCGTGGAGGTTGCCGTACTTCGATGTCTTGTCTTTCAGGTCGCCCTCCAATTCTGCATACCTGCCCTTCTGCACCGGCATGTCCTTGAGCATTATATCACGATATCATAGGGTTTTGGAGATATATAAGTGTTTTGAGCGTTGGGTTCTGGTAAATCTTAGGATGTTAAGTGCTGAGCCTTTTGAGCGTTTCTGAGGTTTGTGTGGCTGTTCCTGTTGTTCTTACTTCCTCAGGGCAGTCGAGTTAATCATATTGGATTTGTTATCTTCGACATATGCTACTCTAGCGATGCCTTCCGGACCCATATTGGCATTTACTAGAATCAGCTCATTATCCGCAGAGTTGTAGTCAAGGTTTACCGCAACGATGCCTATTACCGAATATGTAAAGACCGGTACGCTTTTGCTAAGCTTTACAGCGCCAGGCTTTCCCATAAATTCGATGTCCTTCTTGCACTTCGAATGAAACTCATTTGGGGTTGTCATTCTGAACCCTTTGGGAACTGCGCGCAATGCCTCCATACGGTTTACCGCTTCGTCTGTTATGAGTACCCCATTACCTGATGTCTGTCCATGTGAGTGTGTTTCCTTGCCGCTCGCGCCGTAGTTGCTCCCCCCCTTAAAAAACCACATTTCATCACTGGAAATACTGTATTTTTCAAGATATATAGAATTTTCGGTGGGCCTGCCTTCGGAATGATGGGGTATGGAGATGTATGCTTTCGGAAAGCCATTTTGTCCGCATTTTTTTACCGTTATCTTGAAATTGCCCCCTCTATTTTTATTGCCTTGCCATTCACTATGACATCGGCAATCTTTTTTCTCGCTGCCGAAACAGGGCGGTGAAACGTCGGCATTGGCCGTGATCTCCTTCATGTCAGTCTGCATGATAGCGTTCAG
>CAZFUA010000107.1:0-1685 GCA_964521995.1 Microcaldota archaeon
CGCTGAGCAGGAAGATAATAGTGGTCGCAAGCTCCGACTTCAACCACTACGAATCGAGGGCTACAGCGCAGAGGAAGGACAAACCCCTATTTGAAAGACTGGAGAATATGGATGTCCATGGCTTCTACAAAAAGAGGGAAGAGCAGAACGAGAGCGCGTGCGGGTACGGCCCTATAGCTACAGCATTGATGTATGCCAAGAAGAGGCACAATGCAAGCAGGGGCTTGCTCCTGAACAATTCAGATTCCGGTAATGGGACCGGCGACATAGAAAGTGTTGTAGATTACGCATCGTTGTGCTTCCTCTGAATTCTACCAATCATATTATCACGCCCATGCCCGCGAACTCCTTCCCCGAGTAAAGGACGAACCTGCCCAGCTCCTTGGTTTCGCTGAAGCTCTCCGCTGGTATTGCTCTTGAGAGCTTGAGCTCAGCCACAACTGCATCAAGTGGTTTGGCAGTGCCGCGTGCGCTCTCATCCACAGTTATAGGGTCGATGTATCTAAGCACCTTAAGATTGCATCCGACGTCGATTCCGTTGAACTTTATGCTCAATCCTTTGCCAAGCCTCCTTGTGAGGAATACCCTAGCTGTTATCTTATCTCTCGGTATGGGACAATATTCGCTTCCGCATATGAGGGAACCTCTCAGCTCCTTGGTTATGCTTTTCCCCACCCTAAGCGC
Organism: Microcaldota archaeon; assembly: GCA_964521995.1. Classification (GTDB taxonomy): domain Archaea; phylum Micrarchaeota; class Micrarchaeia; order Micrarchaeales; family Micrarchaeaceae; genus UBA12276. Next base: position 685 of record CAZFUA010000107.1, read on the forward strand.
GACGTTCTCCCCAGCCTTCGCCTGCCTTGCGCTTCTGCCCTTGACTATTATGCTTTTCACACTAATCGGTTTCTTGTTCGGCACTATGCAGACCTGGTCGCCGACGCTCACTTTTCCCTTTATGATCCTGCCGGTTACGAGGCGTTCCTTGTCTTCAAGCGTGCCTTGTACTATCAGTCTCAGGGGCCCTGATGTGTTTGCTTGCGACCCGGCAGACTCCCTATAGAGCTGCTCAAGCAGAGGGGCTCCCCTATACCAACGCGTGTGTTTGCTAGATTCCACAAGGTTGTCGCCAGCGTATGCTGACACCGGTACAAACCTGACGTCCTTCAAGTCGAAGCCTATCTTTTTTATGAATCCCGATATGCCGGTTACCATCTCGTTGAACCTGCTCTCGCTGTATCCTGCGATGTCCATCTTGTTGACAGCGACGATAAGACGGTCTATACCCATCATCTTGGCTATGAACAGATGTCTTTTTGTCTGGTCTCGTATTCCTTCGTCCTTTTTCGCAGATACAAGAAGCAAAGCGGTGTTTGCATAAGAAGCACCACTTATCATGTTCTTTATCAGTTCCTCGTGGCCTGGCACGTCTATGAAGGAGAAAGCGATTCCTTTGTAGGAAATCTCCGCCCTAGTTATATCTATTGTCAGACCACCTGTCCTCTCCGCATAAAAACTGTCGAGTATAAAAGCGGGCTCAAAATCCTTATGGAGTTTCTTACTATACATTTCTGCTTCTTTTATTCTCGATTTCGTTACAGAACCCGTCAGTATCAACAGATTCCCTATCAACGTTGATTTGCCGTGATCCTTGTGGCCAAGCATAGTTATGTTTCTTACTAGCATAAGGACCACAAAATCCTACATATAACCTAATTGCCTGAGCCGTTCCATGACCCTTTCATTCTCCTTGTCCATGCTTCTTCCAGACCGTTCTTCAATATTTGTAGTCTCGAGCTCTTTTATTATGTCATCTACGTTCTTTGCATTTGATTTCA
>CAZFUA010000108.1:0-1545 GCA_964521995.1 Microcaldota archaeon
GTATATAGGTTTGTATAACATTTGTATTACATATGTATTACATATGTATTAAATAGCCCCGTCCTCCTAGCTTGGGGAAGGCTTGGCTTAGAAATAGGGTTATCTAACTCTCTGTCTCTGCATCGCGTGCGCATGTTAAATTTGAGACCATACATCCATTCGGAGATGGAAACGGAAGAGTTGGGAGGCTGATAATGAATTTCATTTTGCATAAAAGGGGCTACCCAATGCTCAATATAGAATATACCGGAAGAAGAAGCTACTACAATGCGTTAGAGAGATCTAACAAAAAAGAAGATGAGAACATATTTGTCCAGTGGTTTTCAGAAAATATCTGAAGGAGAACAGCAAATACCTAAAATGACTTATCCTGTGTCGTCCTTCCAAGTCTCTTCTGCCTTGACGGTGTTCTTGCTACATTACAAAGCCAGATTTTGGGATGCGCGCCTAACTTTTTAATCGGCGGTCTTAAAATATTGTTAAGTTCCGCCGCCGTGGGAAGTTCCCCTTCTCTCACCTTCAAGCGGCTTCACTAAAATGCAACTTGCGCTGATTCTCTCTATGCTGCTGCAAGATAGCTTGACGTGAAGCTGAGTCAGAAGACAGAACCATTACATTCTCAAGGAGCAAAAGGACGCTGAGAAGAGAATCCGTTAGACCATCAACGGGCATCACTAATCACAGTAAAACGCAACCTTTGCCAGCTCGTGCGTCCCCCTAATTATAACTTTTACTCTACGCCTATTATAATTGCGGAAATTTTTCAGATTTATCGGCATAGTTTCGTATATCACGAATCTACCCCTTTTGCTAAGCTTGCTCAATATATATGGTATGCTCCTGTAGCCGTGTCTCCATTCATGGAAGGAGAGTACTGTAAAAACAAGATCGAATTTTTCATGAGACGGTATCTTGTTGTTTCTTCCTACGGAGAAATGCACCTTGCCTGAAAGACCTGCCTTCCTTGCTCTCATGGATGCGATTCTTACCTCTTTCGCTTCCTTGTCTATCCCTAAGAGATACGAGTTTCTGAATGCGGTTGCTTTTGCGAGTTTTACAAGCATTTCTCCTCCGCCGCAACCAATCTCAAGTATATTTATTGCCCTTCTGCTTTTCAAATCCCTCATTACTAATTTGTGGAATTCAGCGGCCAGCTTCCTGTTGGCTCTCATGACTAGCTGCCGTTCTTTTCCACGTAGTTTCTTGGAATTTCTAGACGCGCTTGCTACAAGATTGTAGGCCTTTACGCCCTCCGCAGATAATGCGAATTGTCGCTCCATGCAAAAACGATTTATGATCAACTCCGATTATGCGACATATTCCCACGACTTTTAGTCGTAGGGGAATGTCACTTGAATGGGTTTATAATCCTTATTCCAGGAACTTTCTTAAAATCCTTTTCGTTTTCTGTCACTATGGTACTTATCCCTTTTTCTTTCATCGTTTCAATCAACAGGGCATCCCAAACTTCAACGCCGTACTTTACCGCGGTGGCAGCCGCACGTGTAGCTGTAGCAAGCCCATACTCTAGTTTGTTCCACCTTT